>CAJFUP010000195.1 GCA_904420225.1 uncultured Lachnospiraceae bacterium
TGGTGCGTAGCGCTTTGTACGCCTCTGCCACACGATAATCCGCCTCCCGCTGCGGTCTCGTTAATTTCACGCTCTGCACAGCCATCACCTCCTTTTTTTGGCGCCGTTTTTCAAGGATCTGCCGTTTTTCTCATCACCCACATTGGGAATGATGCCTATGGCCACTGTATTCAAATACCCCGCAATATCATCGCTGGTCTTAATGGTGTCGTCCATGACAAAACGGATCACCACTGCCGCAGCGGAAACAAAAAAGCCCAGGACACCCGCCAGGACAGTATTCATCAAAATATTTGGCCCGGAAGGAGCCAGAGGAAACTGTCCGTAGTCAATGACATTCACCTCTTCCACGCCCATGACTTCCTGGATTTTCTCCCGTGTGACATCTGTCAGGACATCCACGGTTTCTTTGGCCCTGCCTGGATTTTCGTCTGTCACCGAGAGATCCAAAACTCTGGTGTCATTTTGCACCGAGACTGCTATTTGTTTCTTCAGCTCCTCGGCTGAAACTGACAGCTTTGCCCGATGGATCGTTTCCTCCAGCACGCCGCGGCTGACTGCCAATTTCTGACAGTCTTTTGTCAGCATATCGGCACTGCTTAAATCGCTGGCAGAAAGCTGGTTATTATTTTGCCGATTCATAATATAAATACTGGCCGTTGACGTATATCTAAGTGGAATCAGCCATTTTGTGCCGAAAAAGGCGGCAAACGCGCATACAAGCGTAACCGCCAAAATGAGAATCATTCTGCTTAACAGCGTGCCTCCCAATTCCCCCCAGTCCAGTTCCATCTCGTCCTTTCTCTTTTCATCCATGATTTTCAACTACTCCTGAATAAATTTGTTTTCAATTACCTTACATGGATTTTCCCACAAAAGCAACTGTGTATAGTCTTCCCCATATTTCTTTGTTAGATACCTGACACACGCATTTAATTTAGGAGCTCGTTTTTCCTCATCATGGGCATCCGTGGCAATCAGATGCACCAAATCTTCTTTCAAAAGCGTTTTCGCCCATTTGGCCGTTCTGTGACCGTATGTTCCTGTGACACTTCCGGCATTTACCTGGACATACGCCCCCATCTCAATCAGCTGACGGACACGGCTGACCTTTCCCATTAATGTCTGATACCGTTCCAGATGAGCCAGTATGGGACGAAATCCGGCGTTGGACAAATCATGAACACTTTTCTCAATCTGTGATTCCGATTCCCTGACCGCATACTCCAAAAGAACATATCGGCTGGACGCCAGAGTCAACGCCCTCCCGCCGAGAATATCTTCCACGCAGGAGGGTCTATAATAAATTTCATTTCCCAGATACAGCCGAATCCCGATTCCCTCTTTGATCAGCTTCTCCTGTAGAAGCTCCCGGGATTTTTCCAGATCCGCGATGGGTATCTTATATTTGGGCGGCAGGTAATGAGGGGTCAGACAAACTGCCCGGATCCCCTCGCCAAAAGCCGTCTTCAACATTCTCATGGATTGTTCCAGGCTCTGGGAGCCGTCATCCACACACGGAAGAATATGATTATGAATGTCTACAAAAAACATGATGCCCCCTCCAATCTATGATGTCTCTTTTCATTGTGATTGTTGCCTTTTTCGATCACGCCATCAGGCGGTCCGCCAGCCCGCGAATGGTTGGAAATGCCCATGTGGGTGGATACTGTGTAGATCTCAGTTCCTGCTCCTGTGCCTCTCCGGTAAATACCACTGCCGTGTCCACCCCTGCCGCAATCCCAACAGCAATGTCTGTATACCATCTGTCGCCAACCACCAGCGTTTCCTCTTTGGCATATCCCGTTTCTTCCAAACAATATTCCACAATGGCAGGATTGGGCTTTCCCAAAAACAGAGGCATTCTGCCGACAGCGCATTGGATCATACGGCAGATGGCGCCACAATCTGGAACACTTCCAAACCCTGTTGGGCAGCACAAATCAGGGTTGGTGGCCAAATATGCGATGGATGGCTTTGTCATTAAATAGCGACAGACATCCACAGTTTTACTGTACGTCAGCTCGCTGTCGTATCCCACCAGCACCACTTCCGCGTCCCTGGTCCCATCTGCCGTCACATGCAGCCCTTCCCTCTCCAATTCCCGGAGTAAGGAAGCCGTTCCAGCCACATAAATGGTGTCTGTTCCATGATGTTGTTTCAGGTATCGGCAGGCGGCATAAGATGCCGTAATGAAGTCGGATTCCTCGGCCGGAATTCCCATTCTCTTAAACTTCGCTACATAGTCTGCCCTGCTTTTGGTGGAATTATTTGTAATGTAGACCGCTTTTCCTCCTCTGAGGCCGATGAAGCGAAGTAAATCCAGAGTGCCGTCCAGTACCGTCTCATCTATCGCAATGGTACCGTCAATGTCAAACAAAAATAATTTTTTTTCTTTTAATCTTATGTCTTCCATTTTTTCCTCCGCTTCCGCCTTTATACGGCCCACTGCCGCTTTTAAATTGATTCATTTTCCCCATAATAATACATTTCCATGGTATACGCATCATCGATCATCATGACAGAAACACTGATATTTTCATATGTTTTAATTTCATAATAAGACTCTTCATCCACCGCTCCAGCATCAAATTTATCCAATTCTTCCGCAATGGCTTCTGCCGTTTCATCATCCGGTTCAGCCAGCAGTTCCATGGCGGCTGCCCGGACCATGTCTTTCAAAAATTCCTTATCTGTACCCGAAAAATATAGATTATGTACCTGTTCAGTCACCGAATCCCAGGAGAGATCTGTCCAGAAAGCGTCATCCTCACTGAAAAAATAGGTGCTGTGGGTAAACCAAGTATCTTCATTCTGTCCTATGATACTGTTATACTCACTTTCATCGGCGAAATACTCTCTCCCCTCTTGATCCATTGTATTTATCAGGGCTTGTTCCACAGCGTCCCTGTTCACAGGAAAATGAGTGAGAAACGTGCAGGGCTCTCCCGCTGCCTTGTATTCCTCCATATCCTCCTTTGTCAATTCTCTTTCCTGAAAA
>CAJFUP010000196.1 GCA_904420225.1 uncultured Lachnospiraceae bacterium
CCATGGGCTGGGATGCCTTCGGTCTGCCCACAGAAAATTATGCCATCAAGAATCACATTCATCCCAAGATTGTCACCAAGGGCAATGTGGCGCACTTCAAGGAGCAGCTGCAGTCACTGGGATATTCTTTTGACTGGGACAGGGAGATCAATACCACAGACCCTGCGTATTATAAATGGACCCAATGGATTTTCCTGAAATTGTTCAAAGCGGGGCTGGCCTATAAGACAGAGATGCCCATTAATTTCTGTACATCCTGTAAAGTGGGTCTGGCCAATGAGGAAGTGGTCAACGGCCACTGCGAGCGCTGCGGCAGCGAAGTCATCCGCAAGGTAAAGAGCCAATGGATGCTGAAAATCACCGAATATGCCGATAAGCTCATCGACGATCTGGATTCTGTGGATTATATTGAAAAAGTAAAGGTTTCCCAGAAAAACTGGATCGGCCGTTCCCAGGGTGCTGAGGTGGATTTCCGGTTGAAGGGAAAAGAAGAGACGCTGCGCATCTATACCACACGTCCGGATACGCTGTTTGGCGCCACTTATATGGTGCTGTCTCCAGAGCATCCCTATATTGACAAATATAAAGATGAACTGAAAAATTGGGATGCCATTGTAGCTTACCGGGAGCAGGCAGCCAGAAAATCCGATTTTGAGCGCACGGAGCTGGCCAAGGATAAGACAGGTGTATGTCTGGATGGACTCAGCGCCGTCAATCCTGTCAATGGCCAGGAGATCCCCATCTGGATTTCCGACTATGTGTTGATGACATACGGTACCGGCGCCATTATGGCGGTACCTGCCCACGATGAGAGAGACTGGGAATTTGCCAAGAAGTTTGATCTTCCCATCATCGAAGTGGTGGCGGGCGGAGATGTTCAGGAGGCTGCTTTCACCGATGTGGCCACGGGAACGCTGGTGAATTCCGGATTCCTCAACGGTATGGAAGTGGCGGATGCCAAGAAGGCCATGATCGACTGGCTGGAGGAGAAGGGCATCGGTCACAGCAAACCCAACTATAAGCTGAGAGACTGGGTGTTCTCCAGGCAGCGCTATTGGGGGGAGCCCATTCCCATTGTTCACTGCGAGAAATGCGGCTATGTGCCCCTGCCGGAGAGCGAGCTGCCGCTGGAGCTTCCCGATGTGGAAAGCTATATGCCCACGGACAACGGGGAATCCCCTCTGGCGGCCATGCGGGATTGGGTGGAAACCACCTGCCCGTGCTGCGGCGGCAAGGCAGAGAGAGAGACAGATACCATGCCCCAGTGGGCCGGTTCTTCCTGGTATTATCTGCGCTACACTGATCCCCACAATGATCAGGCGCTGGCCAGCAAGGAGGCGCTGAAGTACTGGCTGCCTGTGGACTGGTATAACGGCGGTATGGAGCATACCACGCTGCATCTGCTGTACTCCCGTTTTTGGCACAAATTCCTGTACGACCAGGGAGTTGTTCCCACCAAGGAGCCGTATCAGAAGAGAACATCCCACGGTATGATTCTGGGCAGCAACGGAGAGAAAATGTCCAAGTCCAGAGGAAACGTGGTCAACCCTGACGACATCGTCAAGGAGTTCGGCGCAGATACCCTGCGCACGTACGAAATGTTCATCGGCGCCTTCGATTTAAGCGCTGCCTGGTCCCAGGAGGGTGTCAAGGGCTGCCGCCGCTTCCTGGATCGTGTATGGAAGCTGCAGGACATGGTTACGGATGAAGAGGGCTACTCCAAAGCACTGGAGACCAAGATGCATCAAACCATTAAAAAAGTGAGTCTGGATTTTGAAAATCTGAAGTTTAACACAGCCATTGCCGCAATGATGGCTCTGATCAATGAATTTTATAAGGTCGGCAAAGTGACAAGAGGAGAATTTAAGACTCTTTTGACGCTGCTGAATCCTGTGGCTCCCCATATCACTGAGGAACTATGGGAGACGCTGGGAATGGAAGGATATCTCTATCAGACCTCCTGGCCCGAATATGAGGAATCCAAGACTGTGGAAAATGAAGTGGAACTGGCTGTACAGATCAACGGAAAGACCAGGGCCACCGTGAAATTGGCCAAAGACGCACCCAAAGAGACGGCTTTGGAAATGGGAAAAGCCGCTGTGGCTGATAAACTGACGGGGACTATTATAAAAGAAATTTATGTGCCTGGCAGAATTATCAATATTGTACAGAAATAATCCAGGGCAATACGCAGCCGGGAACGGCGGTCTTTCCGGCCAACGTTCAAAAGCAGGGGCCCGAAGTGTCCGTTGGGATGCTTCGGGCCCCTTGCGTCCCATACCGCAGATGAAAACCATTTTCCCGGTAATCTTAGAGGGGCAGAGAAAGTAGTCGCTGGTCGGAAAAAGAGCTTTTGACCTCGGCGGCACAGGTATGCTATAATGAACAAACGAAACACAAAACGTACGGTCGGGCAAAGGAGGGGCAGATGGAAGACCATAGAATAGACTCCCAAATCAATGACTTTTTTGAGGAAAATAGGGAAAAGCTGCGCCAGCTATTTCCTGAGGTGGTGAAAGACGGAAGCGTGGATTTTGATCTGCTCAGGGAACTTTTGGGCGGGGACCCGGCGGGGGGAAGCGAGAAATATGAGTTGACGTGGGCCGGAAAGCGCCGGGCCCGCCGCATGGCCAGTCAGGATATCTCCGGCTATACGCTGAATCTGGACAGGGAAAAGAGTTTGGATCCGGATACCACGAAAAATATCTACATAGAAGGAGATAACCTGACGGTTTTGAAACTTCTCCGCCAAAACTACTACTGCGCGGTGAAAATGATTTATATTGACCCTCCCTACAATACGGGAAACGATTTCATTTATGATGACAAGTTTACGGTTTCCCAGGAAAGCATTGATCAGATGGAGGGCAATGTGGATCAACAGGGAAACCGATACGTGGTGAATCAGAGATCTTCCAACCGCTTCCACGCCCGCTGGCTCAATGAAATGTATCCGCTTTTGATGATTGCCAGGGACTTTTTGCGGGAAGACGGCTCCATTTTCATCAGCATCGATGACAATGAGGTAGCCAATCTGCGCCAGATTTGTGATGAGATTTTTGGAGAGGATAACTTTGTAGCCTGCGTCATTTGGAACCGAAAGCGGGGAAGAGACAATTCTGCCCGATGGTTCAGCAAATCCCACGAGTATCTGCTGGTCTATGCGAAGAATAAGAATTCTTTTGAGACCAATTATCTGGAATTGGATGAGGAGACGAAGAAGGCGTATAAAAACCCGGACCATGATCCTAGAGGACCCTACCGCGTATTGGCCACTTGGGCCAGGGGAACGCAGGGCGGCGTGGAGTATGATTTTACCAGCCGGGACGGCCATTATTTTCCCCGCCGTCTTTGGCTGTTTTCCAAAGAAAATATGGAGAAAATGGAGCGGGAAAATCGTCTGTTGTTCCGCGGCGATCACATCTACCGAAAGTTATTTATTCATGAAAATAAGGGAAAAATCCCGGAAACCATCTGGAACCATACTTCCAATGCTGCCAATGCATCGGATGAGATCAAGCGGCTGTTCGGAGCAATCGTGTTCGACACGCCCAAACCCACTCCCTATATTCAGGAGATGATCCGAATCGCCACCGGGCCCGGGGATCTGATCATGGATTTTTTCAGCGGATCCGCTGCCACAGCCAATGCGGTGATGCGCCAAAATCTGGAGGATGACGGCGGACGCCGATTTTTACTGGTACAAATTCCAGCCTCCTGTCCGGAGAAAAGCGCCGCCTACCGACAGGGATTTTCCACCATCTGCCACATTGGCAGGGAGCGCATCATCCGGGAGGGGAAAGAGATCCTGCAGCTGGCCGATCATCCAGTGGATGTGGGATTTCGCACATTTGTGTTATCCAGGACCAATATTCGATGGAATACCCCAGAGCAGGCGCACACGGTCTTTTTGAATGATGATGGCAGCGAATTTGGGGAAGATTCGGACCATTTGGATTTCATGCCTGGAGCGTTGGATGAAAATATTGTGTATGAGCTTATGCTGCGGCAGCAGGATTTGCTGCTGTCTGAGCCATTGACTTTGCTGCCGCAGATTGGAGAGAGGACATTTCTTTATGGATCCCGCCATCTCATCTGTCTGGAGAAGAAGCTGAACCGATCCATTTTGGAACAGATTTCCCGCCTGACTCCTTTCCCCTTTAAAATTATTTTTCGTGACAGTGCGTTTGGAGATGATGCTGCCCTAAAAGATGAGACACTGCGCCGTCTGGAAGCGCTGATCGCGCTCCAGGGCCACAGTGCAAAACGAACCTATACGGTGGAATTCATATAAACCTATTCCAGAACAGATAAAACGGGAGGACGAATATGGAGCGATACGAACGAAATGGTCTTTGCGAATATCTGAAAGAATGTGATAGCCCCCACGAGATTCGATTTTATGATACCACAAAAAGTCTCCTGGTGGTTGCGCGCAAAAAAGATAATATGCCCATCATGCTGATCATTGACGACCGGGTCAGCCGTGAGGAGTATGGGAGGGAACTGGATTTCTATGAAGAGAATTTTGGCAAAATGTGCTTTTGGATTGCCAATAAAGCCAAGATTCCCCTGTTTTGGATCCGATACGAAGACAGAGAGATTCTGCGAAATGAGGATACGGTTTCTTTTCTGGAATCAAACGGAAACCATTCTTTTGTGTCCATTCGTCTGGGAGAACTGCCAAGGATATTCTCCAGGTACAGAATTTCTGCTGATCTGGAAAATCGAACCCCGCAAAAGAGAAAGAATGACAGTCTCTCCAGTGCGTTCCACATCTGGCAGAGAGAATGCCTGCGGGTGGGCGTCTTTGCGGATATAGATCTGATCCGTCTCAGCAAAGACCACAGGAACATTATCGAAATCATGGAATTAAAGCGCTCCTTTTATTCTCTTGAGCAGTGGAGGCCATTTTATTTTGACCTGAATAATTTCGCCATTCTCGCCAATCTATGCCGAATGCTGGGCGGCATTCCTTTTTATCTCCTGTATAACCAGCAGGTACGGATGGACGAATGTGTGATCCGAAAGGGAGAGGGGAAATACTACCGTCCCATGGAAAAATGGGGAGAATCTTTTTATGATAAAGTGGATGTCTTAAAAGTATTCCAAGTGGAAATGATGGAAAATGTTTATTTTTACGATCTTCCATACCCGCGGCTCTTGGGAACCATAAAGGTGGATGACTGGATTCGCGGTGAAGTAAGATATCGGCCTCTCTTTTAGGGGAGACTGTACAAAAGCCATAAGTAAGGAGAATGCACAGCATGGCAAAGAGGATTGCATTTCAATTCGATGATAAGCTGGAATATCAGCTTCAGGCTGTCCAGGCGGCGGTGGAGCTGTTTCGCGGAATATACCGGGAGGGAGAAAAGGGATCTCGGAAAAATAGACCCATCCCCGACGAGAATCGGCTGCTGTCCAATCTGCAGAGGGTGCAGAGTGAAAACGGCCTGTTTCCGGACCGATCCCTGAAGGGTGGACGGAATTTTACGGTGGAAATGGAAACGGGAACCGGAAAAACATATGTATATCTGCGCACCATTTTGGAGCTGAATCGAACGTACGGGTTTACCAAATTCATCATCGTGGTGCCCTCCATTGCCATACGAAAAGGAGTGGAACAGTCTCTCCATCAGCTTGGCGGCCATTTTCGCGCTTTGTATGGCGTGGATGTGGAAAAACACAGTTTTGTATATGACAGCAATAACCTGCGTCGGGTCGGCTCCCAGTTTGTTGAGACAAGGGATTTGAGTCTCTGCATCATGAATATTCAGGCGTTCAACAAAGATTCCAACAAAATTCGGACAGCAGATGAATATGGCCGGATTCTCTGGCGGGAAATCCAGTCGATTCACCCCAGTATTATCATGGATGAGCCTCAGAAAATCGAGGGAACAGGGGCGAAAAGATCCCGGTCCATGGAAGCCATAGAACAGCTGCTCCCCCTGTTCACCCTCCGCTATTCGGCCACCCACAGATGTCTCTACCATCCCATATTCAGGCTGGATTCCTATGGGGCATACCAACAGCATTTGGTCAAGGGAATACGGGTCAAAACTGTCTGCGGCGCGGTTCCCAAAGATTATCCGTATATCCGCTATTTGGCCTTTACATCCGATTGGAAGGCCAGGATTCAGCTGTTTTACCAAGAAAAAGGGGAACCAATTCGCTTCAAGACAGCCTCCGTCCGGGGAGGGGCATCCCTGGAAGAATTGTCCGGAGGTTTGCCTGCCTATAAGAATATGCGCATTGGAGCAGATCCCCATGGGAAAAAAGACTTGGAAATTGTCACCGAAAAGGGAAGCTACTTTCTGCCCATGGGGGAAAGCAATTATATCCAAAACAGTAAAGAAACCGTCAGAATCCAGATCCGCCTTGCCATTCAAAATCATTTCGAAAAACAGCTGGCCATTCTGAAAGCAGGGAGACAAATTAAGGTACTGACGCTATTTTTCGTGGATTCCGTGGCAAAGGTCAGGGATCACAGCCGCGCGGACGGGAGAGGAGAGTATCTGCGCATTTTTGATGAGGAATACGGGAAGGCTCTTTCTCTTTACGCTGAAGAACTGGATCCGTATAGGGAACTGTTTCCGAGACTGCGGGATACCCAGGAGGTAAGAGAGGGCTATTTTGCCGTGGACAAAAAAAATCGAGAAGTGGAGATTGCCGGTTGGGATCCCGGCCGCGAAGATCATAAAGTCCGGGCGAAAACACAGGAAGATATTGACCGTGGGATTTCCCTGATTTTGGAGAAAAAGGATCAATTGATTTCCTTTGAGGAGCCGCTGGCTTTCATTTTTTCCCATTCTGCCCTGAGGGAGGGATGGGACAATCCCAATGTGTTTACCCTGTGCACACTGAAATCCGCGGGTTCTGAAATTGCCAAAAAGCAGGAGATCGGCAGAGGACTGCGTCTGCCGGTGGATATGGATGGAAATCGCTGTACCGATACGGCCATCAACGAATTAACTGTGATTGCCAACGATTCCTATGGGCATTTTGCCCGAACCCTTCAGCAAGATTTTAATGCTGACATGAATTTCAATCAGAAAGAAGTCACTGCATCCATTCTCCAACAGGCACTGAAAAAGGCCGGAATTCCCCCAGCGCTGCGTACCGCAAAACTGGTGGCTTCCCTGCGGGATGTCATGGCGGAGCGCGGAATCCTGACGCAACACAATGTGCTGAGAGAGGACGAA
Source organism: uncultured Lachnospiraceae bacterium (assembly GCA_904420225.1). Classification (GTDB taxonomy): domain Bacteria; phylum Bacillota; class Clostridia; order Lachnospirales; family Lachnospiraceae; genus Fimimorpha. Next base: position 7,203 of record CAJFUP010000196.1, read on the forward strand.
TTGGAGAACGTATCTGTACTGCCCGCCTCCCTTTCCCAGTGGGAAGCAGCATTCCATGAGGCTTTTCTAAGACTGATGGAAGAGAAACGGGATAGAACCATCGCTGTGAAAAACGGGGATGAGCCGTCTCCGGAAAACGGACTCGCTCCGGGGATGGAGGGGGAGAGGCCCCAATATCTACGCAGCCATCTGGGCAGCATACTGGCCACACGCACCCTGTATCGGGTTTGTCTGGATCCTCAGACGTTTACTGCCGCCTGCGTAAATGAGTTAAACAGTCGTCTATCGCAGACTGCGGTTCATGCTGGATACCGCGTTGAGACGGGAAAGGGCGTGTATGGCCGCTTACATGGTTTTATGCTGGAGGCGGAAATACCGGAATATGTCCAAGGTACTGATACAGCGCCGGAGGCCAAGTCAGATCTGCAGCTGATCAATACTGTGATGTATCACACTGGTCTGCCCCGCCTGGCCATTGGAAAAATCCTGGCCGGAATATCCCAGAGAGGGCTTCTTGACCGTCCGGAGATTTTGGAGGAAGCCATCCGAATTATTTTGGATGTGTTTTCGTCTGAAAAGACATCCCACGTGGCGTCCTATGAGGTGGTGGGCTGCAGTGCAGATGACACAGAGCGCTTCTTTCATCCAGATACCATTGCTCCGGAAGAATTTGCGATCCCTCATCGCGTTTTTACAGCCAATGGAGGCGGAGCTGTGAACCGCTATTATCGCATGGACAGCCGGGAAGAATATGAATTTGCCAGATGTCTGGAGAGGGATGGGCAGGTTCTTTTGTTTACCAAATTGCCCAGGGAAAGTGTCAGCATTCCTACTCCCTGTGGTCCCCTTTTCCCCAACTGGGCCATGGTGTGCGCAAAAAACGGGATATATACAAAAAGAGAAGACTTATCCTGTTTTGTGACGCAGTTTCGCCGGGAGCATACATGGGAGGAAATCCCGAAAAAAGACCGGAATAAAATTGTCTGTGCCCGTCTGCATTTCCAGGCAGTGGCGCCTGGCGTTGCGTTCGACTGGGTCTTTGGCTATGAAGATTTTCTGAAAAAACTTGTGCGAATTTAGTGGTAAATTTTTTTGTGAAGGTATTGACTTCTTCCGTAAAGAGAGGTACACTACAATCAACGATTAAGTAAATGTTTAATCGAATGGAAAGGAGACTGTACCATGAAGAAGACGTATAAAATTGATGTGGACTGCGCAAATTGCGCCAATAAGATGGAAGATGCCGCCAAAAAAACAACCGGTGTGAAAGATGCCACTGTGAATTTCATGACATTGAAGATGATCGTGGAGTTCGAGGAAGGGGCAGATCCCAAAACCACCATGAACGATGTCCTCAAAAACTGCAAAAAAGTTGAGGATGACTGCGAAATTTATATTTGATGAAATCTGTGAGGCCATTCCCCGGTGTCCTTTGCTGGACGCCGGGGATTACATGAAACATTATATGAATAATTGATCATATACTTAAATAATAAATATTTTAAAGTATCTGCATGCTTCTGGACTCGCTGGTTGCTGGGGATAAGGATCTGTTTGCATGAAAAGAGGGAGAGATTATGAGTAAAAAACAGAAAAAAATGCTGATTCGAATCGTGATCGCCGCTGTCCTACTGGTGGGACTTCATTTTCTTCCGCTCACCGGATGGGCACGATTTATCGTATATTTGATTCCATATCTCGTCATTGGCTATGACATCCTGATCAAAGCGGGAAAAGGAATGAAAAACAGACAGCCTTTTGACGAAAATCTGTTGATGGCCATAGCCACTGTGGGAGCCATGATCATCGGAATCACCGGCGACGGCGATTATACAGAAGCCATTGCCGTTATGCTGTTTTATCAGGTGGGAGAATGGTTTCAGAGTTATGCTGTGGGAAAAAGCCGCAGAAACATCAGTGATCTCATGGATATTCGGCCGGATTATGCCAACGTCCTGAAAGACGGAAATCTGGAGCAGGTGGATCCAGACGAGGTGGAAATCGGAACAATCATCGTGGTTCAGCCCGGGGAAAAGGTACCCATAGACGGTGTGGTTGACGCCGGTTCCTCCAGCCTGAATACCAGTGCCTTAACGGGGGAAAGCATGCCTCGAGAGGTGAAGGAAGGCGATGAGGTCATCAGCGGCTGCATCAATTTATCCGGTGTGCTGCATATCCGAACCACCAAAGAATTCGGGGAGTCTACGGTTTCCAAAATTTTGGATTTGGTGGAAAATGCCAGTTCCAGGAAGTCCAAATCTGAGGCTTTCATTACCAAATTTGCCCGCGTTTATACCCCCGCCGTAGTGGTCAGCGCTCTGATATTGGCGATTCTGCCTCCCCTGGTGCGAATGATGGGAATGGGAATGTCACCGGATTGGGGAATTTGGATTTACCGCGCTCTGACATTTTTGGTGATCAGCTGCCCGTGCGCCCTGGTTATCAGTATCCCGCTGAGCTTCTTTGCCGGTATAGGCGGAGCCAGCAGGGAAGGGGTATTGGTGAAGGGATCCAACTATTTGGAAAGTCTGTCCAAAACCAAATGTGTGGTATTTGATAAAACCGGCACACTGACCCAGGGGGTCTTCCAGGTGAATGGGGTCCATCACAATCAGATGGAGGATGAAAAAATTCTGGAGTATGCGGCGCTGGCGGAAAGCGCTTCCTCCCATCCCATTAGCAAGAGTCTCCAGCACGCATACGGAAAGGAGATCGACCGTTCTCGGGTATCGGATATCCAGGAGATCAGCGGCAACGGCATCACGGCTAAGGTGGACGGCATCCCTGTGGCTGTGGGCAACGCGAAACTCATGCAAAAGCTGGGGATTCCCCACATTGACTGCCATCATGTGGGAACCGTCATTCATATGGCCATCAATGGCGCCTATGCCGGACATATTTTGATATCGGATGTTCTGAAGCCCCATTCCCGTCAGGCAGTGGATGCGCTCCGCAAATCCGGTGTGGAAAAAACTGTGATGCTCACAGGGGACGCCAAGAAGGTGGCGGATCAGGTGGCAGCCTCACTGGGGATGGATGAAGTATACAGTGAACTTCTGCCGGCTGATAAAGTGGAAAAAGTGGAAGAACTGCTGCGTCAAAAACAACGCCGCGGCAAGTTGGCTTTTGTGGGGGACGGCATCAATGACGCGCCGGTCCTTTCCAGGGCCGATATTGGCATCGCCATGGGAGCCATGGGAGCCGATGCAGCCATCGAGGCCGCAGATGTGGTGCTGATGGACGATGATCCCTTAAAAATCGCCAAGGCCATTAAAATTTCCCGAAAATGTATCCGCATTGTATATGAAAATATTTGGTTTGCCATTGGAATCAAACTCATTTGTCTGGGACTTGGCGCTGTGGGAATTGCCAACATGTGGGTGGCCATATTTGCAGATGTGGGCGTGATGATTCTGGCCGTGCTGAATGCCATCAGAGCCCTATTTGTAAAACGGCTCTGATGGTCACGGAGGTGTATGATTTGACTCAAGAGGAGAGAGAACGGAGGGAGCGAGAGGCCCAGCGTATGGCCAATTTCTTTAAAATTTTCGCGGATCCCACCAGAATTCGGATTCTGTACGCACTCATGAATGCACCGGCGTGTGTCACCGATCTGGCCGAAGCTCTGGAGCGAAAACAATCTGCCGTTTCCCATCAGCTGCGGATCCTTCGGGAAAGCCGTCTGGTCAAATGCAAAAGAGAGGGAACGGCAGCTATCTATGCTCTAGCAGACGACCATGTGAGACAAATTCTTTCCCAGGGCCGCCGACATATCGGAGAAAACATCCCAAGAAAAGAAAACGAAGACACGTAACAGTTATGGCGCAATGACGGAGAGATGGAACAATCATTGTGAAAGAAACCAATGATTTTTTTACGGCGGTATGGTAGAATATGGGAGAGAACACAAAAGGATGGAAGAGAAATGGAATATATCGTTACCTGCAACAAAGATTACGGAAAATTGGCGGTTCATGAACTGCAAACCGCAGATCCGTCCTTTCAGCTGGTGTGCTGGCTGGATGAGGGAGTGGGGCTGGGCGCCTCACAGCTGGAACCGCATGAATTGGCGCGGTTGGCGGTGGAAGTGCCGGTGATATTTGTCCGCCATATGTTTGCCGTAACCGCTGTGACAGACTACGGCAAAGGCCAGGCACAGATCGAAGCCATCTGCCGGGAACGTCTGGATCGGACCCTTTCCTTCTGCGTCCAGACGCGTTACGCTGTGGGCGAAGAAAAGGATCTTCATATGACAGAGGCACTTTCCCAGACCCTTGTGAAAGAGGGCTTTGATCTGGACGTGGCGTCTGGAGCACAAATTGTATCTCTGTACGGTGCGCAAGGGAAATATTATGTGGGAGTCGGGCCGGCCCAATACAATATCAGCCATTGGAAAGGCGGTATGCCTCACTATTCGTACTCAGATGCGTTTCAGTTTATTTCTCGGGCTGAGTATAAGCTGAAGGAGGCGCTGGAGCATTTTGCAATCGATTTGCACCCCATGAAGCGGGCCGCGGATCTGGGCGCTGCCCCTGGGGGATGGACCAAGGTGCTGTCAGACGGCGGACTGGAAGTCTCCAGCATTGATCCCAGCCGCCTGAATCCAGTCATTGAAAAGCGTCCCAATGTTCGCTACTATCACATGACTGTGGAGGAGTATCTAACTCTGCCGCTGAATGATACGTTCGATATCGTGGTCAATGACATGAAAATGGATGTGGCGGAGAGTATGGCCATCATCCAGTCTTTCCATGATCGGATTACTCCGGGAGGGGTGGTCGTCATGACGCTGAAGCTGCCCCGGGAGTTTTCCTACAAAGACCTGCGCAGACAGCTGGACAGCCTGATGGGATTTGAGCGCCTGGGGTGTCGCCAGCTGTTCCACAACCGCTCTGAGGTCACGGCTGTATGGAAACAGAAACCGTATCTTCCGGAAGAGGCGGCCGCCGTATCTGCGCGCAAGCCCGTACGCTTCGGAAAAAAGCCCAACGCCAAAAAGAACCCCCCAAAAAAGGGACAGCTCTCCAAGAAACTCATGCGAAAATACGGGCGATAGGAACACGTATCCAGTATTGGAATAAATATACAAAATGTGGAGGAAACCATGCGGTATCAAGACATTAACGCAGAAACCATTGACAAATGGGTGGATGAGGGATGGGAATGGGGCAGGCCCATCTCCCACGAAACTTACAAACAGGCCCAAAAAGGACAGTGGGATGTCTACCTGACTCCCACGAAGACCGTTCCTCATTCCTGGTTCGGTGGGCTGCAAGGAAAAAAAATTCTGGGATTGGCCAGCGGAGGCGGACAGCAGATCCCCATTTTTTCTGCCCTGGGAGCCGCGTGTACTGTTTTGGATTATTCCCAGAGGCAGCTGGAGAGTGAGCGGATGGTGGCTGACCGAGAGGGGTATGAAGTGCGGCTCATACGGGCGGACATGACAAAGCCGCTGCCTTTTTCTGACGGGGAATTTGATCTGATTTTTCATCCGGTATCCAACTGCTATGTGGAAAAAGTGGAGCCGATCTTTTGCGAATGCTTTCGTGTCCTGAAAAAAGGCGGTATTTTTCTTGCCGGTCTGGACAATGGGATGAATTATATCGTGGACAGTGAGGGCCGGGAAATCATCAACCGTCTTCCGTTTAATCCGCTTTTGGATCCGGAACAGCTGCGGCAGCTCCAGGAGGCTGGAGACGGAATCCAGTTTTCCCATACGGCCCAGGAACAGATCGGTGGACAGCTGAAAGCCGGCTTTCTCCTGACTGATCTTTATGAGGACAGCAACGGAGAGGGGCGGCTCAGTCAGCTGAATATTCCGTGTTTTTGGGCCACCCGGGCGGTCAAACCAAGTTCATGATCCAATGTGCATGGAAAATTGACCGTCATATTTTTCCTGTTCCCCGCATATACATATACAAGAAAACCCCAAAACAATGCTGCCACTGATACCGGAATGGGCATCAAAACATTCATTTAACAAAAATCTAATCTGTTTTTGATATAGATATGATATCCTCAGTTTACAGGGATGCGTGCCAATCCATCCACTGGGGTATGATGCCGGAACATACATATTCAGGACCAAAAAGCATTTACGGGAGCAGGGAAAGGAGAAGATACCATGAAAACGATACGAATCACATTGAACGGGATTCTTGAAGTACAGCGTTTCGTTTCCATTCTGGAAAAACACAGCGGGAATTTTGATTTGCGGTGCGGCAGAAAGCTTGTAGACGCCAAATCCATTCTCGGCATTTTAAGCCTTGATTTATCGCGCCCCCTGAATTTGATCATCTACGATGAGGACCATACCATTCTGAAGGATTTGGCCCCTTTCCAAAGCGGCCAGTGGAAACCTTTCCAATGGGCTCTTCCTTGAGCCTCACAGTAAAAAAAACAGAAGACTAACCGCCATTACCGCCATTCCGGAGATCAATCCGTAGAGGGAGAGATGATGCTCCCCGTATTCCCGCGCGGAGGGAAGCAGTTCATCAAAGGAAATGAACACCATAATTCCGGCTACACCGGCAAATAGAATGCCAAAAACCACATCGTTCATAATTGGCATAAGAACCAGCCATCCCACCAGCGCTCCCACCGGTTCCGCCAGGCCGGACAGGAAGGAATAGCGGAATGCCTTTATTTTGGAACCGGTGGCCTGATAAATGGGAACCGAGACGGCGATGCCCTCCGGGATATTATGGACGGCTATGGCCACCACAATGGGAATGGCAACACTGGGTTCCTGCAGCGCCGATACAAAAGTGGCCAGGCCCTCCGGAAAATTGTGAATGGCAATGGCCAGGGCGGTGAACACTCCCATGCGCATCAATTTGGCAGGACGGGGGGCATCCTCCCGCTCCATTTCCACGGATTTCACTTCATGGGGATTTTCCTGGGATGGAATCAGTTTATCGATAATGGCAATCAGCAGCATGCCGCCGAAAAAAGAAACCACGGTAACCAAACTGCCAATCCGCGAGCCCATTTCTTCTGTGAGATAATCCTGTGCCTTGACAAAGATCTCAATCATGGAAACGTAGATCATGACTCCAGCGGAAAATCCCAGGCTGACAGATAAGAATTTTTTATTGGTATGGTTGGCCACAAACGCGATGGCGCTACCTATTCCTGTGCTGAGACCGGCAATGAGCGTCAGCAGAAAAGCAATTATAACATTTTCCACGATATCACCTCCAATTGTTTTATTGGTTAGCTTTAGCTAACCATCATCATATACCACCATTCCCAGTATGTCAAGCCGTCATGATTATTGTATCGCAAAACCTGCGGGATATCCACAAAACGTTTTTATTGACTTGGACTGTACTCCAAGTGATATAATCAATTCCATGGGGAAGAAGGAGGGCAACGCATAGTTTGCCGAAATCTTCCTTAAATTTCATTTAGAAAGGTGCGTAAAAATGATTTACAAAAATTTTCAGGACCTGAAACTTTCCGCTCTCGGCATGGGGGCCATGCGGCTGCCTGTCATCGATGGCGATGATTCCAAGATCGATGAGGAAGCTGCGGCCAGCATGGTAAAATACGCCATGGAACACGGAATCAATTACTATGATACGGCCTGGGGATATCACGGCGGCCAGTCGGAAATTGTCATGGGAAAAGCTTTGTCCGCATATCCCAGGGACACATATTATCTGGCTGATAAATTTCCGGGCTACGACCTTTCCAACATGGACAAAGTGGAGAGCATATTTGAAGAGCAGCTGAAAAAATGCGGTGTTTCTTACTTTGATTTCTATCTGTTTCACAATGTCTGTGAGATGAACATTGACGCCTATCTGGATGAAAAGTATGGGATTTTTCAGTATCTTATGAAACAGAAACAGGCGGGACGGATCCGTCATCTGGGATTTTCTGCCCATGGAAATCTGGAGGTCATGAAGCGCTTCCTGGACGCCTACGGACAGCACATGGAATTTTGTCAGATTCAGCTGAACTATCTGGACTGGAGTTTTCAGGATGCCAAGAAAAAGACAGAGCTTCTGGCAGAGTATAACATTCCGGTTTGGGTTATGGAACCTCTCCGCGGCGGTTCCCTGGCGTCCCTAAAAGAAGAGGATGAAGCACTTTTGAAAAATTTGCGTCCCGATGAAGGCATTCCCGCCTGGGCATTCCGTTTCCTGCAGTCTCTTCCCAGTGTGACGGTGATTCTTTCCGGCATGTCCAATAAAGAGCAGATGATACAGAATATACATACCTTTGAGACCGACGCGCCGCTGAATGAACAGGAGAAAGAGACGCTGCTTTCCGTGGCGGACCGCATGGTAAAACAGATTGTCCTCCCCTGCACCGCTTGTCATTATTGTGTCAGCCATTGCCCGCAGGGCCTGGATATTCCAGAACTCTTGGCTCTTTACAATGAGCACAGCTTCACCCAGGGCGGATTCATTGCTCCCATGGCCATGGCTGCCATACCGGAAGATAAGCGTCCCAGCGCCTGCATCGGCTGCCGCAGCTGTGAGGCGGTCTGTCCGCAGCAGATCAAAATTTCCGAAGCCATGGCTGATTTTGCTGAAAAACTTGATATGTAAGGCCTGAAGAGAAAAACTGCCGTTTACCGGCAGTTTTTCATTTTTTTATTGCATATTTGGAAAAAGCATCGTATTCTAGTCATAAACACAATCAGCTCTGGTCAAAGGAAAAATCTGCTGGTTGACAGAAAGGAATACACTGTATGGAATACCAATTCAAAACCTATCAAGAGACACCGCTGCTGCAAAATCATCTTCACATGGGTGGCTCCAATCCCCAGGGTGAGACCATTGCCGTCACCAGCCGTTATCTGACGCGGGGAGGCACTCCCTGGATCGGCGTCATGGGGGAATTTCATTTTTCACGATACGATAGACAGTACTGGTACCGGGAATTGTGCAAAATGAAAGCGGGAGGCATCTCCATTGTGGCCACTTATCTGTTTTGGATTTATCATGAAGAGGTGGAGGGCGAATTCAATTTTTCCGGGGACTGTGATATCCGGGCTTTTGTAGAGGAATGCCGCCGCGCGGATTTGGACGTCATCCTGCGGATTGGCCCCTGGGCCCACGGAGAGTGCCGAAACGGCGGGTTTCCTGACTGGCTGCTGAAAAAGCCTTACCGCCTCAGGGACAACAATGAAGGCTATCTTGCCAAAACTCGAATTTGGTATCAAAAAATTTATGAACAAATTCAGGGACTTTTGTATCAGGATGGCGGAAATATCATCGGAATTCAGTTGGAAAACGAACTGGTGAACGGTGCAGAGCATCTGAAAACCCTGAAAGAAATTGCTGTGGAAACGGGCTTTCATGTGCCGCTCTATACAGTGACTGGGTGGAATAGCCGATTCGGCGCAAAAATTCCTGTGGACGAAGTACTGCCCGTATTTGGCGCTTATCCGGAAGCGCCGTGGACAAGCCATACAGATCCTCTTCCCCCGTCCCATAATTTTGTGTTCAGTCCTGTGCGCAATGATTCCGCTGTGGGAACCGATATCATTAAAGATACCGATGAGGATGGATGGCGACTTCCTTATGAGAGATACCCTTTTGCCACCTGTGAGCTGGGAGCCGGACAGCAGGCCACGCATCACCGCCGCCCCATCATATCCGGCATGGATGCATACGCGCTCTCCCTGGTAAAATTGGGCAGCGGAAATAATCTGGTTGGATATTACATGTATCACGGCGGTACCAATCAGATTGGAAAATATTCCACCTTCAACGAGTCCAAAGCCACAGGCTACCCCAATGATTATCCTATTTTGAATTATGATTTTCAAACAGCACTGTCCCAGTATGGGGAGGCACGGGAACAGTATCGCCTTTTAAATTTGCTTCATTTGTTTGTCCAAGATTTTGGCAGTATTTTGGCTCCCATGGAGCTGACAGAGGCTGCAAACCCAGAGACCGATCCCTCTAATTTTACATCGCTTCGCTATTGTATGCGCACCAATGGCAGAGCAGGTTTTGTTTTCATCAATCATTATCAGCGATTGGCAACCATGGCGCCTCTTTCCCATGTGATTCTGGACACCGGCATCGTTCGCTTTCCAGAGATCTCTGTGGATGGAGATATGGCCTTCTTTCTGCCTTTTCACATGGAAATTGCCGACTGCCTGCTGGAATATGCCACGGCACAGCCACTCTGTCGTGTGGGCAATACATACTTTTTTACTGCGCTCCACGGAATTTCTCCGGAATATAAATTTGTCGGCAGCCAGGCGGTAGCGGTGAACCCGGGATTCCATTCGGCCTTTTCAATGGGGGAAGCCCGCATTGTGACGCTGACCTGGGAACAGGCTCTCAGAGCCCGTAAACTGTCCGGAGAGCTGTATGTGGGCGTGGGCTGCGACGTCTATGAGGAAAACGGAAACCCATGCGCCATTGAAGACGGCAGCTTTTCTTATATGCTCTGGACAGGCGATCATTTTTCCTCCCACCGGGTGGAAAGGCCGTTCCGACAGGCGCAAGCCGCGTTTGAGCCGCTGGAGGCAGCCCCCTTTGTCCCGGCCCATGGCGAAGAACTCTGTATCGGCGGTCCCCGAAAGCAATTTTGGAAGAAAATCACTGTATCAGGCGATGAAGGATTCATAGAAATCCCGGATATCTGTGATGCTGAACAAATTTATGCCGACGGCAAATTGGTGGCAGATGATTTTTATTATGGAAAACCCTGGAGGATCCCTGCCAGACTGTTGTATGGGAAAGAGTGCTACCTTGTCATGTCCCAATGGAAAGATGATTTTTATCGGGAATTCTGATTTTCATAAAACATGGATTGTTCCCCATTTTGTGCGTCTGCGATCTCTTGATTTTACAAAGGTTTAAAATTTCCTTTACAGGGAAATCATTTATTGGTGATATAATGAGACGAAAAGAAAGGAGTGTGGCCTGCTATGCCATCCACGTATGCCCATTTTGTCTTTGGGAAGAGAGTTTTTCACCGACAGCCAGAAGAGATCAGGCGTCTGATCTGCCGCCACAAGGATCTCTACTACATCGGACTCCACGGACCTGATATTTTATTCTACTATAAACCGCTGTTTGCCAATTCCGTCAATTCTGTGGGATTTGGCCAGCATGAAAAACCGGCTTCAGAATTTTTCCTTCATTCTCTCCAGGTGCTGGAGAAAGCCCGGCATTTTGCTAAAAAACGTCCGGAAGCGGAGGCGCTTCCGGACGAAATGCTGTCTTATATTTTGGGCTTTCTCTGCCATTTTGCCCTGGACAGCAGCTGCCATGGGTATATTGAAAACAAAATTCACACATCCGGCGTCACGCACACGGAAATCGAGGTGGAATTCGACCGTTATCTCATGATCAAAGACGGGCTGGATCCCATTCGCCATAAATTAACGGAACATATTCATCCGGCCATGGACAGTGCAGCCGTCATCGCCCCTTTTTTCCAAGGGGTCAGCTCCCGCCAAGTATTTAAGGCGCTGCGTTCCATGATTTTTTACAACAATCTCCTGGTGGCACCTCATGAGTGGAAGCGCCTGGCGATCCGCACCATTTTGCAGCTGACCGGCAATTACCGGGAAATGCACGGTCTTGTGGTCAATGGAAAAGCCAACCCGCTCTGCGCCGACAGCTGTATCCGTCTGGAGAAGCTCATGGACAAAGCTGTGGAACGGTGTCTGTCTCTCACGGCCAATCTCATGGAAGCAGAGGAGAGCGGAGACTGCTTGGATCCGTACTTTGACAAGACGTTTGGGCCGGAAGCCGATTGGCGTTCCATTCCTGTCTATTCCCTGAAGGAGGAATTGAAATATGAAGTTTAAACTCACTTCACTGGAAAAAAAATGGGTTCTTTATGATGTGGGAAATTCGGCGTTCACGCTGTTGGTTTCCACCATCATGCCCATCTATTTCAATTACTTGGCTGGAAAGGAAGGAATCTCTGACGTGGATTATCTGGCTTACTGGGGATATGCCGTCTCCCTGTCCACCATTCTCGTGGCGGTCCTGGGACCCACTTTGGGAACGGCTTCCGATATCCGCGGCTGGAAGAAAAAAATTTTCCTCGGTTCTTTGCTGGTGGGAGCCTTAGGGTGCGTGGCTCTGGGATTTATGCGTTCTTGGATCTGGTTTTTGCTGCTGTTTGTCATCGCAAAATCTGCCTATTCTGTCAGCCTTGTTATCTATGATTCCATGTTGTCTGATGTCACCACCATGGAGCGCTCCGATCATGTGTCGGCCCACGGCTATGCCTGGGGATATATTGGCAGCTGTATTCCATTTCTGCTGAGCCTGGCTCTGGTTCTCGGGTATGAGACCTTGGGAATTTCCATGGAGCTGGCCATGGGAATTGCTTTTTTGCTGGTGGCTGTCTGGTGGGTCGCCATGACCGCTCCTCTCTATGCTGCTTATCGGCAGAAACATTACCAGAATAAGAGCGATCATCCCGTCCGTGCCTGCGCCGGGCGGCTGAAAGGGGTATTTCTGGAACTTGGAAAGAATAGAAAAGTTTTGTTCTTTCTCATTGCGTTCTTTTTCTATATTGACGGCGTCTATACCATCATTGATATGGCCACGGCATATGGTACGGCTTTGGGATTGGATACCACAGGCCTTTTGCTGGCTCTTTTGCTGACACAGATCGTGGCGTTTCCGGCGGCCCTGCTGTTTGGACGGCTTTCTTCCAAAGTGGCAGCCCAGAAATTGATTCTTGTGAGTATTGCGGCCTATTTTCTCATTGCTTTGTATGGAATTGGTCTTTCCAGTCAATACCAGTTTTGGATTTTGGCCGTCTGTGTGGGCATCTTTCAGGGAACCATTCAGTCCATGTCCCGTTCCTACTATGCCAGAATTATTCCGCCGGAAAAATCGGGAGAATACTTCGGCATCTACGATATCTGCGGAAAAGGAGCCTCCTTCATGGGTACCATGTTGGTTTCCTGGGTCAGCCAGCTGACAGGAAGTGTCAATTGGGGCGTAGGCGCCCTTTCCATTATGTTTCTTTTGGGATTTTTCTTTTTCCTAAAGGCCCATGGGACCAACGGCCAAGAGGCCGAAGCATGGGAAACGGAAACCGTCGGCGAAATCGGACATTGATACGCAGGAATGCACAAACCGATCACTTTTCTCATATTGATAAAATACCAGGAGTAGGAAAGGGGATCGAATGCATCATGTGCTTGGATGAAATAAAACCGGGACAGCGCGCTGTTGTAACCGGATTTGATAATCATTGCCCTCTCAGGAGACGTCTGCAGGATCTGGGACTCATAGACGGAACGCCGGTGTGGTGTGTGGGGAGAAGTCCGCTGGGAGATCCTTCCGCTTATATGATTCGTCAAACTGTCATCGCTCTGCGGCGGGAAGATGCCAGACAAATCCATGTCCGGGAGGTGGAGCCATGAGGACCATCGCCCTGGCCGGAAATCCCAATGTGGGAAAAAGTACCGTATTCAATGCTCTGACCGGCATGAAGCAGCACACCGGAAACTGGCCGGGAAAGACGGTGGAAAGTGCGCAGGGAGAATGTCGGCGGGACGGTTTGACACTTCACTTGGTGGATTTACCGGGATGTTATTCGCTTTTGGCCCGTTCCCAGGAAGAAGAAGTGGCCAGAGATTTTTTGTGTTTTGACTGCCCGGACGCGGTCATTGTCGTATGTGACGCCACTTGTCTGGAGCGAAATATGAATCTTGTTCTGCAAATTTTGGAGATTACTCCCCGGGTGATTCTGTGTGTAAATCTTGTGGATGAGGCGAAAAAGAAACATATCCGCGTGCATCTGGACCGGCTGACAGACAGTCTCTCTGTACCGGCTGTCAAGACTGCGGCCCGCAGCGGGGAAGGACTGAAAGCTCTGATCACCGCCGCCGTGTCATGGGATCCGCCGTTTGACGGCCGCGGCACCCCGGTTGTCTATCCGGAACCGCTGGAAACAGCTGTGTCTTCTCTGGCAGAAACGCTTTCGTTTTTATGGGAAGAGAACATCAGTCCCCGTTTTGCCGCTGTCCGGTTTCTGGAGGAAGATGAAGGATTTCTGTCTTCTCTGTCCCGCCATCTCGGGCATCCCTGGGACGAACACGATGATATCAAGGAAGAGGTGGACCGTCTGCGCGTCTGGCTACTGCGTCAGGGCATGGACAGGGAGAGCGTCCGTGACGCGGTGAGAGAGTCCTTTGTGAAAAAAGCGGAAGCCATCTGCCGCCGTGCCGTTTCCTTTGACGATCCCCAATATGCCAGAAAAGACAGGCGTCTGGATTGGCTGTTTACCAGCCGGATCACCGGTTTTCCCATTATGTTTTTTCTTCTCCTGCTGATTTTCTGGATTACCATCAGCGGCGCCAATGTGCCTTCCGCATTGCTGTCGGAGGCCTTTTCCTGGATGGAAAATCGGCTTTTGGACAGCGCCGCAGCCCTTGGGATTCCAAAAGCCATTTACGCTCCCATCATTTTCGGAATTTATCGCGTGCTGGCCTGGGTGGTTTCCGTCATGCTTCCGCCCATGGCCATCTTTTTTCCTCTGTTCACTCTTTTGGAAGATTTCGGCTATCTTCCCAGAATCGCCTACAATATGGACCGCTGTTTTAAATCGTGCCGCGCCTGCGGAAAGCAGGCGCTCACCATGTGCATGGGTTTTGGCTGCAATGCTGTCGGAGTGACGGGATGCCGTATCATTGATTCGCCGCGGGAGCGAATGGTGGCCATTCTCACCAACAGCTTCGTCCCCTGCAACGGACGGTTTCCCATGATCATCACCATCATCGCCATGTTTTTCGCCGGAACGGCCGCCGGTTTTTTGTCTTCTTTTCTCTCGGCCCTCTACTTGTCTCTCATTATATTGCTGGGGATAGCCATGACATTTCTCACATCCAGGCTTCTATCGCAGACAGTGCTAAAGGGAATGTCGTCTTCGTTTACCCTGGAGCTGCCTCCCTACAGGCGTCCGCAAGTGGGAAACGTGATTTTCCGCTCCGTTTGCGACCGAACTTTATTTGTGCTGGGTAGGGCCGTCGCCGTGGCAGCGCCTGCGGGACTTTTGATCTGGATCATGGCCAATATCAGTGTGGGCGGCACGTCTTTGCTGACACACTGTACGGAATTTTTGGATCCATTTGCCAGATGCCTGGGACTGGACGGTGTGATCCTTATGTCTTTCCTTTTGGGACTGCCAGCCAATGAACTTGTCATCCCCATCATGCTGATGGCTTACTTGGCCCAGGGAAGTCTGACGGAAATTGGGGATTTGCAGGAAATGAAAAATATCTTGATGGATCACGGATGGACCTGGGTCACGGCGGCCTGCACCATTCTTTTTTCTCTGATGCACTGGCCCTGCGCCACCACCTGCCTGACCATCCGCAAAGAGACCGGTTCTGTGCGGTGGATGCTTCTGTCCATACTGCTTCCCACTGCCATGGGCATGATTTCCTGCTTTCTTTTTTCGCAGATAACCGGACTTTTCCTGGAAATGTAAAATGGCAGCTTTGTCCGCACATCCGGCCTTATCACAGCCGGATGTGCGCTGTTTTGAACGTTTCCCCCGCTGTCCATAAATCTCCGCTCCTACTTAAGCAGATGGAAGCACAAGGCTGAGCCGGATTTAGGTTGCGAATCGTCATGAAAACAAGTATAATAAATGGCAGAACGCAAAGTACGATGAAATATCATAAAGAAAGGGTGTATGATATGAAATTCCGACGATTATGGGCAGTATCATTGAGTGTATTTCTTTTGGCGGTGTTGTTTTTTCAGACTGGACAAGCTGTGAAGGCGGATAACAATACCCGATATGGGGAGGATGCCGTCTACTACATGGAATACATACAGCGAACGTATCCACAGCGGATTCCCCAGTCCAGTCAGGACCGCGCCGCCGGAGACTGGCTGAAGCGGGAGATTGCAGCCATGGGATATCAGGTGTCCACGGAGAACATCACATGGCAGGGAAACGACGGATTAACCTACTACGGAGAAAACATTATGTTCCTCAAGAGAGGCAACATTGACCGAGAGATCGTCATAGGGGCCCACTATGACAGTGTGGATACCAATGGGGCAGACGACAACGCGTCCGGTGTTGGGCTTGTCCTGGAGACCGCCAACCGCATCATAGATGTGGAAACCAATTACAGTGTTCGGTTTATTCTTTTCGATTTGGGTGAAGAAGGAAATATTGGAAGCCGGTATCATGTCGGCCAGGCCAGTCCGGAATATCTGGACAATATTGCCTGCTATATCAATCTGGATACCCTTGCCATGGGAGATTCCATGTATGTTTACGGGGGAAGTTTTGACGGTGCCTCCATCAGCCGCACATGGCTGGCGGAGCAGGCGGCGGCCACGGCGGAAGAGATGGGACTGGCCATCGGCTTCCATCCCGATGTCAATGCCGGATATCCCGTGCCCACCAAGTCCACAGGCGGTGACCACGCAGCTTTCGACCAGGCGGGGATTCCCTATCTCTATATGAATGCCTCCAATTGGATGGGGGGAAATTACGACGATACGTATCAGACCAGTCATGAAGCGGTTTCCGACGGCATGATGAAGCACCGGCAGGCATATGACAACTGGGCATTTTACAGCAGTACCTTTCCAGGACGAGCCTATGAACATCTCTCCAGTTATTCCCGTCTTTTGGATCGTCTGATTCGAAATATGGTGGAGTGGACAACAGATCCCGCTGTCCCAGAAGAGACTTCCTTGCCGGAAGAGGATCCCACCCAGGGGACTTCCTTTTCTTTTGAGAAAGTCAACGAAACTGTATGGACCACAACCCCAGCAGATATTCTGGAAGAAAGTTCTGAGACTTCCAGCATCATGGCCACCTTGGATGCGGGGGAACCTATTCTCCGTGTGGGCTACAATGAGGTTTGGAGCCAGGTGAAATACCAGGGAAGAGAGCTGTATATGCTTACCCAATATTTGACGGCGGAAAGGCCGGAAGGAGCGGCTGATTTACCTGAGGAAACAGCTGAAGAGGAGATGACTGTCTCAAAAGCCTCTGCCAACCTGGAAAGTAGCCTGTCTTTGGAAACCGTTTCTCCACAGAATCCGTCGGCAGATGGTGCCACCAAAGCTTCCCTGATGACGGCCGCCGGGCATTGGCTTTCCCAGGTGGAATCCAGATACTACTGGATTGGCGGAATCGTGGCATTGGCTGTGGCAGGCTGTGTTGTTGTGTTCATTTATCAAAGCAAACATCGATATTGAGATGCCTGCTTCGTGTGTACCGTGCCCATTGGTGTCATAGGGCTCAGATTTTTTGTGGATCATATCCTGAAAGGCCGTGATCCGGTTTTTGAAATCCGGGTGGGGGTAGACGCCGGTATCCAGAATAGCTACTCCCACATCTTTTCCCGTGTAGCGCTCCTTTTTGATGATTCTTCCTTCATACTCATATGAATTCTGCTCCGGCATGTCTGCCACCCGGCTGCCATAAATGGCCCGATAGTCCAAGTGCTTTTGCCGGAGACAGTCCAAATCCACTTCATAAATGGAATTTCCGTCTATGATCAGCATAATGTTCTCCTTTTCCAATCTACAATATTCGCTGTCATCCCTTTAATTATTGGAGTCTTCTGTCTTTGCTATCTTAGTATATGCCTGGTGCCAGTTTTCCGGTATCTTTTTTGTGAAACAGGCATATATTCATATAACAAAAGGAAAAAGGAGAATATTGGGAGGCGATCCATGGAACATCATCCGGAAGAAGACCGAAGACTGCAGATGATGAAGGCGGCTTTACCGTATCTTGCCAGCGACAGCAAATCCATGATTTCATCGGTCATCCGTATCATGGAAATTCGAAACACACTCCAGAGACTGGATCAGGAGGAGGAAGCACTGCTGTCCAGCTGCTCTATCTCCAGCGAAGAAGACAGAGAATTCGGCTTGTTTCAGGCCTTACGGGAATTTTGCAGCCCCAGGGAGCAAGAAATGATTGATATGATTTTAAATTTCACCCAGTTTTCCCGCATGTATCGGGAAATGGATTTTGAAAACGGAGATGGATGGAAAGGGGGAATGGGATGAACAGCGCCAATTGGAATGAAAACATGGGGCTAAACATGTCGCCGGAGAAAACCGCATTCATGAACGCCATGCTGGACGAAATGGCGAGAAAAAGCAAAAATGAAATGATGCCCTTTCTTCTGAGCGTCATGAACCGCGCCAATGCCAACGGCATTCGTTTTTCTGATGAAGAAACGGATTTCATCGTGGGAAAACTGACTCAGGGCATGTCATCGGCGGAAAAGAAAAAAGTGGAAATGCTGCGTCAGATGACGCGGATGATGGGCAGAAGCAGCGGAAAGCGTCCGCACTGAATCCTGTCGGAAGTCCGGAATTCGAACCTCTGTTTGACAGGCGGGTATGGCGTGCAGCCAGGCTGCGGACGGCCGAGAGAAAATATCTCTTTTGGCCGTCCGCAGTCAGACATCCGCCTATTTTTTTCTGTCAATGAGAAAAGCGTTGATCTCTCCGCCGATGAAAATGATGTTCATACAGAAATACAGCCATAAAATCAACAAAACAATCACGGTCAGACTGCCATACATGGAGGCATAGTTTCCAAAATGGTTGACATAATAGGAAAACGCATAGGAGAATACCATCCAGCCCATGGCAGAAAACAAAGCGCCCGGCAGATGGGAAAAAAAGTGAGACGGCCGGTTGGGAAATACGTGATAAACCAGAGTAAAAAAGGCTGTGAGCGCTGTGATGATAATTGCCGCCCGCATAAAAATGACACCCACAGTAAAGTCATATAAAAATGGAAAAAACTGCTCCACAAACGCCACCAACTGATTGCCGAAGACAAGCAGAAGCAGCGTGGCGATGATCAGGATCAGAAACATCACGGTATACAGTATGCTCACCGAACGCATCACCAGCCAGTTTCTGTCGTCAGTGGTGTGGTAGACAGCATTTATGCCGTAAAGAAGTCCCATGACGCCGCGGGAAGAGGCCCAGATGGCTGTGACTGCCGTCACAGATAC
>CAJFUP010000197.1 GCA_904420225.1 uncultured Lachnospiraceae bacterium
AAAGACGAAACGCGCAGAAGACAGGAGACCGAGCAAGACACACAAGAAACCGTGGAAACCCAGGAAGATACAACGGAAAATGTAGAAGAAGAAGGCAGCAATGGGGCGGTTTGGGAAGAACCGGCATCTGTCCCGCCTTCCGCGCCGACGGAGACTGCGCCGATGCAGCCGTCTTCCCAGGAGCTGCTGACCGGGGGAGAGATCGCAGAGAAAAATAGGATTAGTTTTGGGATGGCGGGAAACGGCATGGTGGATCTGGATACGTTCCAGCCCCAGAGTGCGGCGCAGATTCGATCCATGATTGAGGCATATCAGATTCCCAATTATCCGTACTACGGCGGACGGCCCAGGACGGCTCAGGATGATCAGGCGCTGCTGGCATCCAGAAATCTGGATTCGCTGCAGGATCCGGTAAATGTGCGCTATGGTGTCATTGTCTCCAATGCCGCTGTGCGGTCATTTCCCACGGATTCTGCCATGACTGCCGGCGGCAGTCCCGGCGAGTTTGATTATATTCAGGAGACCATGCTGGGAGTGGGAGAGGGAGTGGTGATCTGCCACCAGACAGCGGATCAGTCCTATTCCTTTGTCCAGGGATACCAATATTGTGGGTGGATCCGGACAGACTGTATTGGATTTTGCAGTCGGGAGCAGATGAATGAATTCATCCATCCTTCCTCTTTTGTGGTGGTGACAGACGCCGCTGTCTATGCAGATAATAAAAAGCTGCGCATGGGAACGCGCCTGCCCTTGGCCGGAGACGGCGGAGGGGAATGGTATGTTACCATACCGCGTCCAGCGCCAGACGGAAGTCTGGTGACTGGGATTGTCGGGATTTCCAAAGGATCTTCCCATCAGGGGTATCTTCCTTACACAGAAGAAGGCCTGTTGATTCAGGCGCAGAAAATGGTGGGTCAGCCTTACGGCTGGGGGGATATGAATGAAAATATGGATTGTTCCTCCACCATGAACTGTATTTACAAAAGTTTTGGCATTCTAATGCCCAGAAACACCTCGCAGCTGGCCTCCAGCTCCGCCACAGTGATTGGCCTATCCGGCATGGGCGTAGAGGAGAAGCGAGCTGTTATTCGTCAGTCTGGTCCTGGCAGTATGCTTCTGATGCCTGGGCATGTGGTCATGTATGTGGGAGAAGAAAACGGAATATCCATGATCATTCATAATGTCACCGGCTATTCTCTGGATGAAGGAGCAGTGGGAGCGGCAATGCAGTGCCAGCGCACGCCCATGGATATTTTCAACACGGCTGGGATAAACTATATGGATTTGTACACCACATTGATTCGGTTTGGATGAATTCGGGTATTGCAATTTAAGCTTTCATGGGGTATGATGGCCATGGGCGAATGATGGGAGAATGCGGTTGGTTTCGGAAGAGAGGGGCAGGGCATTCCCATATAAAGACAGTGATAGATAGCGGGCGTCCGTTTGGAGCGCCCGCTTTTAGAAATGAGGGTAAAATGAAGAAAATACTGATGATTGCCACAGGCGGAACCATAGCATCCCAAAAGACAGACAGCGGTTTGGCGCCGCAGCTTTCCTCGGAGGAAATTTTGCGGTATGTTCCCCAGGTGGCGGGGATTTGCCATGTGTCTGCGGTTCAGCTTTTTAACATTGACAGTACCAATATGGAGCCCAGACATTGGGTGAAAATCGCCGAAAAGGTGGAGGCATCCTATGATGAGTACGATGGATTCGTCATTCTTCATGGAACGGACACCATGGCGTACACGGCATCGGCTTTGTCCTATCTGATACAGGATTCCAGAAAGCCCATTGTGCTGACGGGAGCACAAAAACCCATTGATCAGGACATTACAGATGCAAAAAGCAACTTGGTGGACAGCTTTCTCTATGCTTGTGACGCCAGATCCCACGGTGTTAATGTGGTATTCGGGGGACAGGCCATAGCCGGTACTCGGGCCAGCAAAGTAAGGACAAAAAGCTATAATGCGTTTTCCAGCATTGATTTTCCCAATAAAGCAGTGATCCGCGATGGAAAAGTCTTTCATTACATCACCGGAAAAGAGGCAGAAAAGGAACCGATCTTTTACCACCAGGTGGATACACGAATCTGCGTGCTGAAGCTGATCCCAGGACTAAACGGGGGGATTTTCCAATATCTGAAGGAAAATTATGACGCGGTGATCATAGAAAGCTTCGGGGTGGGAGGGCTGCCCAGATATGAAAATGAGGATTTTTCCGACATTTTGAAGGATTGGATGGATTGTGGAAAAATTGTTGTTATGACAACTCAGGTACCCCATGAGGGCAGTGATATGGCCACATACCGGGTGGGTTTTCGCATCAAAGAGGAATATGAGCTGATTGAGTCGTATGATATGACACTGGAAGCCGTGGTGACAAAACTTATGTGGATTTTGGCGCAGACCAAAGCTCCGGAAGAGGTTAGGAGGCTGTTTTACCGACCAGTGAATTATGATATTATG
>CAJFUP010000198.1 GCA_904420225.1 uncultured Lachnospiraceae bacterium
AGCCGCCAGGTCCGCAACCGTTGGGAATGTTTCCATGAATCTGGCAAAATATGGCTTCACCGCCTCCACCCTGGTCTGCTGGAGCATGATCTCTGACACCCATACCCAATACGGAGTGGGGTTGGAACGCCAGGGAAGCACTCTGGCGTGTTTTGTGTACCATGCAATCAGCGGGTCCATCATGATCCGAAGTCTTTTCTCATATGTGTATTCAGAAGACGGATCCTCGTACAACTGCAATTCACTGTATAATTCCATACATTTCTCCGCCATTTCTTCCAGTGACTTGGGTCGCACATCCAACTCTCTAAAAGACACCGGCATACCCAATTCATGAAACTTTTTCATATGTCCTCCTCGCTGTCCAGCGGTCTAATTCTTCTTTCCCAGAATGCTCCTGGCCACACTGAGTCCATTGGCTGAAGCCTGGAGCAATCCTCTGGTAACGGAAGAACCGTCTCCTATGGCGCGCAGTCCTTTTATGCTGGTGCAAAAATCCCGGTCCACCACCACTTTGTTGGAATAAAACTTCACTTCCACGCCATACAAAAGTGTCTCATCGCTGGCGATTCCCGGCGTCACCTTATCCAAAGCCATCAGCATTTCTTCGATATCCACCATAATCCGATGAGGGAACACCAGAGACAGATCTCCCGGCACTGCGTCTTTCAAAGTGGGAATCAAATTGTTTCGGCACAACCGCTCCTCGGTGGTTCTCCTGCCCCTCTTAAAATCTCCAAACGTCTGTACAAGAATTTTTCCATCACACAGCATATTGCTGAGCTCCGCGATTTTGCGGCCATACTCAATGGGGGACTTGAAGGGCTTGGTAAAATTCTTTGATACCAGTAGGGCAAAATTCGTATTTTTTGTTTTATACTCCTTGGATTTATAGGCATGACCATTGACCACAGCCAGCCCGCCCTCATAGTACTCCGTGGCAACCTCGCCAGAAGGATTCGTACAAAATGTGCGGACTTTATCATCAAATGTGGGCGTGTGATAAACCAGCTTGGCCTCATAAAGGTTCTTATTCAAAAACTCCATAACCTCATCCCGCACTTCCACGCGGACTCCGATGTCCACGGTACCCACCTTGGTCTCAATGCCCTGGTCCCGGCAGACATGACTAAACCAATCGGCTCCTTCCCGGCCCACAGCACTGACAATCTGGTCTGCCAGATACGTCTCTCCCCCATCCGTTCTGACGCCCTCTGCCCTGCCATCCCGGATCAGGATCTCTTCCACCATGGTGAGAAACTTCATTTCTACCCCAACTTCTTCCAAATGCTTCTGCATCTTGGCATAAATTTTCCCGCCTTCCTCAGTTCCCAGATGCCGGATGGGACATTCAATCAGCTTCAAATTGGCGGTAATGGCCTTTTTTCGAATTTCCCGAATTTCTTTTTCCTTGTCCACACCATACACAGCCGTGTCGGCTCCAAAGTCCAAATATATCTGATCCGCTTCCCTCAGCAGACTGACCGTCTCATCATATCCCAAAATCTCCGGCAGATTGCCTCCGACATCTGGAGACAAAGAAAGTTTTCCATCGGAAAACGCACCGGCACCGGCAAATCCAGTGGTGATGGAGCAGGGCTGGCATCCCACACACTGCTTCGTCACCCGCTTGGGACACCGGCGCTTTTCAATGGATCTCCCCTTTTCAATCATCAAAATTTTGATATCCGGCTTCTGTCGTTTCAACTCATAGGCGCAGAAAATCCCCGATGGCCCCGCGCCGATTATAATAACATCATACTTCATTGAAATCCCTCTTTTCTCACTGATTTCCATACTTCAGACAGCGCCCGTACCGCTGTTGACCTGACTGGACACTCTTTTATCTATCTTACTATACCATTGAATTTTTGACAAGAAATTTCCGCCCCTATCCAAACATAAGTTCATCCACTGTAACAAATACATATCCCTCTTCCCGCAACATATCAATGGTGCGCAGTGCTGCTTCCACTGATGTGGGATAGGAATCATGCAGAAGGATAATATCCCCATCCTCCACATTATTCATGATTCGGCTCACCACTGTGTCTGTTTGATATGTCTTCCAATCCAGCGGATCCACAGTCCACAGTACAGGAATCAAATCCGCTGGAAATTCTTTTTTCTTATTCCAGGAACCAAAAGGCGGTCTGGCAAAAATGGGCTGCTGTCCAGTGATATCCTCTATGAGTTCATTGGTCATCTCCAACTCCTCCTGGGCCTTCTGATCAGACAGACGGCTCAACTGCACATGGTGGTAGGTATGATTGCCAATGACGTGTCCTTCCTGAGCCATCCGCCGTATGATATCCGGATACTGTTCCGCATACATGCCAATCACAAAAAATGTGGCTTTCACATTCCGTTCCCTCAAACCGTCCAAAAGTGCTTCCGTACACGCGCCGCTGGGTCCATCGTCAAAGGTGAGCGCCACCTGTTTTATTTCCTCTCTTTCCTCCAGTGCTGCATCTCCTCCTCCCGCCGGGAGACTCTCTTCCCATCTGCGAAATTCCATCCCGCCCAAAAACACTGCTGCCAATAATATACATGTCATACCTGCCGCCGCCAACCCTTTTTTCATATCCCGCTCCTTTGTTTCCGTCGGCCGTCCGGATATCCAATGCGGAATGCCGCTTCATTTCTAGGAATTCTGTAATCACCTAAAGTATATGTAAAAAAAGGGAAAAATAGTAGTACTGCAAAATATCCGCATATGGTGACGATAAAACATCTGCACAGCAAAATGGCATCTGACAGAGACAAAGTCCTTTCTGCCAGATGCCATTTTCAATACTTACTTCAACCGATTTCAGCGGAAAATAAATGCCTGCTGTGTAGCTTCCTCAGTCTCATCTACACCGAAATCGGCTCTCCGAGCCAGTGTGACGGAAATCGTCATTTCCTCAAATTCATTTCCATTGGCAGCTCTCATGACAGTCAGCTCCACTGTCTCACCTGCCGCATAACTCTGAATGGAACTGGTAAGCTGTTCCGCACTGGTAACCTGTCGGCCATTGACAGCGGTGATGATATCATATACACGAAGCCCAGCCTCCGCTGCGGGAGTGCCTTCTGTCACCTGCGTCACGGAAGCGCCTGCCGGATATCCATAGCCTTCCACCAAAGTATCTGGAACAGAAAGGCTGGTCACTCCCAGATATCCTTCCTCTCCCTCTGGAACGGGCGTCCGATTCATCAATTCATCAATGATGTCCTGGGCGTCCGAAATGGGAATGGCGTAACCGATTCCTTCCACATCCTCATCAGCAATTTTAGCTGAATTAATTCCAATCAGTTCCCCATTTGTATTGAACAAGCCGCCTCCGCTGTTTCCAGGATTAATGGCTGCATCCACCTGAATCACTTCTTTGCTGTAACCATCCTCTGTGGTAACCACACGGTTGAGAGCGCTAATGTAGCCCACAGTAGTGGACTGACCGTATCCCAAAGCATTTCCAATGGCAATAACTCCGTTGCCCACTTCACAATTGTCGGAATCTCCTGTGGCGGCAATTTTAATCTGACTCATGGTATCGGCGGAGATGCTGTCCAGCTCCACGGCAATCACAGCCAAATCCATGGATTCATCTGTCCCCTTTACGTACGCATCTCCCGTGGAACCATCGGCAAACTCCACTGTCAGCCCCACAGATTCTGTTTTGTATTGGCTATATGTGGTATCGC
>CAJFUP010000199.1 GCA_904420225.1 uncultured Lachnospiraceae bacterium
CTGGTTTCCGATCATCTCATCGATCAACGCTGTCTGATCTCCCCGGGCCTCTGACTGCGCCTTGAACATGGAGAAGGTTCGTTTGGCAATAAAACTGGCCACAAATAGGGAAACCGGCGTAATACACACCACAACCAAAGTAATTCCCACATCCACAGAAAGCATAAATAAAAGCGTTCCCAGAATCGTGATGATTCCTGTGAAAAACTGTGTGAATCCCATGAGCAAACCATCGGCAAATTGATCCACATCGGCGATAACACGGCTGACCACTTCCCCATAAGAATGCCTGTCAATATATTTCAGGGGTAAAATCTCCAATTTGTGAAAAGCTTCGTTTCTCACGTCCCGGATGATTTGATACGTCATTTTATTGTTGCAAACGTTCATAATCCACTGGGCCGCCGCGGCGATTCCCATGGACACAGCAATTCGGATTAGAATGGAAGTGATCCCGGCAAAATCCACACGTCCCTGATCAATGATCAAATCAACCGCATCTCCTGTGAGAATTGGAATATACAATGTGATGGCCACGGAGACTGCGGCCAAAATAATGGAAAGCGCAAGGAAAAACCAATATTTGCGAATATAGCGCAGAACCTTCCAAAGAATTTCTTTTTGCCTTCCTTTTCCGTCATTTCCTTTGATTTCCTGTCCCATGGTCATGCCTCCTTTTTCGACAAATCCGCCATATCCCGGCCGTCTGCTTTCTTAAATTGTGAGTAATAGATTTCCTGGTATACAGGACACGTCTTCAAAAGATCTCCATGGGTTCCGATTCCCGCCACAGCGCCGTCATCCAACACTATGATTTGATCCGCATGCTGGATGGAAGCTGCCCTCTGGGAAACGATGAATACTGTGGGCTTATTTTTCATGGTTCGAATGGATTGTCTCAATTTGGCATCTGTGGCAAAATCCAGTGCCGATGCACTGTCATCCAATATGAGGATATCCGGTTTTCTAATCACAGCTCTGGCAATGGTAAGACGCTGTCTCTGTCCGCCGGACAGATTTTTCCCTCCCTGGGCCACCGGAGCATCCAAACCTCCCTCTTTATCCTCCACAAACTCCATGGCCTGGGAAATTCTCAGAGCTTCCTCCATCTCTTCTCCAGTGGCATCATCCTTTCCCCAAAGCAAATTGCTGCGGATGGTCCCGGCAAATAACACTGCCTTTTGCGGCACTATGCCAATCCTCTTTCTCAGTGTATCCAAAGGCATATCTCGCACGTCCACTCCGCCGATGGTCACAGATCCTTCCGTCACATCATAGAAGCGGGGAATCAGATTAACAAGGGACGTCTTGCCGGAACCGGTTCCCCCAATGATTCCCACTGTTTGTCCACGCTTTACATGAAAATCAATATCCGTCAGGGACGGAGCTCCGGCATTTTTATAACAGAGGGTCACATGATTAAAATCAAGCAGATAACCGTCCGTCTCCGGTTCCTCCCAAACGCTTACCCCCTCTTTATTCTCTTTCATGCTGGCTTCCATTTGGAATACTCCCTCAATTCGCCTGGCACATGCCAGTGCCTTGGTGATGGTGATAATCAGACTGGCCAGTTTCACCAATTCCACAAGAATCTGCGACATGTAGTTGACCAGTGCCACCACTTGTCCCTGGGTCAGCGCGCCGGTATCCACCTTCCAGGCTCCCACCCAGATTAAAGCCATGATGCCGCCATTGACAATGAGAAACGTAATGGGGTTCATGAGAGCGGAAATTCTTCCCACAAACATTTGCATTTGGGTCAGTTTCTGATTGTTTTCCTCAAAACGTTGCGTTTCCACCTCTTCCTGATGAAATGCACGGATGACTCTGACTCCAGTCAGATTTTCCCGCGTAATCCCCAGCACCGTATCCAGCTGCCCCTGAACTTTTTTATAAAGAGGAATACTGGCAATCATGATTCCAAACACCACCACCGACAATAGGGGAATGGCCACCACAAAAACCAAAGCTGCCTGGATATCAATGGTAAACGCCATGATCATGGCTCCCAGTACGATAAATGGAGACCGCAGAAAAAGACGCAGAACCATATTCAGACCATTCTGTACCTGATTGGAGTCACTGGTCATGCGGGTGATCAGGGTGGATGTTCCCTGTGTATCCATTTCCGTGTATCCCAGCTTCTGAATATGCGCAAACAAGGCATGCTTCATCTTGGCGGCAAAGCCAGTCGCCGCTTTGGCGGCGAAATACTGGGCCGTAATGGAACAAGTCAGGCCAATGATAGCCAGCAAGAGCAGCAGGCCTCCCATTCGCAAAATATGACCCCCGTCCCGATTGGTGATGCCTGTGTCAATCATATCCGCCACCACCAAAGGAACAAACAATTCAAAAGATGCTTCCAGCATTTTAAACAGCGGTGCCAGAATACTTTCCTTTTTATAATCCTTCAAATATACAAGCAAACGTTTCATAAATTACTCTTTCTCTTTCCAATGGCCGCCCAGAAGCTCCAGGCTATAGAGACGCGCCCGACTGCCAGACCACATCTTCCTTGGTATCCATTTGATTCTTTTTACATCTTTTTCCAGCGTCACTTTATTCAAACGCTGATAGTTATTGGATTCCCGGACAGCCAGCTGCCACTGTCCATCTCCGCCATCCGTCCAGATTTCATATTCCCGGACAATACTATCGGGAATGTGAACCGGCTGATCATCCAAAAACAGATTACATCTGGTGGGAAATTTTTTGATATACCACTTCTGATCTCCCCAGGAAGTCCGGTTAAGATCGCTGTCCATGACCAAACGAACCACACTCACATGGCGTATTTGGGGCAGCGTGATTACCACTGAATCTCCCATCTCCCCTTCCCAGGCGTGATCCATGCCATCCACCATTCGCTCCACTCCATCCAGCAATATGGCGGCATCCCCTTGCGGCAGCCCCTGTCTGCTGACGGTCAGCAGCGCTCCTTCCATAACCGCATCCGGCTGCCGTTTTTTCCCCGGCAGATAGCAGTCGTCTTCCATTAGAGCCTGCTGCAATTCCCGAATATGAAAGCGTCCCACTTCCCTGGGCGTACACCCATACCACACGGCCAGAGAAACCGCCGTTCCCACAGCCTGGCCCAACAAAGCGCAGGTTCCCATGACCCTAGCCGATGCATTGGCCACATGGGTGGCGCTGATATTTCTTCCGGCGAAAAAAAGATTTTCCACATTGGCAGAATAGACACACCGATACGGAATTCCATAAGGGGAGGGAGCAGGATGCCATATATTCGGCCGTTCTCTGGTCTCAAATCCCCTGGGATCATGATCGTCCATGGTCCATCCTCCATAGGCGATAATATCATCGAATTCTCCCCGGCTTCTGATGTCGTTTTGATTCAAAATATAGTCGCCCACATACCTTCTGCTCTCCCGTTTTCCCGGCAGAAATCCCATCCAGTCAAGATCCCAACAGTCCGCTTCCACTTCCCCGCTGTTTTTGATAAAGTCCCACACGCCATACGCAATCCGGATTAATTCGTCCCGAATCTCCTCCGCATCCTTTATGGCATTTTTCGTTCCCCCAATCTCCATCCACCAAAAATTGTCATTCGTCCATTTCTGCGGCGTGGAAAAATTAATACGGTAGGGAAAATCTTCTTTCGTATAGCGATATGCCCATCTGGGAGGACGGTATGTCACCGGATGATTGGTCTGACGGGCCTGGATCAGGCAGGAAAGACCCATGGTGTATTCATCACTGACATTTGGCGCGATATCCTCGCCGAACTCTTCCCGGCTCTCTCTCCCCATTCTCCACTGGGCATTGGTCAGCGGCGCCAGGATACTATCTCCGGAACAATCGGAAAAATAGTCGGCTTCCACCCGATGCCAGGTCTGGGTAGTGGTCTGCCATCCAGTAACGGATACAATGCGGTCGCCGTCCATCTGACAATCACAGCAGGAACAGTTCAGCAAAAGTGTGATATTCCTTTCCAGCTTCACTTTTTCAAACAGCACGCTATCCCAGATGGAAAAATTCATGTCCGGATTTCGATAAATATTCTCCAAAGCGATTTCTTCCAGAATTCCAGTTTCCCTTACATTTTCCCCTTCCGCTCCGCGTATCCACATGCGGATTTCACTGGAAGCATTTCCTCCCAGCACTGGTCTGTCGTGCATTAAAACCACAAAAACCCCCCGCCTGGCGGCGGCTATGGCAGCCGCCATACCGGATAATCCTCCACCGATGACACAAAACTCAGCCTTATGTACCACCGTATGCAATCCCGTTTGATCTTTTTGTGTAATCATTTCCATACCCCTCAATCTGCTTTTGTATATATTTTGTCACCCAATGTTGAATAACTTCTCACCGCTCCCCGCTTAAATGGTAAGGAGTCACCTGATACACATAGAAATTAAGCCAGTTGGTATAAAGCGTGTTGGCATGTCCCCGCCATGTCAGCAGGGGAGTTGTGTCAGGGTCATCATTTTCGTAATAATTTTCTGGCACCTGAATATCAATTCCTTTGGCCAGATCCCTTCTGTATTCTGCATCCAGCGACATACGGTCATACTCAGGATGACCAAACAAAAAAACGTGGCGGCCATCGCAGCTTTTCACCAGATAAACCCCCGCTTCCCTGGATTCTGCCAAAAGCTGAAGTTCCGAATGATTCACCACGTCTTCCCTCCTCACGCCGCTGTAGCGGGAATGGGGAGCGTCAAACACATCATCAAAACTCCTCACAAGAGGGTCACACCGATCCAAAACTCTATGTTTATAGATTCCAAACAGCTTACGCGAAAACTGCACTTTGGGAATCCCAAAGTGATAATACATTCCCGCCATGGCCCCCCAGCAGACATAGAGAGTGGAAGTTACATGAGTTTTTGTCCACTCCATAATTCCCTGTAATTCTTCCCAATAATTGACTTCTTCAAATTCCATATCTTCCACCGGAGCTCCCGTGAGAATCATTCCATCGTAGTAAAACTCCCGAATCTGACCAAATGTAGTATAAAATTTATTGATATGGCTTGCTGATGTGTTTTTGGAATGATGAGTTGATACATTCAGATAGGTCACATTCACCTGAAGGGGCGTGTTGGAAAGAGCCCGCAGCAGCTGGGTCTCATAATCAGGCTTCACCGGCATCAGATTCA
>CAJFUP010000200.1 GCA_904420225.1 uncultured Lachnospiraceae bacterium
ATTTCTCGTAAATTTCTTTTCCTGCACGATATTCAGTTGTCAATTTTCGATTGGAATCTCATTCATCGAGATTCCGAGAAGTTATTGATCTGGATTGGGATCAAAGGTGATGAGATCTGCCGCGTAGGGTAAGGTCTCCACCCAGTGGCAGAATGTATGCCACTCCTGAAGTTTATGGTTCTTTCGGGCTCGATAAATATTGATCAGTGTCTCATAATTGAAAGAGCAGGTGCGCATCTGATTATAGCTGGACGGCAATAGTTGGATCATATCATACCAGATATCTTTGGACTTGGTTTCCAGATAGGATAGGCGCAGCTGTTCCAGTTTATCCACCACAGTCTTCATAAAATCCAGGGTATCCGGTGTCATATGGTCACAGCTAAAATCCTCCATGGAAAATGGTTTGCTGGCAATCTTGTGCATGGTGCTGGTGGAGTTGGCCACTGTGGCGATTTTGTAGGTATCATACTCTTTCCACCAATAAAGAGGGGCTGTGATGTCCACAGAGACAAATATCATGCGCAGATATTTTCGGTGATCGCTGCCCGCCCGGGCAAGGCGTCTGGCCAAATCCAGATCATTGGGACCAAAGACAAAGGAGCCGTCTTCAGCGTAATGGCTGTCGCTCCTGGCCCAGCTGTTCATTGGATTTCTGGCTCCCCGCATGGCGTTTTCAAAATTCATGACAGTAAAACGTTCCAGGCGAATCATATTTCTATTCCTCCGCTTTCTATGATTTGAGATATTGATGACAATTCATTCTTCTTGGAATCATCATTATCATATCATATATCATAAAACGTGGCAACAAAATCTATATGACAAAGGGGGCTGCTTCGGGACCGTTTGGATGGAAAAAGTAGAAAGGTTGGTGAACAAAATGAAAGTTTGCGATATGCACTGTGACACCGTCATGGCCTTGCGGCAGCAGAGACAGGAAGGGGAAAAAGCAGAACTGTTGAAAAATAGTGGACATGTGGATTTGCTGCGAATGCGCCAAGGAGGATACCTCTTGCAGACGTTTGCTGTTTTTGTGGCTCTGGAAGCAGGGGAAAATCCTTTGCAGATTTGTCTGGAGGGAATTGATTTCTTTTATGAGCAGATGGAGAGATACAGGGATACGATTCGGCCAGTTATTTCAATGGAGCAGGTGAGCCAAAATGAAGCTGCAGGACTGATGTCGGCTCTTTTGTCAGTGGAGGAGGGACAGGTCTGTCTTGGTGATCCCGCTGTACTGCGCATGTTATATCGTCTGGGGGTGCGCATGATGACGCTGACTTGGAATCATGAGAATCAGTTGGGGTATCCCCATGGTTTTTCCGGAAAGGGAAACTGCGGACTAAAAGAAATGGGGGTTCAGTTTGTGGAGGAAATGGAGAGGCTGGGGATGATCATTGATGTTTCCCATTTGTCAGATGAGGGATTTTATGATGTGCTGAAACACACAAAAAAACCATTTGTGGCCAGCCATTCCAATGCCAGAAGTATTTGTCCCCATTCCAGAAATTTGACCGATGCCATGATTCGGAGTCTGGCGGAGCGAGGCGGCGTCATGGGACTTAATTTTTATGCCCCTTTCACCGATAGCCCGGGACCGGATGGGAGGGTATTCGGTACCATGGAGGGACTCATCCGCCATGTGAAGCATATTATACAGGTGGGCGGAGCAGATTGTATCGGTCTGGGCAGCGATTTCGACGGCATCGGTACCAATATGGAGATGAAAGACTGTTCGTATATGCCCCGTCTGGCGGACGCCCTATTGAAGGCCGGATTTCAGGCCGATACTGTTGAAAAGATATTTTATAAAAACACCATTCGTGTTATGAAAGAAATTCTTGGATAACGCTGTAATCTGCCCATTTGAAAAGCCACAGTTTAATCGATGAAGGCTGAGGCGCATCGGTACCGTGTGGTTTTGACCGCGTGACATGAGTCAAATGCGCGTGGCGTTCCGTGTCTGGCGCATGAGCCGCGGCGAGAATGAAAAGGGCGGAGGTCATTCAATGCGGTTTACAAAAATGCAGGGAACAGGGAATGACTATATTTATATCAATTGTTTTCGTGAGTCTGTCACAGATCCGAGACAGCTGGCAGTGACCCTTTGCCGTCCCCATTTCGGCGTGGGAGCGGACGGTGTGATTCTGATTGGACCGTCCACTGTGGCAGACTGTAAAATGAAGATGTATAACGCAGATGGTTCCGAGGGCCTCATGTGTGGCAATGGAATCCGCTGTGTGGGGAAATATGTATATGAAACTGGAATTGTACCCAAGCGTCATCTGACGGTGGAAACCATGTCAGGAGTCAAAGAATTGGAGTTGGAGACAGTGCTGGACACGGTGGTATCTGTTAAGGTAAATATGGGCCATCCAGTGAGAAAGAAATCCGTAAATATACAAGAACAAGGATACTCCCTGGAGGTTCATCCGGTGTCTTTGGGAAATCCCCATGGTGTTATATGGGTTTCAGATCCGGAAACATTTCCGGTGGATCGTCTGGGGGCAAAATTGGAGCATGCGCCTTTGTTTCCGGACGGATTTAATGTGGAATTTGCCAGTATCCAAAATCGCAGAGAGATTCGGATGAGAGTTTGGGAGCGTGGAAGCCAGGAGACACTTTCCTGCGGAAGCGGAGCCTGTGCGGTATTTGCCGTGGCGTTTGGCCTGGGGTTGGTGGATGCGGCAGTGACAGTTCACTTGCCTGGCGGGGACTTGGAGGTGTCAACGCTGGATGGAGGGGAGACGGTGTTTTTGAAAGGACCGGCTCAGATGGTCTTTGAAGGGGACTTTTTTATATAAGATAGTCTATTGGCTATTTTCCAATTATTTATTATAATAAAAAAGTAATATAAGATAAATGGAGGCGTGGAGCAGTCCTTACCCAAAAGATGTGGTAAGAGCGGAAGAAGAGGAGGTAAGTAAATGAAGTACAGAAAATTTGGAAACACAGGGGTGGAAGTATCTGCCTTGGGATTTGGCGCCATGCGGCTTCCCATCACGGATTCCTCCGATAGTAAATCCATTGATGAAGAAACCGCCATTGGCATGATTCGAAAGGCCATTGACAGCGGCGTGAATTACGTGGATACTGCCTATCCATATCATGGAGGCATGAGTGAAGTACTGGTGGGAAAAGCGCTTCAGGATGGCTATCGTGAGAAAACGATGTTGGCCACCAAACTGCCCGTCTGGATGGTGGAAAAGGAAGAGGATTTTGACCGCTATCTCAACGAGCAGTTGGAAAAACTCCAGACAGATCATGTGGATTTCTATCTTCTGCATGCTCTGGATAAAAATCGGTGGAAAAAAGTGGAAGGTTGCCGTTTGCTGGAGAAAATGAAAGAAGCAAAGGCAGATGGACGGATCCGGTTTGCTGGATTTTCATTCCATGATGACTTGGAAACGTTCAAAATGATTGTGGATGCCTGGGATTGGGATTTCTGTCAAATCCAATTCAACTACATTAATTTGGAGCATCAGGCAGGAATGGAAGGATTGAAGTATGCAGCTTCCAAAGGGCTCGGCGTTGTTATCATGGAACCTCTGCTTGGCGGAAAGCTGGCAGCGCCTCCCGTTCAGGTGAGAAAGGTTCTTCCTGACACAAAAACACCAGTGGAGTGGGCGCTGGATTTCCTGTGGAATTTACCGGAAGTGGGCTTGATGCTCAGCGGCATGAGTACGCCACAGCAGGTGGAAGAAAATCTTGTATATGCAGACCGCTCCCATGTGGGGATGCTTTCACCAGATGATATCCAGATGCTGGCCAAGGCGAAAAATGTTTTTGACACCATGGCCATTGTTCCTTGTACAAAGTGTGCTTATTGTATGCCTTGCCCGTTTGGTTTGGATATTCCCAAAACATTTGAGGCGTATAATCAAACGGCCGTCAAGGGAGTGGAAAAGGCCAGAGAGCTGTACGATACGCTGGAAAAGAAGGCAGATGCATGTAGGAAGTGCCGCCACTGCGAAAAGGAATGTCCACAGCACATTGAAATCAGTCAGATTATGACAGATATTACCGCAGTTTTTTCAGATAAGGAAAAGTAAAAAAGGAAAATGCAAATATTAGGCGGATATGGAGAGAACTTCTTTCTATATTCGCCTTTTTATGGAAGAGAGTATTGGGTGATTCATGTTTTTTGATCGCAATATAATGATTGTTATATAATATGTATTATATAAAATATGATTGCAATAAAAATAGAATTTCAACAGCTGGTATCGCATGGAAAGATGATTAAGTGGGTTGAAAATAAAATAATATATGTTATATAATAAATATTATAAAAGACTTTTCACAAGTTTCTGAATATGTGGAGGGCCGGGAGGATTAATGGATGCCGAGACAACGAATCACGAGAGAATTGCTGTTTCAAAGGGCGTATGAGCTTTTGAAAGAAGAAGGGATTTCAGCGATTTCCGCCAAATCCCTGGCCAAGGCGGCTTGCTGTTCTGTGCAGCCCATATATACCTATTTTTCCAATATGGATGAACTCAAGGATGGATTATACCAAGAAGCGGGAAGAGATTATCGCCGTTTCCTGGAAAAACATGTGGGACAGATGACGGAACCAGTGAAAACGGGATTGGCTCATGTTATGTTTGCCTTTCAATATCCCCACTTGTTCTTTCTGCTGTTCCAGCAGACGGCTCAGGATTTGTTGACGAAGACATTTTCTCACTCCATGGAGGGACAGGCATGCTTGGAGGTTTTGTTCAGTTTTCTGCAACAAAATACGCAATTGGGAGAAAAAGAAACCAAATATTTTCTGATGCTGGTTCATGGAATGGCGGCAATGGTACATTCCGGGTTGGTTAAATTGGATCATGGTCAGGCGGAATTGATTCTAAAATCTTGTTATGGAGAATTGGCCGCACAGGCAAGACAGGAACTTGCCAAAGTGACAGCGATAAAGACGGCTCCCTATAGCTGCTTCCGCAGGTTTGGGCATATTATGGATGTTGCGTCTGAACCCTCAGACGAAATTCTTTTGGAGAACATCCGAAACGGGCGTGAAACAGACGACTGAAATAAAGGGGATCCGAATATCCGCACATCTGCGCGATTTCACCAATATTATAGGCAGGTTCTGACAGCATTTGCCGGGCGTGGCTGAGTCTGGTCTTGGTGATGTATTGCTGGGGAGATAATCCAGTATACTGTTTGAATCGCTGATTGAGCCAGGCTGTGCTCATGCCATTGTTTCTGGCCATTTGTTCCACAGACAGTTCCGATGCATAATTTTTGTTTATTTCGTCAATCAGCGCTTCCACCAGTTCCTGCTGCCGATCCTTTTTGGCATAGAGGCGGCCGCTTGTCCGTAAGGCTTTTTGCTTTTCCTCCATGTGAATACGGCTGCGGGAAAGTGTGATAAAAAGCTGGAAGGCCAGGGCTTTGACCATTTGTTGATAATGTGGGCGTTTATACAGCATTTCTCCAATGATCTGTTCCCACAGAGCCAAGGCGGATTCGGGAAGAATGGCGGGAATCAGGGTGACACATGGAAGATCAAGATCTTGCAGAAAGGATGATGTGTCGCTGCCAAAAAAATGGATCCAGTAGACATCGGAAGTGACAGAGTGGTCATATGTATAAATCTGTTTTTCATAAGGCGGATATACCACCATGGTTCCGCTTTCAGCGGTCTCTCTTTTGCCGTCCAGCCAGAAGTATACCCTTCCGGCAGCGATATATAAGATTTGATAATCCATACGCCCTGTGGGGCGCCTGGCGCCGCCCTCTTCTTGGACATAGTGACCGCACTCATTGACGATGAAATCAGTTTCCAGTTTGTTTATGGATTCGGCGTCCTCTCTGTTTTCATAAATATCTGCCCAATATTGTCTCATTTCTGTTCTCCTCTTCTGAATGGGTCGCCCCACTGAGAAATTTTGTTGAAGATCTGTTGCTCCTCTCCGTTATTATATACAAACGTCTATGTATTGACAAGATTTTTGTGGGTTATAGCGTGAGATATATTAAAAAATGTCCATATTTTTTTTGAAAATCTCTATGGTATATCCAGCAGTGTGTGGTATCCTTAATATAAAAAGAAATGCTTTGGGAGGATGCCTATTATGCAATTGAGAGAAGCGTATCATGAGAATTTCTCTGTCCTTCATAAGGGGACAGAACCAAATCGAAGCTATTACATCCCTTTGGATGAGACAGGGAAAGAGCGGAGGCAAATGTTGAGCGGAATGTGGAAGTTTCGCTATCACAACTGTGTGGAAGATGTGGATGATGATTTTTTTGCTGTAGCGTATGATGCGGGAGAATTTGATGATTTGATGGTTCCATCCTGCTGGCAGACCAATGGATATGACAGGCATCAGTATACCAATGTGAGATATCCATTTCCCTGTGATCCGCCGTACGTACCAGATGAGAATCCTTGCGGTGCTTATGTGAAGGACTTCTTTCTCACCGAAGAAGAAGCGCAAATGGAGCTGTTTTTGAATTTTGAAGGGGTCGATTCTTGTTTCTATGTATGGGTAAATGGAAAAGAAGTCGGCTACAGCCAGGTGTCCCATTCCACCAGCGAATTTGATATAACTTCCCATGTTAGGACTGGGAAAAACCGTCTGGCCGTTTTGGTTATGAAATGGTGTGATGGAAGTTATTTGGAAGATCAGGATAAATTCCGAATGTCCGGAATTTTTCGGGATGTGTATTTGATTATGCGTCCAAGAGCTGGATGGATTCGCGATTATACGGTTACCACATCCGTAGTCAATCCACAGAAGGCTTTTGTGGAAGTGCTCATAAAGGAAAAAGGAGCATTTCCTGTAACTGTAACGCTGACAGACGCAGAAGGTAAAGAGTTGGGGACAGCGGAAGCCGTTTCCTGCGTATCCTCCCAAGAGAAAAGTCAGGAAGAAACCTGGAAAAAGGCAGTAATCCCAGTGGATGATCCTATCCTCTGGAATGCCGAGTATCCATATCGTTATCAACTGACTATCAGTGGGCCTGAGGAACGCATTTGTCAGGATGTTGGAATCCGCACCATCGGGGTGAGGGACGGAGTGATACAGATCAATGGCTGTCCGGTGAAATTCAAGGGAGTCAACCGACATGACAGTGATCCAGTCACGGGATATACCATAAGTAGGGAACAGGCCATGGTGGACCTGAAATTGATGAAGGAGCACAACATCAATGCCATTCGTACAAGCCATTATCCCAATGCACCGTGGTTCCCTCAGCTGTGTGACGAATTTGGATTTTATGTCATTGGAGAATCGGATATTGAAATGCACGGTGTCACGAGCATTTACGGCGGCGGGGCAGATAAGAATTACTCACAATTTGCCATGGATGAGCGGTTTGATGAACCCATAATGGACAGAGTCCAGAGAAATGTGTATCGTGATAAAAACTGCTGCAGTATTATTATGTGGTCTCTGGGAAACGAGTCTGGATATGGTCCAGGATTTGAAAAGGCGGGAAGATGGGTTAAATCTTTTGATCCCACCAGACTGAC
>CAJFUP010000201.1 GCA_904420225.1 uncultured Lachnospiraceae bacterium
CATGGAAGGAGTGAATTTGAGCGCTGATCAGCCGGAAGTGTCGCAGATTATCCGCTCTGAAGGTACGCAGATCAATAAGATTCAGTTTAAACCAGCCGTATACGCGGAGTCCTGTCAGGCAGACCTGACGATTTCCATTGTCAAAGAAGGCACGGGACAGATCTTGTATCAGGAGACACTGGATGCATCCCAATGGGCGGATTGGGAGCTGGTGACAGTGGATACTGGCCATTTGGAAGTGGAAGACGGCGCATATTATGAGATTGTATTCCATATGGAACCGCGGGTGCCGGATGAAGTCATGGCATTGAGTACGGTTACGCGGGAAAGTATGAAAAAAGTCGGTGGGAAGATTCCCAGTGAGACAGACTCACGGATTGCTGCTTATGTGGGGGAAGAAAGCCAGAAATATTTGCTGGATTTGACTGTGTATCAGCAATAGGCGGAAATTTGTCTGCTGGCGCAAATTCCATTTTTTATAAAAATCAGAAATATACGATACTTGCTGTAAAAAGAAGACTGCCGGAAGGGGATATTGATTTCGGCAGTCTTTTTATACAAGAATCGCACAGTGACGCCAAAAACAATGCTCATCAGGCGGAATGCGCGCCTGCAATCATGGGCAGCGAGAAAAGTGGGAATTGACTTTTTCGCGATAAATCAATAAAATGATGTTGAGATTTGACATACGATAAGCGCCCTGTAGGGGCATGTGGACAGAAAAGGAGGACTTATGAAAATCAGCGAAATTTTACAACAGGATAAGGTGACTCTGTCATTCGAGGTATTTCCGCCCAAGACCAGTGACGCATACGCATCTGTGGAAAAAGCAGTGGTGGAAATCGCAAAGCTGAAACCGGATTTTATGAGTGTGACATACGGGGCGGGCGGAGGAACCAGTGCCCATACGGTTTCCATAGCGTCCCATATCTGTCATGACTTGAAAGTGAATTCTCTGGCACATCTCACTTGTGTTTCTTCCACCAAGGAGCATGTACATCGGATGTTGGAGCAACTGAAGGCCAATGGGATTGAGAATATTTTGGCCCTAAGGGGGGATATTCCGCCTCAGGGATTGGAGGAGACTTCCATAGAATACCGCCATGCGGCGGATTTGATTCGCGACATCAAACGGCAGGGAGACTTTTGCATTGGAGGTGCCTGCTATCCGGAAGGTCATACGGAATCCACCAACAAGGAAGAAGATATTCGGTATTTAAAAGAGAAGGTAGACGCGGGATGTGAATTTCTGACGACACAAATGTTCTTTGATAACAACATTTTGTATAATTTTTTGTATCGGATTCGGGAAAAAGGAATTCAAGTGCCTGTGATCGCAGGGATCATGCCTGTCACCAACGGCAGACAGATAGCGAGGATTTGCCAGCTGTCAGGGACATATCTGCCGTCACGGTTCAAAGCCATTGTGGATCGTTTCGGAGATAATCCGAAAGCCATGAAACAGGCGGGAATTTCCTATGCCACAGATCAGATTATTGATCTTATAGCCAACGGTATTCGCCATATTCATGTATATTCCATGAATAAACCAGAGGTGGCAGCGGGAATTCAGGCAAATTTATCGGAGATCATCGGTTAAATGGAATGGGAAATCAGTGAAAGAGAAATTCGGAGGTACCTGGGCTACGGAAGTCGGGAAGCCGATGAGGAAGTGAATCGGATGATCCGGATTTGTGTGGAACAGTTGAAGCGGGATGTGACGCCGCGTGCAGTGTATCAAGTGTTTCCGCTGAAATTTGGAGAAGACCACTGGCTGGATTTGACGGCGTTTCAAGTCCAGAGCCGAAATCTGGAAAAAAATCTTTGGGGATGCAGTCAGGTGATTTTATTTGCCGCTACGCTGGGAACCCAGGCGGATCAGCTGATTCGTCGGTTTTCCAGCTGGAAAATGAGCCAGGCAGTGGTGATGCAGGCAGCGGCCGCCGCCATGATTGAGGCATATTGTGACGGCTGGCAGGAGGAGCTGAAGCAGGAATTTGGAAAACAGGGGCTGTATTTGCGGCCCCGTTTTAGTCCGGGATATGGCGATTTTCCTCTGTCCTGTCAATTGCCGTTTCTCCGGGCACTGGAATGCCAAAAGAGAATTGGCCTGACAGTCACGGATAGTTTAATTTTAGCTCCTTCCAAGTCAGTGACAGCGGTGATCGGTCTGTCACGTCGGGATGAGAAATGTCATAAACATGGCTGTGACGTGTGTGAAAAGACGGAGTGTCCGTTTCGCCGTGACAGCTGATGAAGATAAGGGCAGAGAAAGGAAAATAGATGAAGACTTTTAAGGAAAAGCTGGGGCGGGAGTGGCTGTTTTTTGATGGAGGGACAGGGACCATTCTTCAGGAGAAAGGGCTGGCGGCGGGAGAGCTTCCGGAAAAATGGAATATCGATCATAAGGATATCATCCGTAATCTTCACAAAGCTTATCTGGAAGCGGGAGCTGATATCATCAAAACAAACACCTTTGGCGCAAATGGTTTAAAGTACAAAGGGCAGGGGGAGTATTCTCTGGAACGGATCATCCGGGAGGCGGTGAGGCATGCAAAATGGGCCAGACAGGAGACCGGCAGAGAGGACGCATTTATTGCTTTGGATGTGGGACCCACGGGAAAACTGTTGAAGCCCATGGGAGATTTGGAGTTTGAGGAGGCTTATCGCCTGTTTCAGGAAGTCATTGGCATAGGGGAACAGGAAGGCGTTGATTTAATACTGATCGAGACCATGAGCGATACGTATGAGACCAAAGCGGCTGTGCTGGCGGCCCGGGAAAACAGTCAGCTTCCTGTGGTGGCAACGGTAATTTTCGGCGAAAATGGCAAACTGCTGACGGGCGCAGATCCGGCGGCTGTGGTGGCCATGCTGGAAGGGCTCTCGGTGGACGCCTTGGGGCTAAACTGTGGTTTGGGTCCGGTGCAGATGAAATCTGTAATTCAGCAGATGGTTTCCCTTGCTTCCATTCCCATTGTTGTTAATCCCAACGCGGGACTTCCCAGAAGCCAGGATGGACGGACTGTTTTTGATGTGGGGCCGGCGGAATTCGCCAAAGAGATGGAAGAGATTGGAAGGATGGGAGTTCAGGTTCTGGGCGGATGCTGCGGCACAACGCCGGAGCATATTCGCCGCATGACAGAGCTGTGCCGTTCTCTTCCTTTTCAGGCGGCAGAAAAGAAAGATTTGTGCATGGTGTCTTCCTATTCCCATGCCGTTGTCATTGGGCAGGAGCCGGTGATCATTGGAGAGCGGATAAATCCCACGGGGAAAAAGAAGCTTAAAGAGGCGCTTCGGGAAAAGAATATGGAATATATCATCGGGGAGGGGCTGGCTCAGGAAGAAAGGGGCGCCCATATTTTGGACGTCAATGTGGGGCTCCCAGAGATCGATGAACCAGCCATGATGGAGCGGGTGATTTTGGAACTGCAGGCGGTATTGGATCTGCCGCTTCAGATTGATACGTCCAATTTGGAAGCCATGGAGAGGGCAATGCGCTGCTATAATGGAAAACCGATGATTAATTCTGTCAACGGAAAACGGGAAGTCATGGAAGCGGTGTTTCCTTTGGTAAAAAAATATGGCGGTGTGGTAGTGGGACTTGCTTTGGATGAAAAAGGAATCCCGCAGACAGCCCAGGGGAGAATGGAGATTGCTGAAAAAATCTATCAGACAGCAGCGCATTATGGTATTGAGAGAAAAGATATTGTCATTGATGCGCTGGCCATGACCATCAGCTCTGACAATACATCGGCTTTGGCAACATTGGAAACG
>CAJFUP010000202.1 GCA_904420225.1 uncultured Lachnospiraceae bacterium
CCATGGGCATGTGGACCATGCAGGGGGGAATAGCCAATTTCCGTTGGTGTATCTGTCGGAAAAGGATTTTTTGGCTTCTGAGGAAATGTGTACATATGAGAAGAGAAAATGGTATGCAGAGACACGGATTGGAAGGTTTTCTCCAGAACATTTGGAAGAGGCAGTGGCATCGCTGATCCCGGATCGCCCTTACGGCCGAGTGGCCATCAAAGAAGGAATGACCTTTGACCTGGGAGGATGCAGCTTAGAGGTGATTGAGACGCCTGGGCACACCGCTGGTTCACTTTGCTTCCTTGATGGCGCCCATGGACTGCTGTTTACAGGCGATATGGCCAACGCATCCACGATTGTTTATAAAAAGAATCAGTTTTATGGGTGTACCGTGGAAACGTATCATAAAAGTATGGAAAAACTCTGGAAACTGCCGGGCTATGATCAGGTGGTATGCGGCCATGGAACTCCCTTGCAGGGCCGAGAACAGGTTGAAAAGCTTGTGAGATTGACCGGAAACATTTTGGACGGAACACTGGCCGGAAAAAAGGATACAGTGGGGATACGGGATGGTGTGTGCTATCGCATGCAGGAACAGCTACCGGGAGTGGAGTTTTGGTGTGACGGAGATAATATATTTGACCAATGAATTGTGAGCAAGGCCAGGGTGCAAAGTAAGGGGGTAGAAACGGCTTTTGCCATATCAGCATAAAAGTGTTCAAAAAGGCATCCGGCAAATATGAGATCCGCTTATCAGTGGGAATCTATTTTGCTGGATGCCTTTTTTATGGGATGCTGTGATAACATTTGCTTCCGCTTTTTGGGCCTGCGGCAGAGAGTCTCTGCGGCAATGTCAATATGTGCCGGAATAATTACCATCCGGATCCGTAGTGAGGAGGCTGGTAACCGCATACAGGACTTGTCCGTTGTATTCCACTTTGGACCATCCATTGCTGGATACGCCGATCTGTGTGACCCAGTCACCATTATAGATGGTGGTTACCACAGTGTCGTCCCGCCGGGTACTGGGCTCGGAGCGCAGATTGGTCTCGATTTTCGCCGTCACCTGGACATTGACAGGATCAAAATGAATGCCATGATCCAGGGAAGTATCAGAGGACGAGGAAGAGACGGGAGAACTGGAGGGCTGGGAAGCAGCTGTCTCAGCGGCTGTGGTAATCGGTGGCTGTGTAAGGGGCTGTGTCTCCGCAAGTGATGTCTCCGAAACCTGACTTTCCTGGGCCGGGGATTCCGGCGGGGAGGACTGTGTCTGAGCGGGGACATACAGACCGGAATTGGAATTTGTTCCATTGTAAAACAGCACCACAACCAGGAGAATGGCAACCGCGGCAATTCCTATACAGAGACAAATAATGGGAATCTTGTAGCTTTTTCCGCTTGTGGAATCCTCCTCCTCGTCCAGCCGCTCGTGCCGGGGGGATGGATGAGGGGACGCGGCAGAAACCGGATTGTGGGCAGGAACATCGTCCTTGACAGGAGTGGAATTTTTGGCAGAGATTTGGTCCCTGACAGAGGGAGAGCCTTTGTCGGGCCTTTCATCGTCTGTACTGGAGAAAGTCTGGCCATCCTCTTGGCTAAAATCCAGCTGGAGATGTTCCACCCAGTCATCGTCAGAGCTTTCAGGGGATGGGGAAGAGACGGCATCCTTGGAGAACGCGCGCTTTAAAAGTTCTTCATCGGAATAGGTGTCTTCTGTGACAAATTCTGGAGTATCTTGGCGGTCCGACTCAGAAGAAACAGATTTGTTTTTCTTATCATCCATACTTGGCCTCCTTATACAAAAAAAGTGAACTTCATTTTCGAAGTTCACCTGTTAGCAGCGCTACCAGGATTCGAACCTGGAAAATGCTGGAGTCAGAGTCCAGTGCCTTACCGTTTGGCGATAGCGCTTCAATGTTTTGCGCGGTTTCGTTTCCCTCCCGCAACGATATGTATTATATAACAGCCGGAAGAAAAATGCAAGTACTTTTTGAAAAAAATGTAAAAAAATTTTTGAGGGGTGTTTTTGTTCTTTTTGGCGCCATGAGAATATCTGTGACAGGGCAGGGTATGGTTTCTATGAGAAAAAATAAGGGGAAAATCCGGCAATCGTGTTTGATTTTTAAAACAACTATGCTATAATAGAGCGAATATGTGGGTTACACAGATGGAATAACATATTTTGTGAGCGCGTAATTTAGCGCAAAGGTGGAAGGTATGTATACATTTGAAAGCAGAGTGCGCTACAGTGAAACCGATGCGTCGGGCAAGCTTAGTCTTGGCGGAATTATTGACTATTTTCAGGACTGCACTACATTTCACTCCGAAGATGTGGGCAAAGGAATTGTCTGTTTGAGGGAACAGCATAAAGTCTGGATGCTGACATCATGGCAGATCATCATAGATCGATATCCGGCTTTTGGCGAAAGAATTACAATTGGAACCCAACCCTATGATTTCAAGGGAATGATGGGATTTCGCAACTTTATCATCCGCAATCCGCAGGGGGCGGGGATGGTGAAAGCCAATTCCGTATGGTGCCTTTTGGATACTGTGACAGGGAAACCGCTTCGCGTCACCGCCGATGATGTGGCTTGCTATGGAACGGGGCAGCGATTGGAGATGGATTATGCTAACCGCAAAATCGCAATTCCGGAAGCTGGAAAACTGGAAGCTCCGTTTACGGTCAGACCCCACCAGATCGATACCAACCACCATGTGAATAATGGGCAGTACGTGAGAATGGCGGAGGAATATCTTCCGGCAGGATTTCGTGTGGGGCAGATGCGGGCAGAATATAAAAAGCAGGCCATGCTGGGAGATGCCGTGCAGCCATGGGTGGCAGAGGATGCGGGGCGGTATGTGGTGGTTTTATATAATGAAGAAAAGCAGCCATACGCAGTGGTTGAATTTATACAGAGTAGAAATGGAGAAGGAAATCAATGATTGAATTGGGAAGAGTGCAAAAATTAAAAGTCATCAGGGAAAAGGAATTCGGTATATATTTGGGGGAAGAAGGGGCGGAAAATGGGGTTTTGCTCCCTCGAAAGCAGGTGCCGGAAGGAACAAAGCTGGGAGATGAGATGGAGGTATTCGTGTATAAAGACTCCAGCGACCGCCTGATATCCACAGTAAGGCAGCCAAAGCTTCAACTCAATGAGTTGGCTGTGCTGCAGGTGGTGGATAAGGGGAAAATCGGCGCGTTTCTGGATTGGGGATTGGAAAAGGATTTATTTCTGCCTTTTAAAGAACAGACAGCGCCGGTGGACGTGGGAGATCGCTGCTTGGTGACGCTTTATATTGATAAAAGCGGTCGCCTCTGTGCCACCATGCGGGT
Source organism: uncultured Lachnospiraceae bacterium (assembly GCA_904420225.1). GTDB lineage: Bacteria > Bacillota > Clostridia > Lachnospirales > Lachnospiraceae > Fimimorpha. The sequence continues at coordinate 3,329 of CAJFUP010000202.1, forward strand.
CTATGAATATCTCAGCGCAGAAAGCCCCTATAAAAAAGAGGATCACGTCAGCGGAATTATCTACCAAATCAATCCGCAGATAGGCGCCTTTGTAGCCGTGGATAATCAATATTACGGCATGGTACCGCAAAAAGAGATCTTTGATACGTATCGAGTGGGGGATCAGGTGTCCGCAAGAGTCGTGCGGGTTCGTGAGGACGGGAAACTGGACCTGAGCCTGCGAGAGAAGGCATATATTCAGATGGAGCGGGATGAAGAGACCATTTTGAAAGCTTTGGACGAGTTTGCTGGAGTGCTTCCCTTTGGCGAAAAAGCCAGCCCAGAAGTGATCAAGCGCGAGCTGCACATGAGTAAGAATGCTTTCAAGCGGGCTCTCGGAGGCTTGTTGAAGGAAAAGAAGATTGAGATTAAGGAGAGTTCGGTTCGCCGGATTTAGACAGGTTGCGCTTTCTTCGGCGGGAGGTGAGAAGATACGTATGGATCAGATCATAGCAGTTTTCCATCTCCTGCTGGGAACAGGTGCCCAGTATGACCTCCAGATTGCGTTTTGGCCCGTTGGATTCGGATTCCCGGATATACTGGGCCAGGGCCATGTCGGAAAAAGTGGTTCCCTCCAAAAGATAGTCATAAGAGAGGCCAAGACATTCGTGAAAGCGCAGAATCATGGAACTGGATACGGGACGGTCTCCCCGCTCCATGGCGCCCAGATAACTGACTGAGATTCCCAAAAGTTCACTCAGCTGCGCCTGCGTCATGTAACGCAGTTGGCGTTCGTGGCGGATTCGCTGGCCAATGGTTAGTCGGCTGCGCATTTCAGGGGTAAGTTCTTTGGGTTCTTTTTTCATTTGTAACTCCTTTCTAGCAAACTACATGTCGTAAAATCTTATCTTTATAGTTTTATTATAGTGAATAAACATGTCCTTGAGAAGCAACAAATTGTATAGATTTCGGTGAAATTTTTGTTAAATCCCATACTTATAGTAGCATTTTCCCCAAAAACGGGAAAAATAGTGATAAAAATACATGGAATCAGGAAAAGAAAGGCTTGATCTTTTCTATTGATGGGGGTAAAATAGGACAAATGTGGGGCGAAGAGCCATGATGCAGCTGTTCTGAGACGGCTATTGCGTGGGAGATGCTGAGAATATGAGTATTCTCTGAAAGGTTATGATAAGTCTGAGTTTTGCTTGGAGGAAAGAGAGTGAAACGGATGTCCAAGGGCAGGAAAAAGAAAAAATTTCGCAGAAGAGTCTTCTTTTCTTTATTGGTCATAGATATCTTGATGGTTACTATTTTTGGTAGTATTGCCTATATTACGTATATAGATGAAACCCGAAAAAGAAATGATCTCACCATGGACGCGGCGGGAGAGCGTGTCAAAAATACCCTGGAAAATGTTATGACGGGAATGCGGGAATACTATATGGGAATCTCAGATAACGATGAGATTACTTGGCTTTTGGAGCAGGAGGAGGTACCATATAGGGCATACAATGAAGTGATCAGTGCCCAGAAGGCGCTGCAGGGAAATTACTCCATCTTAGAGTACGTAGATGGTTATACATTTATAAATATAAGAAATGAGTGGATACTAAGTAATTCTGGCATGTATCCCATGGAAGAGTTGAAAAATAAGGAGGACGTGATATATTTTTTGGAAGAACAGCAGAATGAGATCGCCTCTGTTTATTGGTATAACAAAATGGAAGACGAAGTTCCCAATACTGCACAAATATCGGAAAGAAAGACGATGGTTTTGGGCGGTATGTTTCTTATGGAATGGTTTGTGGGACCTGGAGATCATAGAGGAGTTCTTATTATAAGGCTTGATATGAATAAGATAAGAGATCTCATCAGTGATGTAAAGGAGAACTATGATGTCTGTCTTTACAGTAAGGAAGGCAAGCTGATATATAGCAGCAGCGATGAGCTGTATGAGGTCAGCAAAAATTTGATGGCAGAATTTGATGGCAGAAACGACTGGAAAAATATTCGTGAAGCTCAAAAAAATAATTACTCAGTGAATCTTTATTCTTCCACCAAGGATGGAGTGGACTGCGTGATTGGCTATGATATGGATTGGGTCAGAGAAAGCGGACAACATCTGCTGTTTATTCTTCTGAGCTTCGGAGGAGGGCTGATAGCTGTATTGGGAGTTTGTTTTTTCCTTTCGGGAAGAATTTCGAAACCGGTAAACGAGTTGGTTCATTCTATCCAGACTATACTTGGCGAGGAAGAAAGAGATGTCTTTGATGAATTCCTGTTTTTAGAAAACGGTATGACGGAGCTGCAGAATAATCATGTCTATATGCAGCGCCTCATTCATTCACAGGAAAAAATTTTATTGGAACACTTCATGGAGCATATGATACGCGGAGAACTTCCTCAAAAAGAAATTGATAAAAACCTGCAGCAGTTTGGTATTGAGTCAAAGACATGTTATCGTCTTTTGGCGGTTATCGGACTCTTGGAAGAAGAAAATGGGGATCTGGAAAAAGAAGCAGTTAATATGATGATGGTGAGCCAGATACCGGAAAATTTGATTCAGGAGCTATTTTTGCCGCCCATTTGTTATGGAGAAGAAATTTTGCTGCTGGTGGGCGCGGAAAATGAAAGTGAACTGCAGGAACTGGTAATGTCTGTATATCAAAAAATGACAGGCTATGTGCAGGGCACATATAAAATGTCTGTTGCTGTGGGTGGGAGTCAGATTTTCCATTTACTGAAGCATATGAAGACAGCATATCATGAGGCCATGGAAACTCTGCGAAATGAGACAACGGCTTTATATTTTGATGAAAAGGCCGTTGCGTTTTATGAGGATTTTGCCGACCGGAAATACATGAAAAACGTCTATGATACTGTGGGAGAAAATATGCTTATCGAAGCGCTGGATCAGTGTGACAGGGAAAATACATTCCGGCTACTGGATCAGTTTGTGAACCGCATGTGGGAAGCGGAAGTGATCCGCCATGAGAGAAGTTATTATATGAACCGCCTCCTGGTATCCATGTTAAACGTACCCTGCAATGCTGGTATTATGATAAATCAAATATTTGGCAACCGCACACAAGATATTTTTGTGTTTGTCAGAAAAACGTACGACAAAGATAAACTGAAAAGCTTTTTAAAAGAAGATGTGGCAATGCCCATTATGGATGCGTTGGTGGAATTTCGCGGCAGTAATGTTTCTGGAATAAAGGAGCAGGTGATAAAGCTGATTAAAGAATCCAAGGGAAGCATTACTTTGGCAGAATGTGCGCAGACATTGGGCTATCACCCCAGTTATATATGGAAGATACTAAAAAGTGACGGGAATCAGAATTTTACAGAATTGGTGAATTTGGAGAAATTGGAGATGGCAAAACAGATGCTTTTGAATAGTAAAGAGTCTGTGGCGAAAATCGCAGAAGAGCTGGGATATTCCAATACGCAAAATTTCATCCGTTTTTTCAGTAAGTATGTGGGTACAACGCCTGGGAAATTCCGGAAGGTAAATTCGGGACAGTAGATGGGCGTGAAAAGGATTGTTTTAGAGAAAAAGATATGTCCGCATATTTCAATAACATTTTGATTTTTGCCAAGTAAAATTGCGCAAGGATCCGATTGGTATGGGCATACACAGGAAAGAAAACGATTATTCTGAGTATGGAATGGGATAATATATGAGATTTCACAGGGCAGGAATACGAATATATGAAAAAAATGTAAAAAAATATTAAAGAAATAGAAAATGATTATTGTAAAAAATGTTGAGCGTGATATAATAATTTAAGTAAATGGGCCCGGGACACGGGATAACGGGTACCGATTCGTCGTAAAAAATTACGAGAAATAATAAGAAGGAGGTTGAAAAAATTGGGAAAAGCAACCAAAAACAAAAGTGTGATGCCGCAGACGATTACACATAAGAAAACGTCGTTTGGCTCCTATTTTAAATCACACTATTGGCTGTACATTCTGATCATACCAGGTGTTTTGTATATGCTCTGCTTCAATTACCTGCCTATGCTCGGATTGGTTATGGCATTCCAGGACTTTAATCCATTCAATGGAAAAGGGGTTTTTGATGCTTTCATTAAAAGCCCATGGGTAGGGTTGGATGTTTTTAAGGATTTCGTGCTTGGATATGATTTTACCCGTGTTTTGTATAACACGCTGGCAATTTCAATTTTGAGCCTAATCTTTTTCTTCCCGGCACCCATTATCCTGTCGTTGCTGTTGAATGAAATAAGAAGCCAGGGATATAAGAGAGTGACACAGACCCTTGTTTATATTCCTCACTTTATTTCACTGGTTATTGTGGCGTCTCTTACGCAGCAGTTGTTCAGTACCACTGACGGTGTTGTATATCAGATGATAGCTTCTGTAGTGGGCAGAAATAACGCGCCGGATCTTTTGAGCGATCCAGATCTTTTCAAGGTGTTGATTGTAGGACAAAATATCTGGAAGGAAACAGGTTATGGTACCATTATCTTCCTGGCAGCATTGTCTGGCGTGGATCAGGAACAGTATGAGGCAGCCAGAGTGGATGGAGCAGGACGCTGGAGATTGATGTGGCATATTACGCTGCCTGCTATTCGGGGAACCATTGTTATCATGCTGATCTTGAAAGTGGGACAGATTCTGAATACCGGCTTCGAGCAGATTTATCTGATGCAGAATGCGCTGAATCGTACTGCGTCTGAGACATTTGATACATATATTTACCGAATCGGTATTGAAAAAGCCGATTATTCACTTGGTGCTGCTGCTGGTATGTTCAAGTCCATTGTCAGCTTGGTTTTGGTGCTTGCCGCCAATAAGATTGCCAAGATGTGTGGCGAGTCTGGATTCTATTAAAATAAGGAGGAAGAGAGAATGGCAAAAAAATCTGTGGTTAAATCTCAGAAGATTAAGAGAACGCCGGGTGATCAGGCTGTACAGGTTTTGATTTATGTTATTGTCGGCCTTTTTGCTTTGGTCACTGTTCTTCCGTTCCTTTATGTGGTGGCCGGATCCTTCGCCACTGAACGAGAGCTGACAGAAAGAGCGTTTTTTATCATTCCGTCTGAGTTTTCTTTGAATGCGTATCAGTATCTGCTGAAGACGGGAGATGTGTTCAAGGGACTGAAGAACTCCCTGATTGTAACTGTGGTGGGTACTTTCATCAATATGTTTTTCAGCTGTACATTGGCATATCCCCTTTCCAGGAAATATTTCCGCGGAAGAAATTTCTTTACCAATATGGTTATCATAACCATGCTTTTCTCCGGCGGAATGATCCCCATATATATTGTGGTCATCAATGTATTCCACCTGAAAAACACTTATTGGGCGTTGTGGCTGCCCATTGCCATCAATGCGTTCAATATGATTATCATTAAGAACTACTTCCAAGGGCTTCCCAGTGAGCTGGAAGAAGCGGCGCGTATGGATGGATGTCAGGATTTGGGAATCTTTGTAAAGATTATCCTGCCGCTGTCCAAGCCGGTATTGGCATCGGTTTCCCTGTTCTATGCCGTATCCCATTGGAACTCTTACATGAACGCCATGCTGTACATTGATGATGATGAAATGGAAGTTGTTCAGATAGTATTGAGGAGAATTATTTTCCTAACCAGTGGTATTACACAGGATTCCACCTTTGATTGGGGTATCTTTGGACAGCCGCCGGAAAAAGCTGTAAAAATGGCTACCACAGTTGTGGCTACTGTTCCGATTTTGATTGTTTATCCTTTTGTGCAGAAATACTTTACACAGGGCGTTATGGTTGGAGCGGTTAAGGGCTGATATATTTTGAAAAACTGGGAACTGTCGAAGGGAAATGTTCCATTCGATTGACCAATAGACATGTTTAAAAAGAGGAGGAGAAAACATGAGATTAAACAAGAGATTGGCTGCCACCGCGATGGCAGCGCTGATGGCTTCTTCAATGCTGGTTGGCTGCGGAAGTGACAGCGGCTCTGCAACTCAGGCAGGCACCTCTGCTGCTGGCGGATCTGAGTCCGGTCAGGAAAGCGGAGACTACCCCACCATCACATTTATGCTTACTGACCATTCTGGCAATGCGCTGAAAAATGATCATTCCGATGAAGTCATTGCCAAGATGGAAGAGTACACAGAGACACATGTAGACTTCCAGTGGCAAGCCAACGACACATACGGCGAGAAATTTGGTGTCGTTTTGATGGATAAGGCCAACATGCCCATGATCTTGACCGCGCCCAGTGCCAATATCGAGGGATCGGTTATTGAGGCTGCCAGAAAGAATGCTTTCTGGGATTTGACTCCGTTCTTGGAGGATGAGGAAGCATATCCCAACCTGTCTCAGATCAGAGATGAGGTTAAGGATGGTCTGACGGTTGACGGTAAGCTGATTGGTTTGCCGCGCTCCAGAGTAATCGGACGTAATGGTATGGTTTATCGTACAGACTGGGCAGAGAAGGTGGGCATCACAGAAGAGCCGACCACTGTCGATGAAGTGTATGATATGCTGTACAAGTTTACGAATGATGATCCGGACGGCAATGGCAAGGATGACACTTGGGGTATGGAAATGTGTAAGTATACAGGCCCCATCGACATCATTCAGACATGGTTCGGCGCTGGCAATGGCTGGGTAGAGCAGGACGGCAAACTGGTACCGGTACACCAGACAGAAGAGTATATGGAAGCGGTAAATTGGATGAAGAAGATCTATGACGAAGGCCTGATCCGCAGTGACTGGGCTGCCGTTGATACCACAGACTGGGGCAAGGGCATCCAGAAGGGTGAAGTCGGTGTGTTTGTAGACGTTCTGGATTCCGGTAAGCGTGCTTGGGATTATTATGAGGACAACAATATTGCCTCCGTTGTAAATCCGGATGAAACGGCCACGATTACATATGTGGGACCGGTTGCCAAGGATGCGAATAGTGAGAGAAGAACTATGGCTACTTCTGGTATCGCTGGTGTATTCCTGATCACAAAAGATGGTGCCAAGACAGAGGAAGATGTAAAGAATTGTCTGCATTACCTTGATAAGATGTGCGATAATGAGATGCTGGTTCTTGCCGATTACGGTCTGGAAGGCATCACATACGAGATCAATGAGGATGGAGAGATTGAACTGTTGGATACAGGGCTGGATGTTTCTCAGACACCCAACAGTGGTCTGAATCAGGCTCTTTGCTATGTTCCCAATTCAGCCTCCACAGATCCGGTGCTGAAGCAAGATACACAGACACAGCTGCTCAATGAGATTCAGAAGTTCTCTGAAGATTACGCTGTATTTAATCCGGCAACCAAGTACCTGCTGAGTTCTGATGCCAATGCTGAGAATGGTACAGAGCTGACACAGATTCTGGATGATGCGAGAACACAGTATATCTGCGGTGCCATCGATGAGGCTGGTCTCCAGGCACAGTGGGATGAATGGGCTAGACGCGGCGGCGAGCAGATGATTCAGGAAGTAAACGAGCTGTATCAGGCTGATCAGAATAAGTAATAGGACGGATAAGAATCTGGAATCGCGAAAGCGATCTCTGAGGGTATTATCGGTTGCGTTTAGGGGTCCCGCAGAATCGGAAACGATTCTGCGGGACCCCTTTTTGTGGAACGGACGATTCTTCAAAGCGGAATGGGAAGTATTATTTGTTATATTTAACTGATGTGACAGCTGAAAACAGCAGAATGAGAGGAAGACATGAAATTTCACAATTTGGAAAATCGCCGTATAGGCGGATACACCACATGGGGGAGTATATGGAAGAAAGGTCTTGTGTGGCCGGGGCAAGAATTTACAGTCACCAGAGAAGACGGCCGGGAGATTCCTGCACAGACACGGTTCACGGCTTATTGGCCGGATGGATCTGTCAAGTGGGCGGCCCATACGGCGGATTCCGGGAAGCTGGGGGAAACTGTGGTGGTGGAACCCGGTGGGAACAGGACAGGAAAATGCATAGAAATCATGGAAAAGGCCCAGTTCTGGCGGGTGGAAACAGGGAGAATCCAGATGGAAATCCCCAAGTCGGGAGACGCCATTTTGCGGCATTTGACAGTGGACGGAGTGATTAGGGCGGATCATGCCTCTCCTGTGTTGATTTTGGAGCAGAGAACAAAGACAGAAGATGGAGCTGTTCGGCGGCAGCGGGAATATACAGGACGGGTGGAGACCGTCACTGTGGAAGAGCAGGGCCCCATTTACTGCGTGATAAAAGTGGAAGGAATCCATGAAAACAGCAGTACCGGTGAGAAAAAGATGCCATTTATTATTCGTATGGCCGTTGGCGCAGATAGCGATGAGATCCATTTTACCCATACATTTCTTTATGACGGGAATCCAGAATGTGATTTTCTCAAAGGTCTGGGGATCCGATTTTACTGCCCCATGGATGGCCCTTTGTATAACCGCCATGTGAAATTTGGCGTGGATCACGGCATGTTCCATGAAGCCATGAATTTGCTGCTCACTTGGCATCCCAGGATCCCCCAAGAGATTTATCAGGCCCAGATGAATGGAGAGAAGCTGGAACTTGCGGAAGAGTCCGACGGGGAAGTGATACAGGCATGCCGTGAAATGCCGACATGGAGTCATTACACTCTGGTTCAGGACAGCGCCAGCCATTTTTCCATTGGCAAAAAGGTGGATCAAGAGGGCTGCTGTATGCTGGATGCTTTGCATGGATACCGGGCGCCGGGATATGGTGCGCTGGGCGCGGAAAATGGCGGATTGATGTTTGCACGCCGGGATTTCTGGCAGAAATATCCGGCCGGATTCTGGATGAGCGGCATTAGCCGGGATATGGCGGAGGCCACCGTGTGGTTTTGGGCGCCGGAAGCCGAGGCCATGGATTTTCGTCACTATGCCGTGAAAGGGTATCCCCAGACTTACTATGAGGGATTCGCTGAAGTAGGCGCCACCCCTTACGGAATCGCAAATACCAATGAATTCTCCATCAAGGCATTCTCCGGTGTCATTCCTTCCGATGAGGAGCTGCGCGCCTTTGGGGAGAGGATTCAAAAACCGGCCGTGTATGTGGGGACACCAGAGTATTACCATGAATTGCACGCCTTTGGTTTCTGGTCCCTGGTAAAGAGAGAAAGCCAGATGGAAAATTGGCTGGAGGATCAGCTGGAGCGTGCTGTGGAATTTTACCGGGATGAAGTGGAAATCCGCGGTTGGTACGGATTTTTCAATTACGGAGATTTTATGCATACCTATGACCGGACCAGACATTGCTGGAGATATGACATGGGAGGATACGCTTGGCAGAATACGGAGCTGGTGCCCACGCTTTGGCTCTGGCTGATGTTCCTGCGCACGGGCCGAGAGGATGTCTTTTCTCTGGCGGAAGCCATGAGTCGTCACTGTTCGGAGGTGGATGTTTACCATTTTGGTCCGCTGAAAGGAATCGGCTCTCGCCACAACGTAAGACATTGGGGGTGCTCCTGCAAGGAGGCCAGGATCGCCATGGCGGGCCATCACCGGTATTACTACTATCTGACAGGCGATCATAGGATGGAGGATGTGTTTGACGATGTGAAAGATGGAGATTTCGCCCTGTTGAATATGGATCCTCTGCGTCATTTCTACAAAAAGGAAGATATGCGGCATCCAACCCATGCCAGGAGCGGTCCAGACTGGTCTTCATTCTGCTCCAATTGGCTGACCCAGTGGGAGAGGTTCCATGATGAGAAATATCGGGATAAAATTCTCACTGGAATAGAGGATCTGAAAAAAACTCCCCTGGGCTTGATCTCTGGACCGGATTTTGAGTATGATCCCAAAGACAGTCATTTGTATTATATCGGGGAGCGAACAAAAGGGGGAACACATCTGCAAATCTGTATGGGAGCGGCGCAGACTTGGCTGGAGTTGGGAGATCTGCTGGAAGATGAGGACTGGAAAGAAATGATGGCCGACTACGGCAGATTTTATTATCTTCCCCAGGAAAAGAGGCAGCAGGTATCCAGAGGACTCATTGGAGACCGAGAGGCTTCTCTCCCCTTCATGGCGGCAGCCATGGGTGCGTATGGAGCCGCCCATCATGGGGATAAAGAATTGGCCAAGATTACATGGCAGATTCTTATGCGGTCCATCATGAGCGATACCAAGAAGGATGGGTTTGCACAGGAACCGGTGGAGAATGCGGGAAATCAGAAAGTGCTTCCAGAGGTACCCTGGATCACCACCAATTTCACCTCCCAGTGGTGCTTAAACGTGATCATGGCGCTGGAATTTATCCGGGAGGAGCTGCCAAAGACCATGGAAGAATTGGATCAGTGGATGGCAGATTTCCCCATGACGGAATTCCATAAAGCATAGGAAAAGATCGCCCGGAAAGGTTGTGGGGCGGAAAAGATCATGATAAAATGGGAGCGAAGAAACTGACAGAATCGTGTCAAATGAGCCATGGTAATAATGCGGCTTTCAAAGTTTCGCAAACGCCTGAGAATTGACAGGCAGGAAAGGAGACGCAGGAAATGGAAAATTTGTGGATAAAAGAACTGGCAGATGAGTTTGTGGTGATCCAGTGGGAGAAAAGGGAGGATGCCGATGGATACCGGGTGTACTGGTCCGATAAAGATACCCCCACCATGAAGTATAGGCTCATGGAAGAGACGAAAGATTGCGTGTATACCCTTCATAAAGCGACGCATGTTCCCCACTATTTCAAAGTGGCTGCAGTGAGGGAAGGAAAGGAGCAGTGGGTAAGCCAGGTTTTGGCCACTCCGGTGAAGAAGGTGTTTCAGGAACACTTGGAGGCTCTTGGGCGCGGCCTTGTGGCGGTGAAAGTGAAGAATGGCATTTTTCTGAGCTGGAGAATGTTTTTATATGAAGTGGAAGGATACAGCAGTACCGGCATGACAGGAGCGGATTATGCGGTATTTCGAAATGGCAGAGAGATCGCCCGGGTGGCGGACAGTACCAATTATCTGGACAGAGAAGGAAGCCAGGAGGATGTGTATGCCGTGGCCCCTGTCATCTGCGGCGAGAGACTGGAGGCATGTCAGGAGGTGAGCGTTTGGGAGCACGAGTACCTGGATATTCCCATTCAGGCGCCGGAGGGAGGCGTCACACCGTCCGGACAATCCTATGTTTATCACGCCAATGATATGAGCGTGGGGGATGTGGACGGAGACGGGGAATATGAATATATTGTTAAGTGGGATCCCACCAATTCCCAGGACGTCTCCATAAAGGGATATACGGGAAAGTGTTATCTGGACTGCTATAAACTGGATGGAACGCTGCTGTGGCGTCTGGATATGGGAGTCAACATCCGCGCCGGCGCCCATTATACCCAGTTTATGGTATACGATTTTAATTTGGATGGAAAAGCAGAGATGGCGGTAAAGACGGCTCCGGGCACCAAGATGACTCGGTTTCATGCCGATGGCAGTGTGGCAGAAGAACGCTATATTACCATGCCCCAGAGTGATGTGGATGCGGGATATTCCCATGAGGACAATTATGTGTGCTCTGCGCAGGACTACAGAGAACATATGGTGGAACTGTTCATGGGATGGCATGAACATCCGGAAGTGGTTGGGGGACAGTGGCCTAAGACACTGGAAGAGTGCTTTGGCCTGGAAAAGAAGTATTCTTATCCTCTTTGCAGAGAAGATGCCCAGGAGCTGGCGGAGTATTTTATCCATACCTTTGCGCCCTCCAAGAGCCCAAAAAATGAATTGGACAAGTTCGAGGGATTTATTTTCAAGGGACCGGAGTATTTGACCATGTTTGCCGGAGATGGAACCGAACTGGAAACCATTCCCTTTAAGATTGGCCGCGTGGATGATGGGCTCATGTGGGGAGACTACGCCTTGAAGCGCATTGAGCCGTGCAACCGCGTGGATCGCTTTTTGTCCGGCGTAGCGTATCTGGATGGGGAGCGTCCCTATCTGATCATATGCCGCGGATACTATACCAGAGCCACGGTGACGGCGTATGATTTCTTCCACAATACATTCCATGAATGTTTTTGCGCGGATTCTGGATTTGTACCCATGAGGAACCCCTTTGACGATAATCCCCACCTGTGTGTGGGAACGGATCCCCAGTACGGTCTGCTGGCGGGACAGGGAGACCACAGCCTTTCCACTGCCGATGTGGACGGCGATGGCTGTATGGAAATCATTTACGGTGCGGCAGTCATCGACCATGACGGTTCTCTTCTGTACAGCAGTTACGGAAAACTGCCCAATGGGCAGACCGCCAAATTTGGTCATGGCGATGCCATGCATGTGGCGCACATTGATCCCGACCGCCCGGGGCTTCAGATTTTCAATGTATTTGAGGAAGGAAAGAACGCACCCTATGGTTTTGCCTACAGGGACGCGGAGACAGGGGAAGCCTATTTTGGAGAATATGCGGAGGAAGATTTGGGCCGGTGCATGATCGGTGACATCGATCCCAACACCCGTGGGCTTCAAATGTGGGTCAAGGATGTGTTTGACTGCCAGGGAAATAAGCTGGATGTGCCGCTTTTGGGTACCAATCAGTGTATCCACTGGGCGGCGGATATGAGCACGCAGGTGCTGGACGGGGTCAACTATGTGGAGGACTTCAAAGCCGGAAAAAATAAGGGGATCATCAACGATATTACCCACGGCATCATGCTGACGCCCCAAGGCTGTACCACCAACAACGGAACCAAAGGCAATGCCTGCCTGGTGGCAGATGTGTTTGGTGATTTCAGAGAAGAGCTTTTGCTGCGCACCACGGATGATAAGGCCATCCGCATTTATACCAATACAGAAATCACGCCCCATAAACTGTTTACACTGATGCATGACGCCCAGTACCGCTGCGGCGTGGCATGGCAGAATAACTGTTATAATCAGCCGGGGTATACGAAGTTTTATTATGCCAGCGATATGGAGTGGAAGTATGTGCTTCCCCGCCTGGCAGAGGAGGACCAATAATCCATTGTGCATGTGATTGATGACAGGGAGGATTCATGGAACATTTGGAGCTTTATTATGACAAACCGGCGGCTGTGTGGGAAGAAACGCTGCCTGTGGGCAATGGCAGTCTGGGGGGGATGGTATTTGGAGGTATCCAAAAGGAAGTCATTGGTCTCAATGAGGAGAGTTTGTGGAGCGGATATCCCAGAGAAAAGGATAATCCCGGCGCATATGCCAGCCTGGATACCGTGCGCCGACTGATTTTTGATGGAAGATGTCGGGAAGCGGAACAGTTGATTCAGGAAACCATGCTGGGGGAATACAATGAGTCCTATATGCCTCTGGGAAAGCTGATCATTGCCTATGAAAATCTAAAAGAAGAAAGGACGCTGGCGTATCGGCGGACCCTGGATTTGAATCGGGCAGAGGCTGTGGTGGAGTTTACAGACGCAGCGGGGGTTAGGTACCGGCGGGAGGTGTTCTGCAGCTATCCCCGCTCAGCCATGGTCATTCGCCTGTGTGCGGATCAGCCGGTGATGAAGCTGCGGATTCAGCTGGAATCGGAGCTGCGGTGTCAGGTGGCAGGCCGCCAGTGGGGACTCTCTTTTTCCGGCCAGTGCCCGGAACATGTGGATCCTTCCTATATTCGCTCCGGCAGAGAGGCATTTGTATGGGGATATCGAGGCATGCATTTCCAGGGGGAAGTGCGCCTGCTTTCCTGTGACGGCAGTTTTCAAACCGGAGACAGCGGCATCTGCGTGGAGAATGCTGGGGAAATGGTGCTGGTTTTATGGGCAGTGAATCCCTGGAAAGCCGCCGCCGGTTTGACGTATGATCAAATGCGGGAGGAACATGAACGGGATTATGGTGCGCTGTTTGATTCCGTGGAACTGTATCTGGGAGATCAGCTTCCTCTACCCACGGACGAGCGCCTGCGCCGTCTCAGAGAGGGACAGGAGGATGAAGGGCTGTATGCCCTATACTTCCAGTATGGCCGTTATCTTATGATTGCCTCTTCCCGAGCAGGCGGACTTCCAGCCAATCTCCAGGGGATTTGGAGCTGGCAGATGCAGGCCCCGTGGAGCAGTAATTGGACCACCAACATCAATGCGGAGATGAACTATTGGCCTGCCCTGTCCTGTGGTCTTGGCGCGTGTATGGAACCGTATTTCTCCATGGTGGAGCGTTTGGCCAGGCGCGGCAGGCAGACTGCCAGGATTCATTATGGATGCCGAGGATTTGTCCATCATCACAATGCGGATTATTGGGGATACACCAATCCAGTGGGCATTGGATATGGAGAAGCGCAGGGACGCCATGGCTCGGTGACGTGGTCCATGTGGCCCATGGGAGGTGCCTGGCTGGTACAGGAATTTTTCCGCTACTACGAATACACCAACGATGAGACGTTTTTGAGGGAGCGGGCATATCCAGTGACGCGGGAGGCAGCGCTGTTTCTGCTGGACTGGCTGGTGGAGCATGACGGTTATTATGTCACCTGTCCTTCCACATCTCCGGAAAATAAGTACATCACAGAAGAGGGAGAGACCTGCTGTGTTACCCAGTCTTCCGCCATGGATATGGAGCTGATTCGGGAGGTCTTTGACCATTTTGAGGAAATTTGCCGGATTTTGTCCCTGGAAGATCCCATCCTGCCGGATATCCGCAAAAAGCGGGAACGGCTGGCGCCCATTGGCATCGGGAGCCGTGGACAGCTTTTGGAGTGGCATGAAGAGTATCGGGAGGCAGAGCCGGGACACCGCCATATTTCGCACCTGTACGGTCTGTTTCCGTCGGAACTTTTCGAGGGAGACGAGACCATGACGGAGGCGTGCCGCGTTTCCCTGATGGGACGCCTGGAAAACGGCGGCGGTTATACGGGATGGAGCTGTGCCTGGATCATAAATATGTTTGCCGTGCTGAAGGACGGGGAAAGGGCGTATCAATATCTCAATACGCTGCTGACGCGCTCCACATATCCCAACCTATGGGATGCCCATGAGCCATTCCAGATTGACGGAAATTTCGGCGGAACTGCCGCCATTGCCAATATGCTGGTACAGGATAGAAAAGGCCAGATAAAAATCCTGCCCGCTTTGCCAAAAGCCTGGAAAAAAGGGTATGTCAAAGGGCTTTGCCTAAAGGGAGGCAGGCGAGTGGACATTCGCTGGGATGAAAATGGGGAAACCCACGAAATCCATTGAATTTCTATGAAAGAGGAGATAGAAAGGGAGGAGCAGACATGGAAGATACACGTTCCAGACTGCAGGAGGTGCTGGATCAGGCAGTCAGAGAAAGATTTGTGGCGGGGGCCAGCGTGCTGGTACTCCAGGGCGGAAAAGAGAGGTGGTTCTGCAAAAGCGGTATGCGGGATTTGGAGAATGGTCTGGAAATGGAGCGGGATACCATTTTTCGCCTGTATTCCATGACAAAGCCGGTGACATCGGCGGCGGTCATGATTCTTTTGGAAAGAGGGCTTTTGGACCTGGGCGAGCCGGTGGCAAAATTCCTGCCGGGCTTTCAGTGGCAGAAGGTGGCAGACGGCAGGCTGACCGTGTCAGTGCGCCGCGATGTGACGGTGAAAGATTTGCTTTCCATGACATCTGGGCTGTCGTATCCCGATGCTTCCACAGTGGCCGGGAGCGAAGCCGCAGAGGTATTTCGCGTTCTGGATGAACGGCTTTACACCGATCATGCCATGACCACCCAGGAAGTGGCCAATGCTCTGGGCAGATGCCGACTCTGTTTTCAGCCAGGGGAGCATTGGATGTATGGAACCAGTGCGGACATTTTGGGGGCTGTGGTGGAAAAAGTTACCGACATGCGTTTTGGGGAGTTTCTTAGAAAGGAGATTTTGGATCCTTTGGGCATGGAGGATACAGGATTTTATGTTCCTCAGGAAAAGCGGGAGCGCTTGGCAAGGGCATATGAAAATCAAAAAGGGGAATTGCGGGAGGTGAAGACGAATCACCTGGGAATTCGCTATTCCATGGATGAGGAACCCGCCTTTCAGTCCGGCGGCGCCGGTCTGGTATCCACCGTGGATGATTATGGAAAATTCGGCACCATGCTGCTGAACGGCGGTATTTTGGAAGGCGTGCGGATCTTAAAACCGGAAACGGTGAGGTTTATGACGAGGGGAAAGCTGCTTTCCCATCAGCAGGCGGATTTTGAGGCGGGCTGGGAACACTATGCGGGATATACATATGGTAATTTGATGCGCGTCCTGGAACAACCGGGACAGGCATGGAATATGGCTTCTGCCGGGGAATATGGCTGGGATGGCTGGCTGGGAGCTTACTTTACCAACGATCCTAAGAATCAGGTTACCTTCCTTTTGATGTACCAGCTTTTAAATGCCGGAACCACATCTTTCACCAGAAAAGTGAGAAATGTGGTCAACAGCGGACTGGAATACCTGTAAGTTGAGCGTCTGCTGGTCTGTGATATAGAAAGGAGAAGAAAAATGGATCCCATATTGGTGAATACAATTGATATCGCCGCCGCAGGAGGCGGAAAAGGTCTTTTGGGCGATGTGGACGGGGACGGACGCATGGAGTTGATTTTTGTCCAGGGAGACAGTGGAATTGATGACCGCTATGTGCCTCATCAGGCGGCTTGTGTCACGGCATACCGCCTGGATGGAAGCCTGCTGTGGCAAAAGGGGACGCCCATGGAAGTGCCGGGAAATTTCGGCGCCGATTTTCCGGCGCAGGTGTGTGATATTGATGAGGATGGCAATCTGGAAGTGCTCTGTGTCATGGAAGGAAAATTCCTGATTTTGGACGGCCGGACAGGAGCGGTGAAGCGGGAACATGAGCTGCCGGATCCGCAGGCCCATGACTGTATCATTGTGGCCAATGTCAGCGGCGGAAAACATGCCACCGATATTATTTTGAAAGACCGCTATCGCCGCATGTGGGTGATGAATCGTGATTTTGAGCTTTTGTGGACCCACCAGGGGAATCTGGGGCATTTTCCATGGCCCTGTGATATCAACGGGGATGGGTACGATGAGATCATGGCGGGATATGATTTGCTGGATCATCAGGGAAAGATTCTCTGGTCCTGCCGTGACCTGGACGACCACGCCGACTGCCTGTGGGTGGGAGACGTCAATGGTGACGGAAAACCGGAGATTGCCGTGGGCGGCAGCGTTACCTGCCTGTATGATGTCCAGGGACAGGAACTGTGGCGTTATGAGGGATCTGTGGAGTCCCAGCACATTGCTCTGGGAAAATTTCTCCCCCAAAAACCAGGGCTTCAGATTGCCGGACTGGACCGTATTGTCAGAGGCGATGGCTACAAAGGACAGTGGGACGGAAAAGATGGCATGTTTCTGTTGGACAGCGATGGAAAAGAAGTTTGGAAAGAAGACAGAAAGACCAAGGGCTGGCTGACCATTGTAGATGCTTTATACAACTGGAATGGAGAGGGGAGAGACTACATACTGGCATATCGAAGAGGGGGCGGCGTCACACCGGCGCTATATGACGGAGAGATGAATCGGGTGATATCTTTTCCGGAAGACGGTTATGTTCTTCACGGGGACCTTTTGGGCAGGGGCATAGAGGATGTGGTGATTTATTCCAAAGAAAAAGCCTGGATTTACACAGGAACGGCCTTTGATTTGTCTGCTCCTCCTTCTGGAAATCCGGTGCCCCAGTCCAAGCGTCTTTCCCATTCCACACTGTATCCGGGCGGAGAATATCAATAAATTGGGGCTGGCGTTTTTGGGAAATTGTGATAAAATAGACATATAAAGCGAAACGTTTCGCAGCTCTTTCCCTATGGGAAGGAGAACGCGAATCATGGCTTGTGGGAATGGAGGATTTGGATATGATGATGCATGATTTAGTGGAAAAAAGCCGTTCGTACCGTCGGTTTTATGAGGATCGGTCCATCACTGTGGAACAGTTGAAACAGCTGATTGATTTGGGGCGTTTGTCTCCCAGCGGCGGTAATAACCAGTATATCAAATATGTGGCGGTATGCGATGGAGAAATGAACGCCAAGGTTTATGAATGCCTGGCTTGGGCGGGATATCTGAAAGATTGGGATGGCCCCAAGGAAGGGGAGCGCCCGTCCGGATACATTATTCTGCTCCGGGACAAAGCCATCAATCCCAATATGTCGGTGGATGAGGGAATCTCTGCCCAGAGTATTTTTCTGGGAGCCACAGAAATGGGGCTGGGCGGCTGCTTTCTGATGAATGTCCAGAGAGGGAAATTGGCCAAGATTCTGGATTTGGATGAGGAGCGTTTTGCCATTAGTATGGTCATTGCTCTGGGAGTGCCCAAAGAGACTGTGGTCATTACTGATGTGAAAGAGGATGGAGATATCAAGTATTACCGGGATGAGAATCAGATACATTATGTGCCCAAGAGAAGCCTGGACGACGTGGTGGTGAAGACATTCTGACAAAGGGTATGGACGAAGAAAGGAAGAGGAGAGACAGTGGAACCATTTACCATTTATCTGGCCGCGGACTCCACGGTTCAGACATTCCAGAAAAAGGATGCGCCTCAGATGGGATGGGGGCAAAAATTGTATGAGTCATTTCGGGACAGTGAGAAGTGCCGGATCTACCATCCGGATAATACAAAATTTGATCAAGTGACCCGATATGAAATGCCTTGGGTGACCATTGATAACAGGGCCATGGCTGGAAGAAGCAGCCGTTCATTTCGGGACGAGGGGAGACTGGCGGATATTGATGCCTGCATTCAGCCAGGGGATTTTATGTTTGTCCAGTTTGCCCATAACGACGCCAATCAGGCGAAAAAAGAGCGCTATATTCCGGTGGAAGAGTATGCAAACTCCCTGATGACATATGTGGATGTGTGCAGAAGGCATGGGGCCCAATGCGTGTTGGTGACTGCCATTGCCATGAGGAATTGCGGGGATAATCGCGAAGGGATCTTTACGTTTAGTTTTCCTGAGTATCGTCATGCCATGATGCGGCTGGCCAGGGAAGAACATTTGCCGCTTTTGGATTTGGGCAGACGGACCACGGACTACTGCCGCCGTATTGGAAAAGAGGCCAGCAAAGATATTTTCCTGTGGGTGAAGCCGGGGGAATATCCCGAAAGCAGTCTTCGGGAAGGCAAAGAGGATAATGCCCATTTACAAGAAAGGGGGGCGGCGGTTTTCGCATCTTTGCTGACAGATCTAATCCGAGAATATCAGGCAGATGACAGGCTGGATCCCATCAAAGCGCTGCTGAAATAGGTTGGATCACTGGGAAAGAGACTGTGGATGGCGAAAAGGAGAACAAAATGGCTCATTATACGTATAAAGATTATAAGCCAGTGGAGTATGCAAAAATGGCATGCGATACAATGATGCGAAAGTTCAGAGCAGAGGACTTGCCCCCCAAGGGCAGGTTCCACTATCACCAGGGAGTGTTTTTGTCTGGTATGCAGAAGACGTATGATCTTTGCAAAGATCAGCGATATTACGATTATATCAAGGCATGGGTGGATTCCATTATCGATGAAAATGGGGAAATTCATACCTTTGACCCTGGTCAGATGGATGATGTACAGCCGGGGATTCTGTTGTTTTTCCTCTACGGAAAAACCGGAGACGGGCGGTACAAAAAAGCTCTGGATACGTTGGTGCCCTGTGTCATGAATCTGCCCAGGACGCCGGAAGGAGGTCTGTGGCATAAGGATTGCTGTCCCAATCAGATGTGGCTGGACGGCCTGTACATGGGCGGCCCCATTTGCGCGGAATACGCGTTTCGTTTTCATCAGCCGGAATACCTGGAGCTGGTCATAGAGCAGGCACTTTTAATGGAAAAGATGACCCGAGATGAGAAGACGGGACTCTGGTACCATGCCTATGACGCTTCCAGAAAAATGCCTTGGGCCGATCCAGAGACTGGGCTTTCCTCCGAGTTTTGGGGCCGTTCCATTGGCTGGGTGCCAGTGGCTGTGCTGGACGATCTGGAGTTTGTCCCCAAAAATCGCCAGGAATACAAGGAATTGGGCCGTTTGGTTCATGATCTGCTGACAGCAGTGATTCGGTATCAGGATCCGGAGAGCGGGCTGTGGTATCAGGTGGTGGATAAAGGGGGCCAGAAGGGAAATTGGCTGGAAACCTCCTGCAGCTGTTTGTTTACGGCGGCCATAGCCAGGGCTGTCCGCGTGGGACTGTTGGATAAAGGCAGTTTGGACTATGCCAAAAAGGGATTTGAGGGAGTCATCGACCGCTTGAAATGGGAGGGACAAGATTTACTGGTGGATCACATTTGTGTGGGAACCGGTGTGGGGGATTATAAGCATTACTGCCGCCGTCCCACCAGCACCAATGATCTCCACGGCATGGGCGCGTTCCTCATTATGTGCGCGGAGATTGAGGCAATCGCTCAAAAATTGAATCATTGAATCAAGGTGCCCCGCCTCTTTAAGGCGGGAGTGGATAATCAGAGGGGAAAACCCCGGAAACGGAGGAGAAATATGGCAATCGGAGATAAGATTTACAATCACTTTTCTTCCTATATTGATCCCTATACGGGAACAGAGGTGGAGCGTCTGACAGAGCCGGATCATACCAGCCATCATATGTATTTTTATAATCGAATGACCACCAGCGATGGCAAATATCTGCTGTACTGTCCGGAGCTTGACGGGCAGCGGCAGCTATATATGATGAATTTGGAAAATGGCGAGGCGGTTCAGCTGACAGAAGGGCCGGAGGTGGATGAGTACGGCGGCATGTTTTCTTGGGATGACCGCTATGTGTTCTATCAGCAGGCCAACTGTTTTTATAAACTGGATCTCTCGGATTTATCCAGAGAATGTTTTTATGAGGTACCGGAGGGGTGGAGCGGCGGAAGCGCCGGAATGAGCGACGATAACCGTTTCATGACCATTGTGGAGACTAAAAAGGATACGGTGGCTGCCAAGGGCGGCGGGAAAAACTGGGATTTCTTTGCCCAGAATTGTCTGGCCAAGCCCCTGTGCCGCATTGTTTATATCGATGTAGAGAAGAAGACCAGTCACGTAGTGATCCAGGATCGCTGCTGGTTTGGCCATACCCAGATTCGTCCAAAGGATCCGAATACCATTATGTTTTGCCATGAGGGTCCCTATGATCTCATTGATGCCAGGCTGTGGCTGGTACAAAGCGATGGCAGCCGCTACCGCTGCTGCCGGGAGCAGCCCAACGATCTGATCTTGACTCACGAGTTTTGGCTGCCGGACGGATCAAAGCTGGCATTTGTCTATCGGGAGACCACGGGAGATAAGGTGGAAAATATCCGTATGATTGATCCAGATACACTGGAGGAAACCATTTTGATGCCTTGCTCTCCTTTTGCCCACTTTATTTGCGATAAGCAGAACAAATACATGGTGGGAGACTCCCAGGGGAGCGACGTTCCCATCCATCTTTTAAATCAGGAAGAGCAGGAAAAAGCCAGAGCGGAGGGCATTATTAAGAATGATTTTATTTATCTCATCGATGTGGCTGCCAGAACAGAGACGAAGCTGTGCTACCACGGCACGTCATGGCTGGCCAAGCACGGAACTCCGCAGGACGCCCATCCCCATCCCTGCTTTACCCAGGACAATCGCTATGTGATATTCGTGTCAGATAAAGATGGAAAGCCCTGTATATACCGTGTGGATTTGGAGAAGTATTTTGCGGGAAAACATTGATAGGATTGTGTATAAGCTGCCTTGGAAAGTCTCATATTGTGGAAAAAGTGACAGGCGGCGGAAAGGATGAGATATGAAAAAGAATATTTATACTTGTTTTCCGGGAGGAAAGCATAAAGTGCTGACCATGAGCTATGATGACGGCAGGGAAGAGGACCGCAGGCTGGTGGCATTGTTCAATGAATACGGCATCAAGGGTACCTTCCATGTGAACTCCGACCTGATGCGGGATGAGAAGCGAATCCCCATCTCCGAGTATAAGACCCTTTACCAGGGCCATGAGGTGTCTGTTCACACCGCCACACATCCCACCATCGCCCGCTGCCCCATGGAAGAGGTGGTGGAACAGATCGTGGAGGACCGGAAAGCGCTGGAAGAAGCGGTGGGCTATCCCATCCGCGGCATGTCGTACCCCAACGGCTCTTTTTCTCAGGAGATCATCGATGTACTTCCGGCTCTGGGTATCCGGTATGCCAGAACAGTGGGGAGTACCGATCAGTTTGGCATGCCGGAAAATTTTCTCCGGTGGACGGCTACCTGCCATCACAATCACAATCTGCAGAAACTGGGAGAGGAATTTGTGAATCTCCATAAAAAGCAGTACCTGTATATGATGTATGTATGGGGGCACAGCTATGAATTCGGACTTCAGGACAACTGGGATGTGATGGAGAATTTCTGCAAGCTGGTGGGGCATAGGGATGATATTTGGTATGCCACCAATATCCAGATCGTGGACTATATGGATGCGGCCAAACGCCTGCAGTTTACAGCCAATCTGGATAAAGTATACAATCCGTCCTTCCAGTCGGTGTGGATTGCCGTAAATGACAATCAAATTGTGGAGATAAAGGGCGGCGAGCTGAAGGAGATCTGACGCCATCGGAAAGGAGCACCATGCGCCGCGAAACATTCGATATGGAGCGGGATGTGTTGGAGATAGGGGATGAGGTGAGTATTGTGGAAGGGCAGCTGCCCACGTCCTATTATTACACCGTGGTTCCAGCCCTGGCCATGTCCCGCAATTATAAGAATTCCCAGCGCCTGAAAAGTCGGAAAGGCGTGGTAACGGGAAAAGAACGCCATGACAGCAGTTATTACATTACCATTGATTTTGACGAATGAGTGGGGAAAGGATGTGTCTGCTGACAGGGACATAAAAACAGGCAGGCTTCCAAAGTCATTTGGAACGTCTGCCTGTTTTTATGTCTGTCAGGCGGCCGCGCCTGGCACAGCTGTTATTATGTAGTAAGATTAGCCAATGATTCACGTCGTTTTACAGTGCGATACATCCCTGTACATCTTCGTTTACAGTGTAGTACGCCTTTGCCTCCTCTGGTTTTACATATACATTCAGAGTTTTGATGTCCTTGATCTTCATGCCGTTGGCTGTGCATTCTTTCTTAATCTGTGCGATCAGATCAGAATCCTTCACTTCCAGGCCGTTGCTTTGGATGTATAATGTACTTTTCATAATTGACACTTCCCTTCCTTGTCAAGCGTTCGCGCCGTTCTGCGGCACGGATGTCTGCGGCGGCAGCCATGAAACCTGCCATTTGGCAAAATCAAACACAGCTGACTTTCCAATAAAACCGCATGTTTCAGCTACTTATTGTAATATATTTGAAGAAACCTGTCAAGCTGAAGGGCGTAAAATCAACGTAAAGCCACATAAATTGAAGGGGTTTCCGTCCATTTTTTCGAGAAACCAGCCAGAGTCGGTCAAATTCTCACCCAAACCAGCATTTCCCCCAGACCGCGGTTGGCCCATGCGTAATAAGGAATGAATGTCAGATCCTTGGGAGCCAAAACAGGCGGCTGGTACGGTTGGTACAGGGGAGGGAAAGCGGAATCGCCGCAGGGAGAATCCCATCCCGCTTCGGTGAGGCAGCGGCCCTTTGCGTGAATCACAGAAATGCCGCCCAGAAGATCAGGGCGTTCTTCCACGGTAAAATCGGGCTCTTGGTTCAGATAAATTCCATGAAGGTCCGGTCCATTGTCTGCCTCTTCCAGGCAATAAACCAGAGGTCCCCTCATGACGGCGCATTTTCCCACATCTTCCCGGACACGGGGATTGGCTGCGATGCGCTCCACCGGCATGGCCAGGTGCAGCTGGATAACATCCCCGGCTTTCCACTGCCTGGTCAGATGGGCATACCCGTTTTTAATCAGATTCGAAGCAGTCAGATCCATGGCTTCCCCATTCAGGGAAATGCGGGCGTCGCGGCACCAGCCTGGCAGGCGCACGGCCATTGTCCAGGCAGAGGCGGCGGTCTCCAGAATGCGAACCGTAACTGTTTCATCCCAGGGATAACGAGTTTCCACCTGCAAAGTCAGGGGACCGCCGCCCACGTCTGTGTGGATATCGGCACCCACAAAGAGGTTGAGGTAAAAGGTTTTGGCATCGGTCTCATAGGCATAGCTGGCCAGGGAGGACAAAAGGCGTGCCACATTGGGCGGGCAGCAGGCACAGCCAAACCATTTCTGCCGCTGTGGTTTCACATGGGATTTGTGGAAGTCCTTTTGGCAGGCCAAGGGATCCACTTCCAGGGGATTTACATAGAAGAAAGCCGTTCCGTCCAGAGACATGCCGCTGATGACGCCGTTGTAGATGGCCCGTTCCATGACATCCGTATAGCGGCTGTGGCGGGTCAGCTCAAACATTCTTCGGGCAAAGAAAACCAGGCCAATGGCAGCGCAGGTTTCTCCGTAGACCGTGTCGTTGGGAAGATCATAGGCAAACGTAAACGCTTCTCCAAACTGGCTGCTGCCGATGGCGCCGGTCACATACATTTTCCGCTGGGTGATATCGTCCCAAAGGGCCTCACAGGCCGACAGAAGCGATTCATCTCCGGTCTCTTTTGCCACATCGGCCATACCGCTGTATAAGTATACGGCACGCACAGCGTGGCCCACTGCTTCCCGCTGCTGCCGTACCGGTTCGTGGGCTTGATAATATTCATATCCAAGGGTACCGTCCCAACCCTTTTGTCTTTTGTGGGCGGCTTCCTCCTGGGCAAAGTATAGCGGTGACTGGCCGCGCTGATCCACAAAGTATTGGGCCAGATCCCGGTATTTCTCTTGTCCCGTCACATGGTAAAGCTTTATCAGAGCCATCTCCGCCACTTCGTGTCCGGGATAACCGGGGATCTGGCCTTTGCCGGTACCAAAGATGGCGGACACACAGTCGGCATAGGCACAGGCGATATTCAGCAATTTATCTTTTCCCGTTGCCTGGTGGTAGGCCACGGCTGCCTCCACCATATGTCCCAGGCAGTAGAGCTCATGGTTGTCTCTGAGATTGGTGAAACGGTTTTCCAGTCCGTTGATGATATAATAGGTGTCCAGGTAGCCATCGGGCTGCTGCGCTTCGGCCATGAGATCCACGGCCCAGTCCATGCGGGCCTCCAGCTCTTTGTCCGGGTGCCACATCAGGGAATAGGCCGCTGCTTCCAGCCATTTATAAAGATCGCTGTCCTGGAAAACAAAGCCGCCGAACTCTCCTTTTTCCCGGCCAGCGGCTACGGAAAAATTGTGGATGCAGTGGCTGGGTTCGGCCCCCGGAATGCGGTCATTGAGTGCCTCCCACTGGTATGGGATTACATGATTTCTCACCAGCTCCATATAGTTTTTCCAGAATGGATCAGTGATAGATACGCCAGAGGCTGCCACAGGCGTCACGGTGGAATCGTGAAATGGCTGTTTGGATTGTGTGTTCATGATTGGATTCTCCTTTCTGTGTTCCATTTCCCTGCTTCACGGGGAATTTGCCGTCTGTGAGCATATACTTTTGCGGGAAAATATGGTATACTAATCACAGAGCAGAAACGTTGTTTTCTATGGAAAAGAATACGCTTTTGCGGAAATAAATGCAATGGTTAGTATCGCAGATAAGGTGGTCAGATTCCAGATGAAATATTTTATCTCCAAAGCGGACGAACCGGTCTTGTATGAGTCCTGCGGCAACCTGGTCAGCGAAGATCATTTTCTCCATATGCGGCGAACCTGTACATCTTTCGTTTTGCTGGCAGTGCAGAAGGGGGTTTTGTACATTACCCAGGAAGGCAGAGAGTATGCCATTGGTGAGAATCAGGTCTTTTTGTTGGAAGAAGGGAAAGAGCATTTTGGCCATAGGCCGTCGGAGGGAGAACTGTCATATTATTGGGTGCATTTTCGCTTTTCTGGCTCGTGGAAAGGAGTGGCTGGAGAAGAGACGGCCCCGTATCCATTGGACGGGATAGGGGAGAGCGACTGCTATGTGCTGCCGCAGTATTTCTCCTTGCCATCGCCGGATAGGGTGACGCTCTTACTGGTACAGCTGTTGGATATGGCCAGGCGGGATAATTTTGCGGTGACATTGCGGACCCGCTATGCCGCCAGCCTGGTGTTATTGGAGCTGACCCAAGAGAATATTCACAGACAGAATACCAAGCGCAGAGAATTGCCGCCAGCACTGGAACAGGTGATGGAATGGATTCAGGCCAATTATGGGCGGAATATCACAGCCAACTCTGTGGCAGACCGATTTGGTTATAATCCCACCTATTTGTCTGCTCTTTTTAAAAAGTATACTGGTTATCCGCTGATTCCCTATCTGAATCGTCTTCGGGTATCAGTTTCCAAAAATCTGCTGACCAATCAGTCTCTAAAAATTTATACCATTGCGTCCATGTGCGGGTTTGCCGACGAGAAACATTATATGAAACTATTTAAGCGGTATGAGGGGATGACGCCGTCCCAGTATAGGCAGGCGTTTTTTCAAAAAAAAATCAACCGGTGAAGCCCAAAGGCAAATCCGGCTGTGGACAGGAGGGAAGCAAATGGTGAAGGTATTGCCGCAGCCCAAAAGGGCAGTGTGGGGGAGCGAGGTGTTTTATCTGGACTACCAGCAGAGAATTGTGCTGGAATCCGGGGGACAGGAGCTGTTTTTATATGCTCGAATGCTTCAACAGGAAATTTTGGAGGATACGGGCATGTGTCTGGCTGTGATCCGAGGGACAGGCAGGAGAGGGGATCTGGTCCTGAGGACGCAGGCGGAAGACGGCTTCGGTGTTGAGAGGGATACGGCAGATAAAGAAGATACCAAAGCCCCAGAGGGAAAACTTCGGCGGCAGGGCTATCGGCTTTCGGTATCGCCGGGAGGAATCCTGATAGAAGGCGCTTCGAGGGCAGGGGTTATGTACGGAGTGCAGACACTGCGCCAAATCATTGGCCAGCAGGGGGCGGCAGTTTCCGCCTGTGAAGTGGAAGACTGGCCTGACTATGGAGCCAGGGGCTTTTACCATGATGTGACCAGAGGGCGGGTGCCCACACTGGAGACGTTGAAAAGGCTGGCAGATTGTATGTGTATGTACAAATTAAATCAACTGCAGCTTTATATTGAACATACGTATTTGTTCCGGGATTTTTCTGAGGTTTGGCGGGACGATACGCCCTTGACAGCTGAGGAGATCATGGAATTGGACGGTTACTGTCGGGAAAGAGGAATTGATTTGGTGCCGTCTCTGGCCAGTTTCGGCCATCTTTATAAAGTACTGCGTACAGATTCGTACAGCCCGCTCTGCGAAATGGAGAACAGCAAAGAAGAGACTTTTTCCTTCCGAGGAAGAATGCTTCACCATACGCTGAATGCGGCGGACCCCCGCAGTATGGAACTGTCCAAAAGCATGATTGAGGAGTATATGGCACTGTTCTCTTCCCAGTATTTCAATGTCTGTGCTGATGAAACGTTTGATCTGGGAAAGGGACGATGCCGGGCTATGGTGGAAGAAAAGGGATTGGAGCAGGTGTATATGGGGTATGTGGGAGAACTGTGCCGGTTTGTGGCAGACCATGGGAAAATCCCTATGTTTTGGGGCGACATCATCTGCGGATTTCCAGAGATGATCAAAGATCTGCCTCCCCAGACCATCTGCCTTACTTGGGGGTATGCGCCAAACCAGTCAGATGAAGCGGTGAGGAAAATGGCGGATGCCCATGCGACGCAGTATGTGTGCAGCGGTGTCAATGGCTGGAATCACTGGATTCCCCGGTATCAGGACGCATACGAGAACATTGTCCGTATGTGCCGATACGGAAGAGAGTATGGCGCAGTGGGTGTGCTGAATACAGACTGGGGAGATTTCGGGCAAATCAATTGCCAGGATTTTTCCGTGCCGGGTCTCATATACGGCGCTGCGCTTTCCTGGAATGGGGCAGAAATGCCGCGCCAGGAAATGAATGCGCGCATTTCTCTTTTGGAATACCGGGATCCCAGTCAAACAGTCATGGAATTGTTCCAGGCCCTGTCAGAGCAGGAGGCGGTGCCGTGGCGTTTGGTCTGTGATTTTAAGGAATTGGCGCAGACAAAGGCGGATGCGAAGGATTGGGAGGAGAGATTTTGGCAATACGCCAAAGCGGATGGTGTTTTGCCCATGGATCCTCAAAGGTGGATGCAGCGGGCGGAGGATAAAAACAGACAAATTGAGCAGTTGAAGGCGCGGCTGAAGGAGCATTTGTCTGTACTGGATACGGCTTTTCGCAGAAGGGCTTCCCGTTTTCTGGTGGCAGCAGATGCCATGAAGCTGACAAACCGGGCTGCGGCCATGGTGATTGGAGGCATGGATTTAAACGGCGGCTACAGCTTGGAGCAGAGACGGCAGACAGCGTCGGATTTGGAAAACTGGCTGTATTATTATAAAGAAATGTGGCGTGAGACCAGCAAGGAATCTGAGCTTTACCGAATTCAGGACCTGATTTTATGGTACGCCGATGAATTGAGAAGGATTTGATGCGAGTATGATGATATCAACAAAAGGAAGGTATGCCCTTCGTGTGATGCTGGATTTGGCGCAGCAGGAAGAAGACGGATACATTTCACTGAAATCCATATCCGGAAGACAGGGGATTTCAGTGAAATATATGGAAATGATAGTGTCAATTTTGAATAAAGCGGGCTATGTAAAAAGCCTGCGCGGCAAAGAGGGCGGGTACCGACTCTCCCGTCCGGCCAATCAGTATACAGTGGGCTCTATTTTGAAACTGACAGATGGGAGTCTGGCCCCAGTTTCCTGCCTGGAACACTGCGGCGATTCAGAGTGCGGCCGTTCCGGCGCTTGTCTGACTTTGCCCATGTGGAAAAAGCTGGATCGCCTCATCGACTCTTATTTGGAGGGGGTTACCCTTCAGGATTTGCTGGACGGGAAGGTGTGAGATTGGCCACAGCTTGATCCAGGACAGTGAAGTATTGGGGAAAGGTCTTACGGCAGCATCCGGGATCATCGATGACGATGCCCGGGGCGCGCAGACCTGTCAGGGAGAAGCCCATGGCCATGCGGTGGTCATCGTATGTGAGAATTCGGCAGGGATGGGGCTGTCCTGGGTAGATGGTGATGGAATCCTCACCCTCTTGGCAGCGGATGCCCATACGGGATAGTTCCGTGCATATGGCTCGGATTCGGTCGCTCTCCTGATGACGGATGTGGCCGATGCCTGTGATCACTGTGGGGGAAGAGGCAAAGGGAGCCACTGCAGCCAGGGTGATTGCCTGATCTGAACAGGTATGCATATCGGCAGTGATCCCAGGATATCGGCCATACTTGGGGCCGGTCACAGTGACGCCCATTGGGGCGGCTTCCACCTGACAGCCCATTTTCCTAAGAAAGGCGAGAAATTGCATATCCCCCTGAATGGAATCCATGGATACATGGCGTACCGTGACAGAAATGCCCAGCAGCAACGCCATGGCATAAAAATAGCAGGCGGCGGATACATCCGGTTCAATCTGGTAGTCCAAGGCATGGTAAGACTGACCGTGGGGGATGAGATATGTCTGCGGCGGCAGCGGTTTGGCGGCAACGCCGAATTCTTCCATCATCCGAGTGGTCATGGCGATATACGCCATGCCGTGGGATCCCTCCAGGCGGATGTGCACATCTTCTGGAAAGCAGGGAGAGGCGATGAGAAGAGCGCTGAGAAACTGGCTGCTGTGGTCTATATTTACTTTCATGGAGGAAGTGCGGGGGCCTTCACCGGTGAGGGTAAAGGGAAAGCATCCATCTTTTTCGTGATATGTAATGTGGGTACCCAGGTCTCTGAGCACAGACAGCAGAGGAGCCATGGGTCTCTTTTTCATTTGTTCAGAGGCATTTAGACGGAATGTGCCGCGGGATACTCCCAGATAGGCGGTGAGAAACCGGGCTGCTGTGCCGGCGCTTCCCACATAGACAGAGGCCTCTGATTTTGGCACGGCGCCTCCCAGGCCGTGAACGATCATGGTGCTGGAAGCTTCATCAGAGGAAACGGAAAATCCCAGATCTTGGATGCACTGGAGAAAGTGGCGGGAATCATCACTGAAAAGGGCGCCCCGCAGAGTACTGGTACCCTGGGCCAATGTGGCCAATAGAAGCGCGCGGTTGGTGATACTCTTGGAACCCGGGACAGTAACGGTGATATGAGCAGGACGGTCCTGGAATTCCTGAACCGTTTGGTAGACAAAAGGAACCGTATAATATTCGGTTTGATTCATGGGATACCTCCTGGATGACGGACGAAAACGATGCCGTACTTTTAATTCAAAAAAATGCCAGGGTGCTAAGACGATGCGTTTTTATGGAGATATAAAAAGCATCGCCTTAGCACCCTGGTATCATTATATCATGAATGAAACCAAAACGATACCGGCTTCTGGAAAAATTAAAAATGTACTATTTTAAGAAGATTTCAATAACCGGCACCAGACAATGGGGTTTTACATCCGGCAGATATAAAACTGTGATTTCAGAATCAGTCTTTTCATTTTGCGCACTGAAGTGATTGATGCAGCCGTCAGAAAAGAGAACTTCACTGCCATCGTGAAGGAACTGCGCATATTCAATTTTGCCGGAAAATCCCCGCAGTTTTAGATGGGCGAACGGATAGGCGAACAAATGAATATAGATGCGTGAACCGTCCTGGCTTTGGGTCAGGCGGCAGTCTGTGGGTGTTTCAAACTCCGGCTCTGCCATGGTACAGCCATAAATGGAGCGGCTGTTGTATTTCATCCATTCTGCATATACAGCCAGAGCCGCCTCAGCGCGGTAATCCAGATAGCCTCTGGCGGTGGGTCCCACATTCATCAGCAGGTTGCCGCCCAGGGATACGGTGTTGACCAGCATGCGGATCAGCATTTCCGGAGATTTCCATGTCATCTCATCCCTGTAATATCCCCAGGAACCCGAAAAGGTCTGACAGGCTTCCCAAGTCACCAGTTCCCCTGTCTCCGGGTGGCGGATCCATTCGGTGGGCTGATACTGCTCCGGTGTCCAGATATCCTGATCGATCTCCGTCCGGTTATCAATGATGATGCCGGGCTGAAGGCGGCGGGCCAGGGCAATGAGCTGTTCGGCCTCCCAGTCATCTTTTCCTTTCCCCACCTGCCAGGCATTTTCACCAGTTCCTCTGTCCTGACTGTAGGAGAAGTCAAACCAGAGGATATCAATCTTTCCATAGTTGGTGAGCAGTTCAGTCACCTGATTGCGCATATATTCCGCATAGCGGTGCATATCTCGGCCCTGATTCTGCTCCTTGGCGTCTGGGTCGTCCCGGCGGGGATGGATGGGATCAATGGTGAAATCTGGGTGATGCCAGTCGATGAGGGAATAGTAAAAACCGATGCGCAGTCCCTCCCCGCGGAAAGCGTCCACATATTCCCGGATCAAGTCCCGGCCCGCCGGTGTATTGGTGCACTTATAATCGGTATATTGGGTATCAAACATGCAGAATCCTTCATGGTGTTTGGCGGTCATAACCACGTATTTCATTCCCGCCGCCTTGGCCTGACGCGCCCATTCCGTGGGGTCGTACAGATCGGGATTAAAATGCTTAAAGTATAGGTCATAATGTTCTTCGGAAATCTTTTCCCTGCTCTTAATCCATTCATGGCGGGCCGGAAGAGCATAAAGCCCCCAGTGGATGAACATGCCGAAGCGGTCGTGGGTAAACCAGGAAGTATCTCCCGGTGTCTTTCTTGTGACATAGCTGGACATGGCAACTCCTTTCTCCCCCGGTGGGTTTTCGGCAGTGTGCGTCAGCCGATTTGTATATGGATCTTTTGTCCTATATCCACCAGGGAAACTCCCTTGTTTTTTCTATACAAATAGTATATAGTAAAGGGAAAAAAGGAGAAAGTAATAAACGGAGAAAAAATATGGATAATCTGGCAGAGTGGATGGAGGATAAGCGTATCATTCCATGTCTGCTGGAAAAAGAAAAGGAGGTTTCCATAAAAGCGGATGAGAATTGAAAAGAACCGAAGAATCGAGAATCGAATGGATACCATCCGGATGGTGGTGGCGGAGAGCGGACATGCCTTTTTGGATCAGAATTGGAGGTATCACAAGATGTGTTCGCCCTTTTCCAGACTGTATTATGTAAAAGAAGGGGAGGGGATTTTGGAGCTGCCCCATAGGCGAGTGCTTCTGCAGGCAGGATATGCGTATCTGATCCCTGCCGGACTGGAATATGACTATCGCTGCGAAAACCACATGGAGAAATGGTATTTTCATGTCAATATTCCCATGCCGGATGGTTTTGATCTGTTTCAGGGAAGCAGGGATTGTTATGAAAAACCCTGCCAAAAAGGGGAGCTGGAACGGGTGGCAAAATGGTATGACAGAGACTCCCTGGAGGCCTCGTTTGCCCTGTATGGTCTCCTGACAGAGACCATGGCTGCCATGATTCAGGCAGCAGGGCTGGCGGAGAAAGAGATGCGCATCTATTCTCCCATGGTACAGGCGTTTTTTTCCAGAGCCGGAGAGATGATTTCCTCCGCCTTGCGAGTGGGAGATCTGGCGCAAGAGCTGAACATCTCTCCCAGCACACTGGCCAAGCGGTTTAAAAAAGAAACCGGAATGGCAGTGGGGGCTTATCTCGATCAAATGCTCTTCAACCAAGCGTGTCAGCTGCTTTTAACCACGGACCTTACCGTGTGTCAGATCTCCGATCAGCTGGATTTTTGCGATCAATTTTATTTTTCCAGATATTTCAAGCGCCATCAGGGAGAAACGCCCACTGATTACCGCAAGCGTATGCGGGGAATTTAAAAAATTTCTTTCCACGAATTGGACGATGACTCTTCTTGGGCCATGGGCAGGGAAAAGATAAATTCGGTGCCCACTCCTTCGGTACTGATGACATCGATGTTTTCCTTATGGGCCTGGATGATTTCCTTAACAATGGAAAGACCCAAGCCGGTTCCCTTTTTATCTTTGCCCCGGGAAGTGTCTGTCTTGTAGAAACGTTCCCAGATTTTTCCCAGGCTATCTTTGGGGATGCCCACGCCGTGGTCCTTCACGGAGATGAACAATTTTTCATGGTGGACGCTGGTGTCAATATTGATGACAGAGCCCGGATTGCTGAACTTGATGGCATTGTCAATAAGGTTGTAGAGGACCTGCTGGATGCGGGATTTGTCGGCGTACACCACCTGTCTGGTGTCAGAGAAGGTCAGCTCAAAGGTGATTCGCTTCTCTTTACAGCGCCCTTCAAAAGTGGCCAGAATGCCGCGGATGACGCCATTGATGTCAAAATTGCTCTGCTCCAGATAGATACCTTTGGTGTCAAAGGAATTGAGAGTCAGAAGGCTTTGGGTCAGCTTGGTGAGTCGCTCTGTTTCACCCAAGACAATGCCCAGATATTTTTCCTGAAGCTCATGTGGAATGGTACCGTCCAGAATAGCCTCCAGATATCCCTTGATGGATGTGAGGGGAGAGCGAAAATCGTGGGAGACGTTGGCCACGAATTTATGCTGATCCTCTCCGATGTTATTGAGGCGCATGGCCATGTCAGAAAGGGTATTGGCCAGATATCCCATCTCATCACGGGACTTGACATTGGGCTGGTAGGTGAGGTTTCCCGCCGCATATTCTTTGGCGGCCCGAGTAATTCGGCTCACCGGCTTGCTGACCATTCGTTCAAAGAGAACCAGTAAAAGCAGGGCCAAAAGCATGGTGCCCGCCAGAGTTACATAGGCGATAATCAAGATTTTTTCCCGCAGTATGGCCAGACGGGACATGGGATAGTGGGTAATCACGTAGCCCAATGTATTGGTACCTCGGATCAAGGGTCGGTACACAGAGAGCATTTCCTCATCATAATTTCCGTAAAAATTCCCTATCATATAGCGGTTCAGCGTGCCGCCTGCCGGGTTGAATTGGGGAACCGATTCCGGTGCGTCCAGGGAACCGGCAGAGGCCAGCAGGGTATTGGACTGGTTTACAATCCAGACATCACAGTCCCGGGTGGAAGCCACAGCCTCCAGCTGCAGCCGGTCAAAGCTGTCGGTGGAAGCTTGCTCGTATGTATTGGCGATGAGACAGCAGCTCTCATATAGCCGGTCAATGGCATCCTGCTCCAGGGAAGAATAGATCAGCCGGGAGCCTGCGGTGGCAATGAGGATAAAGGCCAACAGCAGTACAGCCAAATATCCCACCAAGAATTTCAGGCGCAGTGCATGCTTCATTGTTTTACCTCGAACTTATAGCCGACTCCCCAGACCGTGGTCAGCGCCCAGCCTGGGTGATCCTTGATTTTTTCCCGCAGGCGCTTGATGTGGACATCCACGGTGCGGGTATCGCCAATGTATTCGTATCCCCAGATATGGTCCAGAAGCTGTTCCCTGGTGAAGACTTGATTGGGCGAGGACGCCAGGAAGTAGAGGAGTTCCAGTTCCTTGGGAGGCATTTCCACAGAGTGGCCGTTGTAAATTACGGAATAATTGGTCAAGTTCACCGTCAAATCCGGATATTCCACGTAACGCCCCTTTTGGACGGGCATGGAGGAAGCGGAATGGGAGGCGGCGGGTTGAGCAGCGGTGCGCCGCAGGACAGCCTTGACTCTGGCCACCAGTTCTTTGGAATCAAATGGTTTGATCATATAGTCATCCGCCCCCAGTTCCAGACCCAAAACTTTGTCAAAGATCTCCCCCTTGGCGGAAAGCATAATAATGGGGACAGAGGAGTCTTTTCGGATTTCCCGGCATACCTGGTAGCCGTCCATGCCGGGCAGCATCAAATCCAGCAGGATTAGATGGGGATGAAATTCCCGGAACGCCAGGAGGGCTTCCTCTCCGTCCAGGACACATTTCGTTTCATAACATTCTTTCATCAGATAAAGAGAAATCAGTTCTGCGATGTTCTCGTCATCATCCACAATTAGTATTCGTTGTTTTTCTGCCATGGCAATCTCCTATCATTTGAATTCCACGATGGTTACGCCGGAGTCCCCTTCGCCGAAAGAGCCCAGGCGGAAGGATTTGACGTATTTCAGTTTCTTTAAGTGGCTGTGAACCCCGTTTCTGAGGGCGCCGGTTCCACGGCCGTGAACCACCCGCACCTGTGACAAATGGGCCAGATAGGCGTCATCCAGATACTTGTCCAGCACAGGCAGCGCCTCATCCACCGTCATGCCAATGAGATTCACTTCAGGAGAGATATAGGCGCTTTTGGTCATTTTGATGGTGCTGGAACTGCTTTTCGGCTTGGGACCGCCCATACCGGCCCCGGTAACGGTCTCCTCCTGGATCAGCTCGATATCTTTGATGTTGACCTGAGAGCGGAGAATTCCCATCTGTACAAATAGATCCCCTTTGGCATTGGGCAGGGTGCTGACCGTACCTTTGAGATTTAGGGAAAGGACACGGACGGCATCGCCAACTTTGATATCTTTGGCTTTGGCAGTCTTTTTGGCAGGTTTCTTGGGCTTTAAGGCCAGGCTTTGGCTGGTTTCATCCAGCTTGCCCCGCAGCTTACTGCGCTCCGCCTCCAGGGCCTTGCTGATGTTGCCGCCTGCAGTCTGTTTGTTGATGATGCGGATGGTTTCATCGGCAAAATCCTTGGCGTCTTGCAGGATGGACTGCGCTTCCTCCCGGGCCTTGTTGAGGATGCGCTCTTTTTGGCTATCCAACTTTTCCTGCTTCTCTTGGAGCTGTTTTTTTAGGAGGGCGGCTTCCTCCCGGTAGCGGGCGGTCTCCGCCTGCTGTTTCTCCATGTCGACGCGGGCCTGCTCCAGATTGGAGATCACGTCCTCGAAGCTCTCGGCCTCTGCGTCAATGTGCTTTTTGGCGTCCTCAATGATAAAGGAGGGGAGTCCCAATTTCTGGGAAATGGCAAAGGCGTTGCTCTTTCCAGGGATGCCGATGAGGAGACGGTAGGTGGGGCGCAGGGTTTCCACGCTGAATTCGCAGGAAGCATTTTCCACCCCTTCCGTGGACAGGGCAAAGATTTTCAGCTCACTGTAGTGGGTGGTGGCCATGGTGCGCACCTTCATGTTGTGGAGGAAAGAGAGGATGGCAATGGCCAGGGCAGCTCCTTCCGTGGGATCGGTACCGGCGCCCAGCTCGTCAAAGAGAACCAGAGAGCGGTCATCGGCCTTGTCCAAGATTTTTACGATGTTGGTCATATGGGAAGAGAAAGTGCTGAGACTTTGCTCAATGCTTTGCTCATCTCCAATGTCGGCATAGACTTCTGTAAATACGGACAGTTGGGAGCCGTCGAAGGCGGGGATGTGAAGACCCGCCTGCCCCATGAGAGTAAAGAGCCCCACAGTTTTTAGGGAGACAGTTTTTCCTCCTGTGTTGGGGCCGGTGACAATGAGCAGATCAAAGGTGTCTCCCAGCCAGATGTCGATGGGAACCACGGTCTGTTTGGAGAGAAGAGGATGACGGCCTTTTTTGATTTTAATGTATCCCTTGGTGTTGAAAATCGGCTCGCTTCCCGTATAGTGGCGGGAAAGCATGGCCTTGGCGAAGATAAAATCCAGCTCGCTCAATACGGTCAGGTCATCCCGCAGCTGCTCCATGTGCTCAGCGGCCTCGTTGCTCAGCCGTGCCAGGATGGCCTCGATCTCTTTCTGTTCTTTGATTTCCAGCTCTCGGATTTCGTTGTTCAGCTTAACCACGGCCATGGGCTCTACGAAGACTGTGGATCCACTGGAACTCTGGTCATGAATCATACCAGGGATCTGAGACTTGTTCTCCTGCTTGACAGGTACGCAATAACGGCCGTTTCGCATGGTGATGACGGCGTCCTGCAAGAGGGTACGGGAGGAATTGACAATGCTGCTTAACTGGGTGTGAATTTTGTCGCTGGCCGTGCGGATGGCGCGGCGGATGCTCCTGAGAGCCGGACTGGCATCATCGGCGATTTCTTCCTCGGAGAGAATGCAGCGCTGAATTTCCCGGTTCAGGGAGACCAGGGGGTCAATCTGGGAAAAACGGGGATCCAGGGAGTCCTGTTCATCCTCCGGTATATCCCGGCTGCCGTAGGATTTGGCGCGGGCGGCGGCATTTAATAGGGAGCTGATATTGAGAAGCTCCACAATGCCCAGGGAAGCGCCCACCTGCAGGCGCAGCAGAGAATCCCGGATATCTTTCACACCGGAAAAAGAGACGCTGCCTTTTTGCAGGATGCGGGTCAAGGCATCGCTGGTTTCTTTTTGGGCCTTGCGGATGGCCATTAAATCATCCATGGGTACCAGGGAACGGCACATATCCTTCCCCAGGGGGGTGGACGCGTAAGAAGTCAGCTGATCTATGATTTTATAAAACTCTAAGGTTTTCAGAGCCTTTTCGTTCATGATGTCCTCCAATCTGTCTTTTCACGGCCGAAAGAGCGGCCTTTCCCTTGATTATACAATAAATCAAAAAGCGATACAAGCAATAGGTGCATACCGCAGGTCATGTTTTTGCGCTTTGATGGATTTCATGGGTTTTCTGAGACGCACAGATGGATTCGGCATGTCCGCGCGGTTGGCCGCTGCCGTTTTGTGGGATTGGCTGTAATTGTTGGGAACGGCAGTCAGTAATAGTTTACAATTTTGCATTTTTCCCTTATAATAGGGAATATCGTAGTAACGGACAAGCCTGGGCAGGGGGAATGCTGTGAGGAGTGATGCCGCAAAAGCGGCCGCGTATAGCGCGAGAGTCTGCCCAGGCTGCAGTGATGTTCTGGAAGATATGGAGGATACGCGTATGGCTGATCATTCAAATTCACAGAATCATGACAATCAAGATACATCGTATATTAAAGAAAAGATTGTCAAAAAGCCCAGAAGCAAATGGTTTTATGTGAGACGGATTTTTTTGTTTTTGGTGCTGGCTGTGGTATTTGGTACAGCGGCCGGAGTGGCGTTTGCTGTGACCCGGGGATGGATGGAACAGATGAATCCGCAGCCGGAGGAAACTACGGAAAGTTTCACTCTTTCCCGGGATGAGCCCACACAGCCGCCCACCACACAAGCTCCCACAGAGGAAGAGACTCTTTCAGAAACCCAGGAGGAAGAGGAAGATCTGGAGGAGCAAATATCCATGGCGGTGCAGGAGGCCTTGGAGAATCAGATCCTGACACAGAGCGATTTGCTGAAGCTGGAAAGGCTGCGCAGTGATGTGCTGACTCTAATTTCGGACTCTTTTGTGAAACTCATTGTGGCCCATGAGCCAGAACGGGATTTATTTGACGAGACAGTGGAGAACACCAATGAGACGTTTGGCGTGGTGGTGCAGAAAACAGATACCCAGATTTTTGTCCTGACGGATTCAGCGATGCTGGAGGGGGCGGAGTCATTGACAGCACAGATCGAGGACAGAGAATACTCGGCCGCAGTTACTGGGACAGATAGCCTGACAGGCATCACTCTGGTGGAAATCACAGTGGGAGAAAAGGAGACGTATCCGGTATCGGTGCGGGTGGCTGAACTTGGCAATTCGTATGCGTGTAAATTGGGAGATGCGGTGATTGCCGCAGGAAGCCCCTTGGGAGTTCCGGATTCTGTCAACTACGGCTATATCACCTACCTTTCCAAAAATGTCAGTGTGGTGGATGGCCATGAAATGCTCTGCTTTACCAGTATGGCAGCCGCGGAAGATGGCAGAGGGGTTTTGATGAATTTGCAGGGACAAATCATTGGCTGGATCACAGAAGAGAATAACAGTGGCATGGGAGAGGTTACTGCCGCCATTGGTATTTCCGATTTGAAATATGTGATTGAGGACCTCCTGGCCGGGCGTGATACCGCCTATCTTGGCATAAGAGGCCAGGAAGTAAATTTGACGCAGGCAGAGGAACGGGATTTGGCAGTGGGGTTTTATGTCACGGAAGTGATTCAGGGAAGCCCGGCTTATGATGTGGGAATTCAGCCCAGTGATATCATATCCCAGATCGGGGAGCAGGAGATCCGCGTTTCTGGAGATTTCCAAAAAGCCATGGATGAGGTGGCGGCCAATACCACAGTGACCGTTATCCTCCATACCAGGAATGCCATGGGCGAATATGTGAAAGAAGAGATTGAGATCCCATTTGCCAGCCGGTGACCCATACCGAATCCAGCCGGAACCGGTTGGCCGTCGGCGGGGGGACATTGAGACTGCGGCTGCGGATGAAATTTTAGTAAAAGCGATGAAAGAATACTGTACACTGGGGCGGGCGAGAAATGATGCCCGCCTTCAGACGGGAAATAGAAAGGCATGGTTAAACAGATATGAAATTTATTCAGGACATACGCGAGGGAGAGCACATTTCTCAGATTTTCTTGTGCAAGACAAAGATTACGGCCACCACCAAGATGGGAAAAAATTATTACTCCCTGGCTCTGCAGGATAAGACAGGAACTCTGGACGGAAAAGTCTGGGATCTAAACGGAGGCATCGGCCATTTTGAACCCATGGATTTTATCCAGGTGGAGGGAGAAGTGACCACATTTTCCAATAGTCTGCAGCTGAATATTAAGAGGATCCGCAGGGCGCGGGAAGGGGAATATGATCCCAGAGATTATTTCCCTGTATCTGGAAAAGACATCGAGGCCATGTATAAAGAGCTGACGGGGTTTGTACCGCAGATCAAGAATGAAAAGATGCGCCAGTTGGTAAGCAGTTTCTTCTTGGAGGATCCGGATTTCCAAAAGCGGTTCAAGGAGCATTCTGCCGCCAAAAGTGTTCATCATGGCTTTATCGGCGGTCTTTTGGAACATACTTTGGCTGTCACCAAACTGTGTGATTATTATTGCCGACAGTATCCCATTCTCAATCGTGATTTGCTGATTCCCGCCGCTATGTTCCATGATATTGGAAAATTGGAGGAAATCTCTGATTTTCCCAGCAATGATTATACCGATGACGGTCAACTTCTGGGCCATATTGTCATCGGCTGTGAAATAATTGGGGCCAGGATTCGGGAGATTCCTGGATTTCCGCCTAAATTGGCCAGTGAACTGAAGCATTGCATCCTGGCGCACCACGGCGAATACGAATATGGTTCTCCCAAAAAACCGGCGCTCATGGAAGCGCTGGCGCTGTACTTTGCGGACAATACAGATGCCAAGCTGCAAATTATGATTGAGCTCTTTGAGGGAAATGTATCCAGTGACTGGTTGGGGTTCAATCGCCTTTTGGACAGCAATATCCGCAAGACCGTGATGGAGTAGGAGCAAAGGCTGGTATGTGGAAGAAAAATGACAGTGTGATTTTAAAGATAGAGGATATGACCACAGAAGGGGAGGGGATCGGCAAGGCCGATGGTTTTCCCCTTTTTGTCAAGGATACCGTCATTGGGGATGAGGCAGAGGTAAAGATTATCAAGGTAAAAAAGTCATATGGATACGGCAGATTGATGCGGCTGCTTCGCCCGTCGCCGGATCGGGTGGTACCTGCCTGTCCGGTGGCGCGTCAGTGCGGCGGATGCCAGTTTCAGGCCATGGCATATGAAAAACAGTTGGAGCTGAAGCAAAAGAAGGTGAAAAATAATCTGGTGCGCATCGGCGGCCTTGCCCAGGTGGAGGTGCAGCCTGTCATTGGCATGGAATCTCCATTTCGATACCGGAATAAAACCCAGGTGCCTTTTGGAAAAGATAAGGAAGGAAAGATTGTGGCCGGTTTTTATGCTGGCAGGACCCATTCCATTATTGATCAGGAGGATTGCCTTCTGGCTCAGCCAGTCTGTCAGACCATCATCCATATTATGAAACAATTTATGGAGGAATTTCGTATCGAGCCGTACGACGAGCAGGCGCACAGGGGTCTGGTTCGCCATCTGTTAATCCGTAACGGCTATTATACGGGACAGATCATGGTATGCGTTATCATCAATGGAACAGAACTTCCCCACAAAGAAGAGCTGATCCGCCGTTTGTGTGAGATTGAGGGGATGACCAGTATCTGCTTAAATATCAATCGAGAGCGCACCAATGTTATCATGGGCAAACAGATGGTTTGGCTGTATGGCAAGCGCTACATCGAGGATATGATCGGGGATATCCGTTATCAGATTTCCCCGCTGAGTTTTTTCCAGGTAAATTCGCTGCAGACAAAGAAGCTGTATGACACGGCTCTGGCCTTTGCCGGTTTAACCGGAGAAGAAATCGTGTGGGATTTGTACTGCGGTATCGGCACCATTTCCCTATTTTTGGCTCGGCATGCAAAAATGGTCTACGGGGTGGAAATTGTGGAACCGGCCGTGGAGGATGCAAAGAGGAATGCCCTGGCAAACGGCATCACCAATGCTCAGTTTTTTGTGGGAAAAGCGGAGGAAGTTTTGCCGGAGAAATATCGTGCTGAACAGGTAAAAGCAGATGTTATTGTTGTGGATCCGCCCAGGAAGGGGTGTGAGGAGACGCTTTTGGAAACAATTGTCTCCATGCAGCCGAGGCGCATCGTCTATGTGAGCTGCGACTCGGCCACCTTGGCAAGGGATCTGAAATATCTCACAGGAATGGGGTATGAGGTGAAAAAAGTGCAGCCTGTGGAGATGTTTGCCATGGGGGCGCATGTGGAGACTGTGTGCCTTTTGGGAAAACATAGTCCCCAGCTGCGGTAAAGAGGGGGATAAACAGGGGGGATTGTAACGGGATCGAAGCTACAAGCTGTTGATGCGTCATGTAAAAACGTATCAACAGTTTTTTCTTTATATAACAACTTCCAGCAGGCATTATCATACAGATTTCTTTGTGCGAAATCATTGAACCCCCTTTTCCAATGGAACATTCTCAGATGTTTTGACTTGACAAAAGATGACATTTCCAGTATCCTTACGATAACCTATTAAACAGATAGGAATTGCCCTGGTGATTTCGTTGGGCTGAAATCCATGCGGGATGCATGGATGCTTGCTGTCTGGGAGATGCTAATGAAAAGATAAGAAATGGAGGGAAGCATATGGGGATGATTTATACTTCGGCAGATCAGCTGATTGGGCGGACGCCGCTTTTGGAGTTGACTCGCCTGGAGCGTGCGGAAAAGTTGGAGGCGCGTATTCTGGCAAAGCTGGAGCTTTTCAACCCAGCCGGTTCTGTTAAGGACCGAATCGCCAGGGCCATGCTGGACGATGGGGAGGCGGCTGGGAGATTAAAGGCAGGAAGCGTGATCATTGAGCCGACGTCTGGAAATACGGGCATCGGTCTGGCCTCTGTGGCTGCAGCCAGAGGATATCGAGTGATTTTGGTGATGCCGGAAACCATGAGTGTGGAACGGCGTCTTCTGATGAAAGCATATGGAGCAGAACTGGTACTGACGGAAGGTGCCAAGGGGATGAATGGCGCCATTCAAAAGGCAAAGGAACTGGCAGCACAGATACCGGACAGTTTTCTTCCAGCGCAATTTGAAAATCTCTCCAATCCCCAGGTGCATCGGATGACCACTGGTCCGGAAATTTGGGAGGATACAGATGGAGCGGTGGACATTTTCGTGGCCGGAGTGGGAACCGGGGGAACCATCACCGGTGTGGGTGAATATCTGAAATCGCGCAGACCGGACATACAGGTGGCGGCCGTGGAACCGGCGGACTCTTCGGTACTGAGCGGCAAAATGGCTGGACCCCATAAGATTCAGGGAATCGGGGCTGGATTCGTGCCAGGGATTTTGAATACGGAAATTTATGACATGATTTTCCCAGTGGAACATGAGGAGGCTTTTGCCTATTCCAGGCGAATGGCCAGAGAGGAGGGCGTACTGGTGGGGATTTCTTCCGGAGCCGCCCTATGTGCGGCCGTTCATTTGGCCAGGCAGCAGGAAAACAGGGAAAAGACCATTGTTGTTTTGCTCCCGGATACAGGAGAACGATATTTATCCACTCCACTCTTTGGAGATGCCTAATGGCAGAGGAAACTGTGGGACAATACGGGAAAACCAGATTCAGGAGGATTGTATATGCAAAAAAATGAAATATTTACGGATATCAGGGATCCGAAAACATGGGGATTTGAAACGCGCCAGCTCCATGTGGGGCAGGAACAGGCAGATCCGGCAACAGATGCCAGGGCGGTGCCCATCTACGCCAGTACTTCGTATGTGTTCCGGGATTCCCAGCACGCGGCGGCGCGCTTTGCCCTGGAGGATGCGGGAAATATCTACAGTAGGCTGGGAAATCCCACAGCCGAGGTATTTGAAAAGAGAATGGCATCGTTGGAAGGGGGGACGGCGGCACTGGCGGTGGCCTCCGGAGCGGCGGCTATAGCGTACACTTTTCAGGCGCTGGCATCATCGGGAGAACATATCGTAGCGGCCAAAACCATCTATGGAGGTACGTATAATTTACTGGCCCATACTCTGCCGCTTACGTCAGGCATTACGGCCACATTTGTGGATCCAGAGGAAAAGGGGGCCATGGAGGCAGCGATACAGGAAAACACCAAGGCGATTTTTGTGGAAACTCTGGGCAATCCCAATTCCAACATTATCGATCTGGAGGAAGCGGCAGGGATAGCCCATAGACACGGGATTCCTCTGGTGGTGGACTCCACCTTTGCCACTCCATATCTGCTGCGGCCTTTGGAATACGGGGCAGATATCGTCATCCATTCCG
The DNA here is from genome assembly GCA_904420225.1 of uncultured Lachnospiraceae bacterium. GTDB lineage: Bacteria > Bacillota > Clostridia > Lachnospirales > Lachnospiraceae > Fimimorpha. The sequence goes on from CAJFUP010000202.1 coordinate 46,671, forward strand.
CCACCAAATTCATAGGCGGTCATGGGACCGCCATCGGTGGTGTTATTGTGGAGGGAGGAAGTTTTGACTGGAAGGCTTCCGGAAAATATCCATGGATTTCTCAGCCCAATCCCAGCTATCATGGTCTTTCCTTTGCGGAAGCAGCGGGAAAGGCGGCGTTTGTCACCTATATTCGCGCCATTTTACTCAGAGATACGGGGGCGTCGCTGTCGCCCTTCCATGCGTTTTTGTTTCTTCAGGGTTTGGAAACACTCTCGCTGCGGGTGGAGCGTCATGTGAGCAATGCCCTGCGGGTTGTGGAGTATTTGTCCAAGCATCCCCAAGTGGAGGCTGTACATCACCCGTCTTTGCCCGGAGAACCCAGCCATGAGCTGTACAAGAAATATTTTCCCTGTGGGGGCGGATCCATCTTTACTTTTGAGATCCGAGGAACCGCCGATACTGCCTGCAAGTTCATTGATCATCTTCCTATTTTTTCTCTGTTGGCCAATGTGGCGGATGTGAAATCTCTGGTCATTCATCCGGCCAGCACCACCCATTCCCAGCTGACGAAAGAAGAGCTGGCGGATCAGGGGATCCGGCCCAACACCATTCGGCTGTCCATCGGCATTGAGAAGGCGGAGGATTTGCTGGCGGCCTTGGATGCGGCATTTGCTGCGGTGAAGTGATTGCGCCGCAGGCAAAAACCTATCAAATGAAAGCGCCATGGGCGGAGAGGAAACGGTTTGTCCACTGAATTTTGCCCTTGACAAACTAGAATGCATGTGTTATAGTACAAATAGAACAAAGGAGCCGCGGCAAGTACGCAGGTTCCTTTGTGGTGCAATCCCCGCGGACGGCCATCAGACCAATGAGGCGCGTTCCAGGGGCTGACTCTGGTTTCATGGACGAGGGTGATAATTATGGGAACGAAGAGAGATTACTACGATGTTCTGGGGATCGGCAGAAATGCCGATGGAGCAGCGATAAAAAAAGCATACAGAAAATTGGCGAAACAATACCATCCGGATACCAATGCCGGAAATCCGCAGGCGGAGCAAAAGTTCAAAGAAGTGACAGAGGCATATGAGGTGCTCAGTGACCCGGAGAAAAAGAAGCTGTACGATCAATTTGGCCATGCTGCCTTTGACGGAAGCGGGGCCAGCACTGGCGGCGCAGCTGGCGGCAGTGGTTTTGGAGGATTCGGCGGATTCGGCGGTTCAGATGGCAGCGGTTACCGGGAATATCATTTTGAGAGCGGGGATATGGATGACATATTCGGCGATCTGTTTGGCGGTATGTTTGGCGGCCGGGGAGCTTCAGCGTCCCGTTCCTCCCATTCCCAAAGCAAATCGGGTGGAAACCATTCCGGTAGCAGTTTCCGCTGGAGCAGTTTTGGCGACGGCAGCGGGTTCCATGGGAGTTCCTTCCATGGCGATCATTTTGGCAGCGGCCCGTTTTCCGCAAAAGGCGCAGATCTGAATACGGAAGTGGAGGTTACCTTTGACGAGGCAGCCTTTGGCTGTGATAAGATTGTGCGTCTTAAGAGGGAAGATGGCAGTATTCAGTCACTGCAGGTACACATTCCAGCAGGAATCGAGGATGGGAAAACGATTCGTCTGCGGGGCAAAGGCATGCCCGGGGCGGCCGGTGTCCAGGCGGGAGATCTGCTTATGAAAGTGAAGGTGGCGCAGAAGCCGGGCTTTGAGCGTCGAGGCGCGGACGTGTACTCCACAGTGAACATTCCTTTTACCACAGCCGTATTTGGCGGTGAAGCCGTGATACCCACCATAAACGGTCAGGTGGTCTGCAAGATCAAGCCAGGTACCCAGTCCGGCACCAAGATTCGTCTGCGGGGCAAAGGAATTGTGGCCATGAATAATCCAGCGGTCCGCGGTGATCAATATGTGACGGTTCAGATCCAGGTTCCCACAGGGCTGAGTCGTGAGGCAAAGCAGAAGTTAAAAGAATTTGAGGCTGCGTGCAAGGCAGGCGGCGGGAGAAGTCATTCAGCGGCATAAGGCGGTGTCTTCTTCCGCCTTTTTTTGGCTGCAGTTTTCATAAGGGAGCCGATGCCCATTCCCAAAGCGCCGCATAAAATGCCGGGCAGCATGCCAGAAAGATCGGGCCAACGAAGCAGAGAAAACTGCAAAGAGATCATGTTGGCCAGTGAAAATGTGGCATAAGGAGCCAGCATATTCATAAGACCGAAGAAAAGAAGCATCAGCCATTTGCAGTTGGACCAGCCATCGGAGGAGCCGATGAAAATGGAAATAATAATGGTGGAAGCTGGAAGAATCAGGTAAAAGTTCACCAGGGAAAATCCCATGGCATCGGTTCTTCCGCCCAACCAAAACGTCATGATGACCAAGGCCCAAATGGCCACATAGGCCAGAATCAGGATCAGCCTGGACAGTTTCTGCCTGCTTTTTACCACATCGGTACTTTCCTCCAGATACTCCATTAATTGGCTATCTTCTTTTAGCAGCTCATCCAGACTGATTTCGTACAGGTCACTCAGTGCGACAACGCTTCTGATGTCAGGATAACATTTGCTGTTTTCCCAGTTGGACATGGTCTGGCGGGTAACGCCGATTTGTTCCGCTACATGTTCCTGGGTCATACCCGCTTTTATGCGGGCTTTTTTCAATTTGGATCCGATATTCAAACGAACACCCCCTATTTTTCCCGGTTCCTTTTGGCGGTGGAACCGGAGAGTTTTTGTGTTGCATCCATGAAACGATTTCCGGTAACAATACTATACAATGTATCGGCGTATCTGTCCATCCAATCTGTTTTACATGGGAAAAATGAGATGTCAAATTTGTTTTCCATGGGCTTGGCAGGATCATTTCTGTCCCATTATGCCGGCTGTATTGCAATGGTTCAGACACGCCGATGAGCTGCTGTCATTTGACATAGTGACATAAAAATTGTGGAATCCGAAGGCGTATGATATAATCAGAATATAAGGCTGGAGTCAAAAGGCCATTTGCCCCAACACATACCCATGGGATCCGGAGGGCGGTAGGCGTAAAATGGCACGGAATCAGCATGGAGTTGGGCGCAAGGCAGAGAAAGAATGAAACGCTCAGAAAGTGAAAAATAAACAATTTAAGATAAAGAAAAAGGATAGGGAATAAAAGGATAATGGTGAAGCAAAGAGAGTGTGAGCAGAAGAAAAAGGGATGCGGAGGATGTCCCTATTTGGATTTTTCCTATGAAGAGCAGTTAAAGAAGAAACAAAAATATGTCAAAAATTTGCTGGGAAATTTCGGCAAAGTACGGCCTATCATAGGGATGGAGCATCCATGGCATTATCGAAACAAAGCGATTTCCACGTTTTCCGCTGTAAAGGGAAGTCAGCTGGTCAGTGGAATCTATAAAGAAGGAACCCACATGGTGATCCCTGTGGAAGCCTGCCTGCTTCACCATGAAAGACTGGATGAGGCCATTGACGCGGTGCGCAGGGCGGCGATTTTTTGCCGGTATAAACCCTACGATGAAGACCGCCATACAGGACTCATCCGCCATGTGCTGGTGCGCCACAGCCGTTTGACCGATGAAATATTGGCCGTGCTGGTCACCGCCTCCAAGGAACTGCCCGGTTCCCGAAGCTTTGTCAAAAAAGTTAGAGAACTTTGTCCCCAGGTGTCGACGATCGTTCAAAACATCAATCCCCGCTCCACCAGCGCTGTGCTGGGATTTTCAGAAAAGGTGCTTTACGGGAAAGGATATATTGTGGATCGCCTGTGCGGCATCACATTTCGGATCGCGGCATCCAGCTTTTACCAGGTCAATCCTGTCCAGACAGAGATTTTGTATCAAACGGCCATGGAAGCGGCCGAGTTGGATGGAAATCAGACAGTGTTGGATGCTTACTGCGGCGTCGGCACCATTGGCCTTGCTGCGGCTTCCCGGGCCAAGTTTGTACTTGGAATCGAGCGCAATGGAAGTGCAGTCAAATGTGCAGCTCAAAACGCCAAAGATAATGGAATCACCAATGCCAAATTTGTCAACGCGGATGCTACGGCTGCCATTCAGAAAATGGCGGCTAGAGGGGAGCGGATGGACGTGGTATTCATGGACCCGCCCCGGGCGGGCAGCACGCCGGAGTTTTTGGAAGCGGTCAGCCAGATGCAGCCCCAGCGATTGGTGTATATATCTTGTAATCCGGAGACGCAGCAGAGAGACTTGAAAGTGTTGAAGGAGAAAGGGTGGCAGGTGAAAAGGATACAGCCGGTGGATATGTTTCCGCATACGGGGAGGGTGGAGAC
>CAJFUP010000203.1 GCA_904420225.1 uncultured Lachnospiraceae bacterium
AACGTTCCCTACTGCTTACATTTCATCCTTTACATATCCCACCATGCTGACGGCACGGTTGGCGATTCCCACCAGATTTTCCAATATATCCAACACGATCACGCTGGAAGATACGCCGCAGGCCCGCTCTGACAGACGTGAAAGCGCTCTGTCCCGCATCTCTTCCTCCAGCATGTCCACGTCGTCACTCAGCGAAACGACACGGCGCACATCATCCAGGCTTCCGCTTTCGCGGGCCAAGGCCGCACAGCTGAAGGCATCTGTCGCCTTTCCCGCCACTGCCTTTAGATCTTCCATTCCGGCAGATGTCAAAGTCACATGGTCGCGTATCATGATTTCCGCGTGTTCCGCAATATTTTTCCCATGCCGTGCTGCATGCTTTATGTCATTCACCGTAAAAAAGAGATTGGAAATCACCAGCCTGCGGTGTTCCGACATGGAGAGACGGTTGGCCGCTGCCAAATACTCTGTCAAACGTTTCCCCAGCTGGATTACCGTTTCTTCATTATCATATACTTTCTTTATCTTATCGTGATCTCCATCGTACACTGCTTCCATGGCCAGCCGGATTTGATCCAGAGCCAGCTGGCTCATGCGGCTCAGCTCTTCCACAGCATCTTTCACCGCCCGCTCCGGGCTGGACGGCTCCCACTTTGGCTCCACGGATAAACACTCTCCCCCATATTCCACCTTTGCGCTCCCATTGCCGGAAACCAGTTTCCGTGTCAATTTCAGACACGGCCCCGCCAAGGGAAGCATCAATATGGCGTAAACCGCCTGGGCGCCGGCGAAAGCTGCGGCTGTCAGAGCATCATTCACCGGGGCGCTGCCGTCCACTGCACCCAGTTGAAACAGAAGTACAGCCCCAATTCCCAGCACCAGTGTTCCCAAAATGCTGTAGCACAACTGAAAAACAGCGGCCTGTCTGGCCAAACGAGACACACGGACGCTGGCCAGCAGGGCTGACACACACATTCCCACATTGACTCCCAGGCCCAGATAGACGGCACTGGCTGTCGTCACTGTGACGCCTGCGGCAGCTGCCATGGGTAAAAGTCCCATTACCGCCGCGGAATTCTGCACAAGTGCTGCCAAAAGGATTCCAACGGCTATACCCACAAGGGGAATCTCCCCTGACAGCTCCATCATGTCTTGGAAATACGGCTGTTGGCCATAGGCGGTTAAAACATTTTTTAAAAAATCCATGCCCAAAAACAAAAGACCAAATCCCACCAAAAAACGGCCTACCAGCTGCTTCACCGGCTGTCTGCCCACAGTCACCAAAACAGCGCCAATCGCCACCGCCAGCGGTGCATACAGCGATGGATCCAAGACCAGTGAAGCATCGTCCAGCAGCTCCATTGAGTGCACCCATGACATGAGACAAACGCCGATACTGCCTCCCATGATCACCCCTGCTGCCTGCCCCAGCCCCATGAATCCCGCATGAACCAATCCCACCACGGCCACCGCAGTGACCCCGCTGCTCTGCGTCAGAGCAGTGACCACTGCGCCAAAAAAAATAGCCAGGATACGATTACTGGTAAGTGTATCCAACAGCTGCCGGATACGATTTCCCGATGCCTCTCCCAATCCTTCCAAGATAACGTGTATTCCATATAGGAATATTCCCAATCCGCCGCAGCAAAGGAACAAATTTTTTATATGCTCTGCCGCTGACAGATATTCCGCCGCTACAGCTAATATCATCCAATTCCTCCCAATATCCCAAAAACCGCCTGTGTTCAGACTGCTTTTCTTCCAGATCTATGAAACCCTGTGCGCCGCTTTCCCACGCATCATGGCCTTCCTCTCTCTTTCGACAGTTATTGTACCGAAAAAAAAGAACAAAGTAAACACCTTGTCCGTTGACATTTGGGATTCTGTGAATTATCCTAAAGAAAACCGGGAGATTTCTCCAGTTTTTATCCCTTTTTGCAAAAACATGCGGTTCTTTACGCAGAAAGAAGAGGTGTTTATGATACAAGCTGATTTCCACACACATACTAATTTTTCCGATGATTCCCAAGCATCTGCCCAGATGCAGCTTGACGCTGCTTTGGAACATGGCCTGACTTCTCTGTGCTTCACAGATCACGAGGATTACGCGTATCCCACAGGTGAATTTCAGCTGAATGTGCCTGAGTACACAAAAACCATGGAAACGCTGCGGGATGCCTATGCCGGACGCATCCAAATCGCCATCGGCATAGAAGCCGGGCTTCGTCCAGATTATGTGAACGAAATCACATCTGTGGTGTCGTCTTATCCCTTTGATTTTGTCATCGGCTCCACCCACGTGGTGCGGGGACAGGACCCTTATGTAGCCTCCTATTGGCAGGGCAGAACGGAAAAAGAAAGTATCCGGCTCTACTTGGAGGAGACTCTGGCCAACATTCGCTGCTTTGACTGTTTCGATGTATATGGCCACATTGACTATGTGATCCGTTATGTTCCCTCGGGGCATACATCCTATTCCTATATTGAGTATTGTGACATTTTGGATGAGATCTTAAGGCTCCTGATTGCCAAAGGAAAGGGGATTGAGTGCAACACCGGCGGCTTCAAATACGGCCTGGGCCATCCCAATCCCCATGAGGATCTGATTCGGCGCTATGTGGAGTTGGGCGGGGAGATACTGACCATCGGATCCGATGCCCATGCGCCCCAACATATCGCATACGATTTTCACCGTCTGCCGGACCTTTTGGCTGCCTGCGGCGTGCGCTATTACACCACCTTCCTTGGCAGAAAACCGATTTTCCATCGGCTCTGATATGGTTATCCGTTGAGGATTCCTCCCATGACCGGCAGAGTTCCA
>CAJFUP010000204.1 GCA_904420225.1 uncultured Lachnospiraceae bacterium
AATTGCCCAGGGAACGCCGGAGGAAGTGGCAGCCAATCCCATTTCGTATACGGGAAAATATGTGGCCAAGTATTTGAATCTGTGAAGTGGCTGCCGTTTCAGTAATAATATTGTAACATCGGTTAGATATTTGTAAAAGATTTGTTGATGGAAAGACTTGAATCTGAAAAAAAGACGCGATATAATGCCATCAGAATCAAATAATGTGGAAAAGGAGTGAGGATTATGATTTTTGACACAAAGGAGAACTTGGCTGCTTATAAGGGCCTGGGAAAAAATTACGAAAAAGCCATTGATTTTCTTATGAATAGTGACCTGGAAAATCTGGAAGTCGGCAAGTATGAGATCGATGGGAAAGAAGTTTATGCGTCAGTGCAGGAGTACACGACTCTTCCCTGGGAAGATGCCAAGTATGAGACCCATGAGCATTATACAGATATCCAGTACATCATCAAGGGAGATGAGGTTATGGGATACGCGCCCAGGGCAGAATTGAAAGTGAAAGTAGAGTACAATCCGGAGAAGGATGTGACATTTTATACCAACGATGTGAGAGGCCTGGATGTGGCGGCTCATGACGGAATGTTCTGCATTTTTCAGCCCCAGGATGGCCATAAACCCAAGGCCATGTTTGAGAAGCCCTGCGCGGTGAAGAAGGTTGTTGTGAAGATCAAAGAAGACTAAATATTGAGAGCAGAAAATTAGGAAAGAGTTTTGTGGCTGTCGCATTAAGCGGAGGATGAAAAGTCGTCTCAGAGCCGTTGCTTAATGCGGCAGCTTTGTGTTGCGGCGCATGCGCAGCCAATTTGCTCCAGAAGACTAGAAAGGCACGGTTGCTTTATGGTATTTTCAAGCTTACTGTTTGTATTTGCGTTTTTGGCACTGAATTTACTGGCATACTTTTTTGCCGGAACCATCAAAAGAAGAAATGTGGTATTGCTGCTGTTTTCCCTGATTTTTTATTCATGGGGCGGCCCCAAATATCTGATTCTCCTTTTGGGAATGACTGGGATCAGCTGGTTTTGCGCCAGAAAGATCAGCGGCAGGGATGACAAGAAAGGGAAAAAGCGTTGGCTTGCGGTCGAATGCGTTTTGATGCTGGGGCTTTTGGGATTTTTTAAGTATACCGGATTTTTTCTGGAAAATATCCAGTTGCTCACCGGATTTCCCAAAGTGATTCCGGAAATTGTCCTCCCCATTGGAATTTCCTTCTACACGTTCCAGCTTTTATCCTATGTGGTTGATGTATATCGGGGGGAAGTGGAAGCGCAGCCCAAATATTGGAAGCTGCTGCTTTATTCCAGTTTGTTTCACCAGTGTATTGCGGGTCCCATTGTACGCTACCAGACAGTGGAACACGAGATTGAAGAGAGAAAAATTACATATCGGGATATTTCCGACGGCGTGCGCCGATTCAGCATCGGCCTGGCCAAAAAGGCCATCTTGGCCAATTCCTGCGCCAGTGTGGCGGATACCTTATTGCCAGCTGGGCTGGAAGGACTCCAGGCGGCGTCCACGGCAGGGCTGTGGCTGGGGATGATTTTTTATATGTTCCAGATTTATTTGGATTTTTCGGCTTACTCGGATATGGCCATCGGTATGGGAAGGATGGTGGGATTCCATTATTTGGAAAACTTTGACTACCCGTATATGGCCAAATCCATCCAGGATTTTTGGCGGAGATGGCACATTTCTCTCAGCACCTTTTTCAGGGATTATGTTTACATTCCTCTGGGCGGAAGCCGAGCCGGAAATCTGCTCACGGTCCGCAATATGTTTTGCGTATGGTTTTTGACAGGGCTTTGGCACGGAGCCAGCTGGAATTACGTTTTTTGGGGACTCTACATGTTCCTTTTCCTGATGGGAGAGCGGTTTATTTACGGGAAAGCGCTGAAGAAAGTGCCGGTTGTGGGCCATATTTACGCAGTAATTGCGGTTCTCTTTGGCTGGGTTTTGTTTAAGTTTGAAAACCTTCAGCAGCTGGGAACTGTGCTGGCAGGCATGTTTGGAAATGGCCATGTATGGATGAATACAGAGACATCGATCTTGTTTAAAAACAATATCTTTTTATTGCTGTTTTGCATCATCGCTGTCACATCGCTGGGAAAAACGTTCCGCAGCTGGTGGTATCGCAGGGCAGACAATGTGAGAAAAGTTCCTTATGGGATGCTGTTTTTGGATATGGTGACACCTGTTATTCTGCTGCTTTTGTCTGTCATGGCGTTGGTGGGCAACAGCTATAATCCGTTCTTGTATTTCCAGTTTTAAACAGGCAGATGGGAAGGAAGGTTGAATTGATGTTAAAGAGAGCATATGAGCATAAAAAGAGCCGGGCGGAGTATCATTTTCGAAGCATTGGCCTGATTCTTTTCTTCGCATTGCTGTTTGGCGGAATGATTCTGGGGTTCATCATTCCTCTGCGGCCGACTGTGTCAGATCAGGAAAAGAGAGAACTGACAAAGCTGCCGGGATGGGAGGCGGCATCGTTTGTCAATGGTGAATTTTTTAAACAGCTGGATACTTGGTATGCCGATACGTATCCGTTCCGCGATCAGCTGTTGGCAGGAAATCAGGCGCTGAAAAGTCTGTACGGCATTCAGACAGAACAGATCCACGGAAGTGTGACAGGCGGAGACGAGATTCCGGATATCATGGATGGATTGGAGACAGCTGGGGATTCGGGGCAGCCGGATGGCAGCGGATCGGATCACGGAAATCTGCCGGGGGCATCAGAGAGCAGCGCCGACAGTCAGCGGCAGGAAACGGAAGAAGCTGCCAATGATGAGACGCAGGTTGCCGAGACGCTGGGAGAGGATGATATTCCAGATGCCGGAGGCGTGGTGGCCGACGAACTGCAGCCCCAGGTGCAGGGGGGTGTCTACCAGGATGGAGCCAAGGCATATGGCCTGTATTATTTCAACCGCAGCGCGGCGGATATTTATATCCGGGCAGTGGCGGAGATGGCTGTCAATCTGGAGGGAACAGCGCAGGTATACGATATGCTGGTGCCGGACAGCAGCAGTATCCAGTTGTCTGAGGAGAAGATCCAGGAGCTGGCCATCAGCGATGCCCAAAAGGCCACAAACTATTACTATAAAAGTCTGGAAACCTTGGCAGGGGATCAGGTGCGCACGATTCCCATTTACGATACATTGCTGGCCCATAAGGATGAGTACATTTATTTCAACACAGATCATCACTGGACGGCTTTGGGCTCATACTATGCCTATACAGACTGGGCTGCGGTAAAAGGGGTAACGCCTCATTCATTGGATCAATTTGAAAAGAAAGAATTTCCGGGATTCCTGGGAAGCTATTACTCCACTCTGCAGTCGGAAGAGCTGCGAAGCCATCCGGATACCGTAGAGGCATATGTGCCCATGGGGGTAAACACCATGCAGTTTACACAGACAGATGGTCAGACTCTGAATTGGAATATCATCAATGATGTGAGCAATTATCAGGCGGGAGTAAAATACAGCTGTTTCGTTGCCGGTGATAACCCTTACAGCATTATCGAAAATCCTGCCATCACAGACGGATCTTCCTGTGTGGTGGTAAAGGAATCTTTCGCCAATGCCTTTATCCCATTTTTGGTGGATCATTATGAAACCATTCATATCATTGATTATCGTTACTATCAAGGAAGTGTAACGGATTTTGTCAGAGAGAACCAGGTACAGGATGTGTTCTTCCTCAACAGTCTGGACGCCATCGGGGATGTGGATATGATGAATCGAATGGCATCCATTCTCCCAGAAGGCGAGTGAAAGTGCGGAAGAGTGCTGAATCGAATGGCATCCATTCTTCCGTGATTGTGTCTTTGCTGTGAGTACAAAAGTTTTTCTGAGACGTAAAAACCGGATGACAAATGAAAAAAAGTATGCTATTATGTGACGTATAAGTCCTGTCCCCCGCAGACTGCGGGGGATTGGTTTATCCCGGCATTTGGCGGAACATGAGACTGGTTAGCGATTAGGAGGAGTACAATGGAAGTAAAATATAGGAGTACCAGAGGAGATCAGACGGAATATACGGCGTCCCAGGCAGTGCTGCAGGGGTTGGCAAAGGACGGAGGGCTGTTTGTCCCGGATAGGATTCCGGCTCTGGACTGTCCCATGGCAGAATTGGCTGAACTGTCCTATCAGGAAACAGCATATGAAGTCATGAAGCGATTCCTTACGGATTATACGGAAGAAGAACTGAAGGCGTGTATCCGTGCCGCATACGATGAGAAGTTTGATACACCGGAAATTGTGCCCGTGGTGAAAAAAGACGGAGCTTATTATCTGGAGCTGTTTCACGGCGCCACCATTGCGTTCAAAGACATGGCTCTCTCCATCCTTCCCCATCTGATGGTTACGGCTGCCAGGAAAAACCAGTGTAAAAATGAGATTGTCATCTTGACTGCCACATCGGGAGATACGGGCAAGGCTGCCATGGCGGGTTTTGCCGATGTGCCGGGGACACGGATCATTGTATTTTATCCCCAGGACGGTGTCAGCCCCATTCAGGAGAAACAAATGGTGACGCAGAAGGGAGACAATACTGCGGTGGTGGCCATCCGCGGCAATTTTGACGATGCCCAGAGCGGTGTGAAAAGGATTTTTGCCGATGAGGAATTGGGAGACAAGATGAAAGCGGCAGGATTCCAATTTTCTTCAGCCAATTCCATTAATATTGGCCGTCTGGTACCCCAGGTGGTTTATTATGTATACGCATATGCCAAGCTGCTCAAGGCCGGTGAAATTCAGGATAACGAGGTCGTGAATGTGACCGTTCCAACCGGTAACTTCGGCAATATTCTGGCAGCATATTACGCCAAGCAGATGGGAGTACCCATTGGAAAATTGATTTGTGCGTCCAACGAAAATAAAGTGCTGTTTGATTTCTTTTCCACCGGCACATATGACCGCAACCGGCCTTTTGTGCTGACCTCATCGCCTTCCATGGATATCCTCATTTCCAGTAATCTGGAGCGGCTGATTTTTCAGATTGCAAGTGAGAATGACAGGGAAGAGGCCTGTCGTGTGGACGCGTCATTCATGAAGCAGCTGACAGAAACAGGAGCGTACACCATTACAGACGCCATGAAAGAGCGGCTGGGAGATTTTTACGGAAATTATGCCACGGAAGCGGAGACGGCCGGGGCGATTCGCCGTATGTATGAAAAAGAGGGATACGTCATGGATACGCATACTGCCGTGGCATCCTGTGTGTATGAAAAGTATGTAAACGAAACAAAAGATACTGCCAAAACCATGATCGCCTCCACGGCAAGCCCCTACAAATTTGCCAGAAGCGTCATGGAGGCATTGGGAGAGGCATGCGTGGGCAAAGATGATTTTCAGCTGGTGGACGAGCTGGAGCGCTTAAGCGGCGTAATTGTGCCGAAAGCTGTGGAGGAAATCCGCACCGCGCCGGTACGCCACACGCGGGTATGCGATGCTGAAAATATGAAAGAAGAAGTGTGTCAGATTCTTGGGATCCACTGAAGACATGCGCTTAAAAGGGAAAGAGGGAATTGCAAAATCGTCAAATTCGAGGATGAAGCAAAGCCCTCTTTGGAAAAGTTAAACACTGGAACTCTGCCGGTCATGGGAGGAATCCTCAACGGATAACCATATCAGAGCCGATGGAAAATCGGTTTTCTGCCAAGGAAGGTGGT
>CAJFUP010000205.1 GCA_904420225.1 uncultured Lachnospiraceae bacterium
ATTTATACATTTAAATTTTATTCGGTTTTCTTTAATTATTTATTAATTCATCTAAAACGAATATATATTATAGTTGTGTAATGTTCTGTCAGAAATTTTCCGCCAGGCATTGCCAAGAAAGGAGGCAAACGATTATGTTTTCAAAAAATACGTTTCAAGTGGAACAGGATAACTTCACCATCATTGAGGAACGCTTCGCCAATCCTTACATGAAAATGTTCCCCTTGGGAAATGACAGCTCCGTCTATTTCAATCCCCTGCTCAGCGCACTGGGCGCCGTCCTCAATGCCGTACTTCTTTACTGGCTTTTCCGCTCTTTATCCGTCCGGTTCCCTGACGGCTCTTTTTCCTCTCTCTGGATGCCGTGCATCATTCTGCTCTTTTCCGTGGTTGGCATCCTGTTCTTTGGTTACTGCGGGATCTACGCCCCCATCCGATACTCCATCTGGGCCGTTATGTACCGCCGCGCCCATAAGGTTGGCTCCGTTTCCCGCACCAGGATTCGGGTAAAAGACGACTTTGTCCGGGTTTCCTTTACCACACGAAAAGGAAGAACACATGCCTGCTACTTATCTCCCAGTTCTTCTGTACTCTTTCAGGATATTGCTCTTCCCACTTTATATCTGAACAACCATGTGCTGATTCTTCCCTCTCATCTGCGCGACCATTACTTTGCCAAGCTTCTGGATGAAGCCTTTCCCGATGAAGAGTAAGACAGCACGCGCCAAGGCGCGCCCATTCTACAGGCAGATGGATACGTCCCGCCCCGTGTGGACGTACTGCCTAAGGCGTACTCCGGCAGCCTGAAACATACGCTTAGATGCACGCACAGAAGGAGTATCGGAGTATCGGTCGCTGTCATAGATGACTTCCCGAATCCCCGCCTGGATAATGGCCTTGGCACACTCATTGCACGGAAACAGAGTTACATACAGCCGACTTCCTTCCAGACTTCCGCCCCTGTAATTGAGAATGGCGTTCAGCTCACTGTGGGTGGTATAAAAATATTTATTATTGCAGTCTTCTCCCTCCCGGTCCCATGGAAATTCGTCGTCGGAACATCCAACTGGAAATCCGTTGTATCCCATGGAAAGGATTTTATTGGTGGGACTGACAATACAGCATCCCACTTGTGTGTGGGGATCTTTGGAGCGCATTCCAGATAGAATGGCCACCCCCATGAAATACTCATCCCACGAAATATAGTCTTCTCTTTTTCCCATAATGCGTTCTCCTTTGCTTACTTCTCCTCTTCTATGAGCTGTATTCTCCTGACATGGCGTTGGTCACCGGAAAACGGCGTATTTAAGAACGTTTCCACGATTTTTAATGCCAGACCGACCCCCAGCACTCTGCCTCCCATACACAAAATATTGGCATCATTGTGCAGTCTGGTGGCTTCCGCGCTGAAGCAGTCAGAACAAAGAGCGGCCCGCACGCCTTTCATCTTATTGGCCGCTATGGAAATGCCAATGCCGGTGCCGCAGATGAGAATTCCCTTTTCACACGCTCCCGACACCACCTTTTCTCCTACTTTTCTGGCGTATATGGGATAATCCACTGCTTCCGTGCCGAAACATCCGCAGTCCTCATATGGGATCCCCTTATCTCGCAGATACGCCGCCACCTCCTGCTTCAGCTGATATCCGCCGTGATCACAACCAAGTGCTATCATAATTTATTCCTCCATTCATTCTTCGTTCCATTGCTCATATCTTATTTTTCCGGCCAGCCGCAACCACCTGCTGTCCGGCCGCTTTTTTCATCCGATTCATGATCGCTCTGCCCAGATCGTGTTCGTCAAAGCTCTCGGCATAGATCTGATCCACCTGTTCTTCATCAAACTCCCGGAGAATCCGATACAGATTATGCGCCACCGCTTCCGGGTCTTTGCGGCTTCCGATCACTTTCACGATTCCGTCCACATACTTATTTTGGTTTTCCTGGGAGGCAATGATGCCTACTTTCTTTCCCTGGGCTTTCGCCTGGGCCGCCAACTGGATGATGCAGGCAGCCTCTTCCTCCCTGCCTCCCTCCACCAAAACCATTGGCGCTTTGGGCGCATAATGACGGTACTTCATACCAGGCGCTTTGGGCTTCACATGCTCTCCCACCGGCCCCAGCACCGCCGGGTCCACATCCACATAACCTACGGCTTCCCGCAGCATTTCCTCTGTGATATACCCAGGACGCAAGATGGTGGGCACTGTCCCTGTCAAATCCACAATGGTGGATTCCACTCCGATTCCCACTGCCCCGCCGTCCACGATCATCTCTATTTTGCCATCCATATCCTCTATCACATGGCTTGCCAGCGTGGGACTGGGCCTCCCAGATACATTGGCGCTGGGCGCGGCAATGGGCAGCCCGGATGCCTGCAGCAATGCTCTGGCCGCCGGATGGCTGGGCATCCGAATGGCCACCGTATCCAATCCTCCCGTGGTCTCATACGGAACACATGGCGCTTTGGGAAAAATCAGGGTCAGCGGCCCCGGCCAGAATTTCTCCATCAGCTGCTTTCCGGTCGCACTGATTCCCTGGGCCAGCATTTCCACCTGCGCCGTATCTGCGATGTGGAGGATCAGCGGGTTGTCCGACGGCCTTCCTTTGGCCGCATAGATCTTGCGGGAGGCCTGGGAATCCAATCCATTTCCTCCAAGTCCATATACTGTCTCTGTGGGAAAGGCCACCAGGCCTCCCGCTTTCCAGATTTCTGCCGCTTCCCCGGCAATCTCCTCCATATTTTCTTTTTCCATTCTGCGGATAATTGTCTTCATATCTCGCCTCTTCTTTTCCTGCTCTTTCATGTTTTGCGTATGCCAATGTCATACGCTTGCCCCTGGTATCATACCATATTCATCTGCCCGGAATCAATTGATAAATCCCACAATCTTGCGAAAGTCTACAAAGCGGTGGCCTGCGTTTGCTGTGTCTGGCAGCTTCTGTCCCAGACAGCTCCAGCCGACGCCGTATTTCCGGCAAAGTCCTCTGCTTCCACCAGGATTTCCCAGCTTTCCTCCCCTGTGCAGACCGCCTCTGTGAATGCCCCGTCCCCCGCCTGTACCCAGACAGATGGCTGTGGCTCCCATTGGCCTTCATTCCTTCTCAGATAGACGGACGTTTTTTCTTCACAGAAACTCAAATCCCCAATCTCCACCAAAAAAACTTTTTCGTTCCACGCCATCTCTCCATCCTGGCTGCTGACCCTTTCCCGGCACTGGATGGATATTTTCGGCTCCGTCTGATCCACCACAAAAGGAGCGCCCTCATAATGGAAAACTTGGCCCTCTCCATCTGTATAAGAGACAGAAAGGCAGTACATCCCATCCTGATCTGCCGTATAGTTCTTTATATAGTCCCCCTCTTCTCTGTCATAATCCCATTTTCGCCGCTGCCAACCGTTTGCCTTTCCCCTCTCTATACTATTATCCTCCAGACTGTTTGTCTCCCAGCGGATATCCGCTCCATATCGGTTAAATGCCTCTTGGCTAAACCGCACCTGGATCCCGCAGGGTTTAGCAAAATAAGACGTTGTTCCCTGTACTGTCTCCGGTTCTCTCTCAAATACCACTGTCAGCGGTTCTGTCCCGTCATCGGCCTTTCCAGGGAAGAGCAGCAGAAAGCAAGGGCAAAAAGCCGCGGCCGCCCAAAGCAGCCGTTTTCTTCCCTCCATGCGGCCCCGATGCGCATTTCTTTCTTTTTTCATGCAGATGCCCCATTTCCCATTCTCTTTTAATTTTTTCGAATTTCACGTTGGATTTCCGCCCGGATAGGATGGCTCCGGGCCGCAGATAAAGAAGACCCCAGTCTTGGGAATCCTTTAAAAGAATTGTTGAATACCGCGTGTGACATGTCATATATGCGGTGTGTAATATATGATTTATGATTGATGATTGATTTTATCTTTTTTAGATCTGGTTCCAATTCGAAACAGCCCCTGGGGCAGTTCAAAAACCAATACGATACCCAGAACAATGGCCAAGGCAACCTTCAGGGTCTCAATTCCTTTGGCACTGGCCTGGCTCATCTCGTTGACCACCAAGTAGTAAGCAGTCCAATAGATTCCAGCTCCCGGCACCAGTGAGAAAATTCCGGAAATTAAAAAAATCGTCACCGGGCACTCCTTTTTCACTGCAAAAAAGCGGGATAAACAAACAATGGCCACTGTGGCTGCCAGCGTAGCCATCACCATACCGATACTGCCCTGCAGCCCCGCGTATACCCCCCAGCCCACCGCGCCGATCAGGCCGCACCACGGATAAAATCGGGTGGGAACATGAAATAAGACGGAAAACCCAATGGTGCCAAAAAAAGCGGCGATTAATTCCCAAATCACAGCATGATTCCTCCCAGCCAGTTATGATATGCAAGGACAACAGCGCCCACTCCGGCGGCAATGCAGACCGCCACCAGCAAGGCATCCAACAGACGCACTGTTCCAGACAGATAATCTCCATCGGCGATATCGCGAATCCCGTTGGTAAATGCCACCCCAGGCAGCATGGGCATGATGGAGCCTATGACAACCAAACTCAGGTGCAGCTGCGGGAAAAGGTGAAACATCAATATGGACATCACCGTTACCAAAGCCGCCCCGCTCATATTGGCGATAATCTTGGACTGACGGCAGCTGACAAACAAAACGTAGCAATATAGGATAGCCCCTGTGAGAAACGCGGTGGCCGCATCCCCCAAAGTTCCTCCGAACAGATAGCAAAAACATCCCGCTCCCACACCAGAAGCCACAATCTGCGTCACACTTTTCTTGCCGCTCATCTGCCGAATCTCCTCCAGGCGCTGGCGCACCTGCTCAATGGAATAGTGATACCGCTCAATCTCCCTGGAAAGCTGATTGACAGCCGCCACTTTGTTGAGACGCGCGCTGCTGATGGGAATATTCTTCACCTTGGCAAATACCTCTCCGTCCGGCGCGCTGTAAGTGGCAAAAATCCCGCTGGTCAGCACAAAAGAGTGGTAATTTTCAATGCCGTATGCTCGGGCGATTCGATCTATGGTTTCTTCCACCCGAAAAATTTCGGCACCGCTCTCCAGCAAAATATTCCCTGCCAGAAAAGCGGCGTCCAACACTTCTTTTTCCTGTTTTTCCATTTTTCCTATTTTGCCTCAGGGGATTCCACTGGCTTTTTCCAATAATCCAAAAGATACTTTGCGAAAAATCCAAGCACCATGATCAGACAGCCCAGAGCAAACAAAAAGGTCCACTGATCTGTCACCACCCAGATGTACACCGTGGCAATGATGAATACCGCTATGAATCCTCTTACCATGGATCTCTGCTCCCGTTTGATCCCGCTTTTGGAGAAAATATACCGGCAGCTTTGGTACCCGCCTACGCCGAATATCAGCGTCACAAGGTAAATCAGCGCCGGTTCCACCCACCGCATCATCTCTGTCTGGAACAGCACCACAAAGATGGTCTCTGCCAATGCCAGAAACCACAGCACTGTGCCCACAACTTTTCTTGTCATCGTCACCGGCTTATCCACCGGCATAGGGGATTTTTTTCCCATTTTCTTATCCTCTCTTCCAAATGCATTTCACTTTCGCATGGTGCCGTATCCCATCACGGAAGGGCTTCTTCCTGATAAACATACGGCCCGTTTCCCCTCTCATATTTCACCACCTGATCCGAATCCGGATATGACATGCCCAGTTGATCCACCGCCGTACGATAGATTTGTCCATAATCAATTTCCGACCGGATCTTGTTCTCCAGCGCGTCATTGTCCCGAACCAGTTGTTCATATTGTGCCGCCAGACGCGAGACATTATTCGCTCCCTGGGTCATCTGCTGGCTCTGGTTCAAAAGCAGAATACTGCCCCCAATGAAAAAAAGAACCGCCCCGGCTGCGGCAATGCCCTGCAGCCAGGTGAATTTCCTGGCAGTTCTGCGCTTTTCCTCCATGACTTCCCGCATCATCTGCGTCCGCCGCCTCTTTCTGCGGCTCTCTTCTGACGCTCTGTTTTTTCTGTCATATATCTCCCATCCCACTGGAAGGAGTTCCTGACTGCTCTGCATGTATCCCCGACCTCTTTTATCTCTCCGGAAGAACCGTTTTGTAATACGTCAGTAGTATACCATAGTTTCCCGTCCATGTCACCTGTTTTTCCGCTTCTCACTGGTAAAGCACCGGCTCTTCTCTCCACTCTGTGCTCACCACAATATACGGATAACTGATCTGCCTCACGGCCTCCTCCTGAGGTCCCAGCAAATTCGTATCTATGACAATTCCCCCATCGCTCAGATAGAAGCCGGGTACTTCAATGCTGTATCCGCCCGTATCCATGGCCCCGTATCCCACCACAATATAAAGCGTCCCCCCATCCTCGTAAGTCAGATGGAAAGCCCCCTCTTTTTTCTTTTCTATGATCTGCAGCAATTCCTCTGGGATCTCTTTTTGGGTCACCACATGAAACGGCAGATCCGCCACTTTCCTGTTCCTATCCTGCCCGGCACAGCCCCCCAGAACGCAGACGGCCAGCAGGATGACTCCTAATCTTTTTATGGCGAAAACCCCCAGCAGATAAGCCTTCTTACTCTTATCTTATGGGGGTTTTCCTATCTCTATGATACCAACTGGAGAATGGCTGTCAGCCTTTTTCTCAGTCTTCCAGCAGTTTCATGGCATATGTCTCCAGCTCTCTGCTCTTGGCCTCTGCGTCTTCCATGGAAGCTCCCTTTACGCCAAAATAGAGTTTGATCTTGGGTTCAGTACCGGACGGACGCACACACAGCCACGCATTATCCGGCAAGTCATAATACAGCACATTTGAAGAGGGCAGCCCTGTGGCTGTCACTTCGCCTGTGACCATATCCTTCTTGGTATCCAATTTGTAATCCCTGGCGGACAGCACCTGATACGGCCCAATGGCCTCCGGCGTATTTGCCCGCAGGTGATCCATGATCTCCTGAATCTTTGCCAGGCCCTCAATTCCCTTCAGCGTAATGGACTTGACGGCATCCTTGTAGTAGCCGTAACGCTCGTACATTTGCACCATGGCATCCCAGAGAGTCATACCCTTCTGTTTATAGTATGCCGCAGCTTCACACAGCGCCATGGTGGCCACGATGGCGTCTTTATCTCTGGCATGCGTGCCGATGAGACAGCCGTAGCTTTCCTCAAATCCGAATAAATATGTGCCATTGTGATTCTGCTCAAAGCCCAAAATCTGCTGGCCAATGTATTTGAATCCAGTGAGAACCTCGATGAGGCGGACATGGTAATAATCTGCGATGGCGTCCGCCATGTTTGTGGTGACAATGGTCTTTATGAGGGCACCGTCCTCCGGCAGACCCTGCTTTTCTTTGATCTGGCTGATGGTATACTCAGCCAGAAGACAGCCGGACATATTTCCCGTCAATGTGATATATTCTCCGGACTTGGTATCCTTGACATAGACGCCGAGACGATCGGCATCCGGATCTGTAGCCAGCACCAGATCGGCATCCTTCTCTTTGGCCAGCTTCAGAGCCAGAGCAAAAGCCTCCGGGGCTTCTGGATTGGGGTAGCTGACTGTGGGGAATTCACCGTCTGGGAGCTCCTGCTCCGGCACCACATAGACATTCTCAAAGCCAATCTCTTTCAGCACTCTTCTGGCCGGAATGTTTCCTGTGCCATGGAGAGGCGTATAGACAATGCGGATATCTTTCTGCATGGCCTTGATGGCTTCGGGATTTTTCACCTGTTTCTTCAGCTGGGCAATATACGCGTCGTCGATCTTCTGACCGATGACTTCATACAGTCCCGCTTCCATGGCTTCCTGAGAATCCATGGTCTTAAGCACTGAAAAGTCTGTAATGGCCTTCACTTCATCCATGATGCCCTTATCATGGGGAGGGGTAATCTGCGCACCATCTTCCCAGTATACCTTATATCCATTATATTCCGGCGGATTATGGGAAGCCGTGATGTTGATGCCCGCGATGCATCCCAACTCTCTCACTGCAAAGGACAGCTCCGGTGTGGGGCGAAGTGATTCAAAGCGGTATGCTTTGATGCCATTGGCGGCAAGGCAGCGGGCAGCCTCATCGGCAAACTCAGGAGACATTCTTCTGGAATCGAACGCAATGGCCACGCCTCTTTCCTTTCCGCCCACTTTCAGGATATAATTGGCTAATCCCTGGGTCGCCTTGCGAACCGTATAGATATTCATGCGGTTCAGACCGGCGCCGATGACGCCGCGCAGACCGGCTGTGCCAAATTCCAGTTCTGTATAAAAACGCTCTTTAATCTCATTTTCATCATTGGCAATGGCGCGCAATTCCTTTTTGGTCTCTTCATCAAAACAGGGTTTGTCCAGCCACTCTTGGTATAATGCTTTGTAATCCATCGGTATCTCCTCCATTTTTTGATAAAATCATAAAATCAGCGGATTTTGTCCACGGATCTTCATATGTCTATTATACATATTTCTCTGGAAAAATGAAACCTTTTTTTTAGATTTTGCAGAAATTTAACGCTGTTCCAAAGCTTTTTTTATGGCGTCTGCTAAAATGTCTGCCAGGATTTCACATCCCTCATCTGAGGGGTGCAGGCCATCGTATGTGAGCCACACAGCTTCCAGGGGATACGGATACGGATCCTGAACCGGATCATACGGTCGATTCACATAATCTGGGTAGGACAGATCCCGGTATCCTTCTGCCGTTTTGACCCGCTTAAAATGAACCACGTTGTTTTGCGTAAAGCCACATCTGTGATATAAATCCACAGGAAATATACGGTATCCCGTACATGAGGAATAGATCAACGCAGCAATATCACCAAGCATTTGACCGCCGTCCGGCGCATAGCTGCCGCGGGCATTATTTTCCGGATCTTCAATACAAACAAAATCGCCTCTCTCCACCGGATTCATGATGATCACCGGCGCATCCGCCGCCTGCCTGCGTATTTTCCCCACCAAATCACCCAAATTCCCCAAAATGGTCCCTTTTTGGGCTGTTTTAAAATCCTCCCCACATCCAGCTGGAATATGGCTGTGCCAATCATTGGTCCCCAAAAGGATGGTGTAAAAATCCGCCGACGGAATGGAAATGTTCAGCCAATCCTTGGTGGTGGATCCATTGATTCCCATATTATTCACCTGCACTCCCGGAAGCTTTTCCAGCGTTCTCGTGATATATCCTTTTGTGACGCGATGGCCTGTCTCTTCCAGATGATCATTGAGATACGTAAACGAATCTCCAATGGCACACCAAATCATACCTCTACCTCCTGTCCAGCGCCGCGCCAGTCAACCTTTCCAATTGCCCGCCATCCTCTCTCCCCACCGAAGCGCACTTCCTCACAGCAATTCCCTGAAGTGCCCTGGCTATCCACGGATATTTTTGTCATATTTAGTCGAAAACCGCTTGCTTTTGCATTTCCCTGCCAGTATAATAATCTCGTGGAACAGTTAGGGCCAACTATAACTGGGCTCCTATCAGCATTCACAGTCAGGGGAGGGATTTTTTATGAAGCGTTCCAAACTGCGCGGCATACTCATTCTGGTTCTCGGTTTCCTTTTGGCGGTTGAAATCGGAACCTTTTTCTATATTACCATAAATACCGGAATTTTAAAGAAAAAATATGCGGAACAGACGGCTCTTCTTTCTTCCGTGACTGCCTCCCTCTCCCAGCGGGAAGAGGAATATGCCCGATCGGAGGAGGCTCTTCGTCAGGAGATTTCTGCCTTGGAGGAAGAAATCTCCCTGCTGGAGCAAAACTCCCAGGACAGCCGGGCCATGCTGGATGAAAAACGCAGCCTGCTATCCGACCTGCAGGCGCAGCTCTCACAGATTTCCCCATGAGAGACCTGGTGTACTTATTCAAAGGAGTTTTTTATGATTGGCAATGATTCTCAAAAGAAACCGTCATTGGAGCAGATTCGTCTCAAACGGCGGCAGCGGGAACGGCATCATCGCATTTTAAATAGACTATTTTTCTCCATGGGCGCCGCCGTTTTCCTCATGATTCCCATCCTTATTTTTTCTTCCATAAACCAATCTGTTTATGCTGAGCGGGTATCTGCCGTAAATGGGCAGCTGGAAGAATCCCTGAATTCTTATCCTCCCCAGCCAAGCGTCTCTCCCCTCCGGGAAACGCTGGCTTTGCTGCAGGCCAAAAGGGAATCTCTGGAGGCCGAAAACGCTTTGAACCAGGAAGAGCTGACTTCAATGGATGATCAGATATGCAATCTTCAGGCTCAACTGGCTACAAAACCTGTGCCCACAGAACCGGCTCCCACGGAACCAACTCCCACGGAACCGGCCCCCACAGAGCCCGCTCCCACAGAGCCTGCTCCCACGGAACCGACCCCCACAGAACCGCCATCTCCTGACACCCCGCAGGGAAAAACCACCGTCTACCTCACCTTTGATGACGGCCCTTCCTACCTGACCGGACAAGTTTTGGATATTTTGGACCGCTACGGCATTAAGGCCACTTTCTTTGTCACATACACAGATAAGCCGGAGCTGACTCCTTTCTACCAGCAAATTGTGAGTCGGGGACATTCCATTGGAATCCACACCGCTTCCCATGACTACGATTATATATACGGCAGCTTTGAGCAGTTCAAAGCCGATTTCATCAAGATCTATTCTCATGTGGGAGATCTCACCGGTGTTTACTCCTCTCTTTACCGCTTTCCCGGCGGCAGCTCCAATCTATACGGGCGAGCCTCATTTATGGCGGATCAAATCCGAGGATTTCTCTCTGAAATGGGATGCGTGTACATGGACTGGAATGTCACCAATGGAGACGGGGCATGGGTGTCCGCCGACACGGCATATCAAACCGTCATCAATGAGATTCAGGGCCGCAAAACCCCCGTGATTCTCATGCATGACGGCGAAAAGAAAGAATCCACTGTGGAATCTCTTCCCCGCATCATCGAAACTCTGCTGTCCCAGGGGTATGCCTTTGACCGCCTGACTCCCTCCTCTCCCCTGGTACAACAGGGCATCAGCTGGGATCCGTAATCCAATGTATGTTTGTTGGCGTTCTCAGATCCAGCTGCCGTCGGGACGCCGGGTTTGTTCTCTCCCATTGAGCTTTACCTGCCGAAGAATGTCTCCTTCGTAATAAAGCTTTAGGGAGAAGAACGGGGCGTCCTCCCTCAAGAGATTCAGGAAAATTTTGTCTCCTTCCCAGAGATTCAGCTCGTTGATCCGGTCTTTCTCCACCCACGCAAGCGCCCCTTCCCGGCAGCTGTCTTCTGAAATTTCATTTCCCTGAAAGGAATCCGAAGTATACAGACACATGTATTCATCTTCATATCCCTGGGCAAAAAAACTGATAATTCCCCGGAATTGATATGACAAAAGCGTAAGTCCTGTCTCTTCCATAACTTCTCTCTCCAGACACTCTTCGGGGCACTCGCCTCTTTCCACATGTCCTCCCACGCCGATCCATTTACCTTTATTGACATCCTTTTCTTTCTTTATTCGGTGCATCATCAGATACTTGCCGTCTTTTTCCAAATAGCAAAGTGTTGTCATTTTCATAACTGTTTCCCTCTTTCTGCCCTGCCTTCTTCAGCTGGTATAGGCCATATTGTTTCTGATTATACCACATAATTTCGGTATTGCTCTCCATGTCCGCTCTTATTCTCAAATTTTTTTCTCATCTTTTGAATAAAAAGCAGCGTTTCGGTGATACTAGTACTAGTCCCGGGAAACAAGGGGACGGAATAGTGGATCCCCCTCCATTATTCATCCTTAAACCAAGGTCCCCTTCCTGGGATCTTTTCTACCAATGATAAGGAAATACTTATCCTCCCCTTTCGTAAGCAGGACAGCTGATTCATCGGCTGTCCTGCTTTTCTTATATTCTTCTACCGCAGTTTTGCGACTCCGCCCCGATGATTTCCTCCCATCCTGAGAGAGCAAAAACTGCAGCAAAAAAGCGCCTGACACCGATAAAAATCGGATTAGGCGCCCTTCACTTTTGATCCTTTCCGGAAGACGATTATTGGCATATTATTCCTGCCGGATCCTATGGATCCTTTCCGGAAGACGATTATTGGCATATTGTTCCTGCCGGATCCTATGGATCCTTTCCGGA
>CAJFUP010000206.1 GCA_904420225.1 uncultured Lachnospiraceae bacterium
ACAAGCCTCCTAATATACTTTACTGTAATGGAAAGTGTAGAGGGAGGTTTTGCTTATGGATGAAAAATTGATAAAGAAAGGGCATACCATGCGGATGACGGATCGGGCATCCTGTCAGCTGACCGGAATAAAAGATGTCATCGCGCTGGACGAATCGGAGGCCTTGCTGGATACGGAGATGGGCGTCTTATCCATCAGGGGGAAAGGTCTGCACATGAGCCGTCTTACCCTGGAAAAAGGAGAGGCGGATATGGACGGAACCTTTCAGGGATTTGTCTATTCGGACAACGGATCCCATCAGAAAAAAGGGGAATCCTTTTTAAAGAGGATTTTCCGATGATATGAGCCAGGTGATTCTTTGGGAAGTCCATTTCCTGCTGAAATCCATGATCTTGGGACTGGGACTTCGGGGAGCATACGATGTGTTCAAACTGCGGCGGGCATTGACCAGGCGCCATCCGGCATTGTTGGCCGCAGAAGATACCGTTTACTGGATGCTTTGCAGTTTATTTGTGTTTGGGCTGCTTTATGAGGAGAACAACGGTACGCTGCGCGGGTTTGCTCTGTGCGGAGTGGCCGCGGGCATGTTGGTATGGCATTTTGGACCCAGTCCGATCCTGGTGGCCGGTCTGGCTCGTCTCTGTCGGTTTTTGGGGAAAATCCTAATAAAACCCGTGAAAATTTTGGGAAAAGCATTGAAAAAAGTAAATTTGTGTTTTAAAATGAAAATAAAACCAAGGGAAAGGGGAAAAAGGCATGCCGAGAAAAAGGGGCGCAGGCCAGCACAGAAAAAAAAGAAGATCCAATAGGCGTTATCTTGTACTGGCCATTGTGTTGGTGACAGTGTTTGGCGGCCTGATTTCTTTTCGCTTAATGGATATGGAGCAGCAGAATGCCCAGTATGCCGCCAGGCAGCAGGAACTCCAGGATAAGATAGAGGAAGAAAACCAGCGAACACAGGAACTCAATGAGTATGAGGAATATACAAAGACAAAAGAGTTTGCCGAAAAGGTGGCCAGAGAAAAATTTGGCCTGATCTATGATGACGAGCTGAAGTTTAAAGCGGAATGAGGAAACGGGTTGCAGATGAAAGAAATCTGCTGCCCGTTTTTGCCATAAGCCTGATTTTTATATCATGTGAGCTTCTTAAAAATTCTGAGATCCCTCGAAACGTCAAAGTGGAAGAAAAGCGGCGATGAATTTTTAGCGTTTTGGGACGTGCTTTGACAAACATTTTGATCTTAAGTTTGTATGATAGAGAGCAAATGGGCGCAGCGGCCTTGCGGCGGCTGCCGCGTCAAAGGAGGGAAGTCAGTTGAAGAAAGAACGTTGGACGGAATGGGGAAGGCGGCTGGGCGGTGCGTTGCTGATCGGCGTCTTTGTCACGGAGCTCTTGATGAGCGGCAATGTGGGGTATTCGGCAGTGGAAACGGCGCTGCTGTTTTCTGTGCTGTTCATGGGGTATAAATATGGAGCAGGTGCAGGAGCAGTATGCGGAACAGGATGTGGAATCATTCTGACATTATTCACCAAATCCATGGGTTCGCTGGGAATTTTCAGTATGATTGGCGTCATGGCTGGGGCATTTAGAAGTTTAGGGCGAATCGCCAGTGTACTGGCATACTTGGCGGCAGCAGTGGGGGTGGCCGTTATCTATGCCCCTGCCCTGCTCTATGATTCCGCAGCCAAGTTGGTGGCGGCGGCAGCGGTATTTTTGATTCTGCCAAGATCCCTTTGCGGTCCCGAGGGAGTGGAGGAGAGAAAAAAAGAGGTGACGCCGCCGCGGGGGGATTTTGATGGAAGCCTGGGACGCAGGTTAAAGCTGATGGAAGATTCTTTGTTGGAATTGTCCCGGGCATTTTATCAGGGACGGCCGGAGACAGCAGAGGAAGAGGAGGACGGGGATGCCATTGGATGGAGGACCCGTTATTTTGAAAATAGGGCTGTTATGGGTGAGCAGCTGACAGAGGTTGCGGAACTTCTGAAAGGGTTTCGTGGAGAACTGGATAAAACGGTGGATGTGACGTGGAAACTGGAAAAACAGATTACAAGAAAACTGCGGTCCATCAAATTGAGAGCAGATAAAATTGCTGTCTGGGAAGAAAATCGGGAAAAATACCAGGTGGTTCTGCGGGCCAGTGCCAGAAGCGGAAGGAGCGTCACGGTAAAAGAAGTGGCCGATGCCGTCAGCCAAGTGGTGGGGAAATCTCTTTGCCCGGCTGCCGATGGCGTCAATGTGATTTCATCCGTCCCCCGTGTGGTGCGTTTAGAGGAAGAAACCGTGTATCGCATGCTCCATGGGGTGGCCAGGTGTGTGAAAGGGGAGGAAAACGTATCCGGAGATTCCTTCTCCTACATGGAACTGCCAGGCGGGAAAGTGCTTCTCAGTCTGTGTGATGGTATGGGATCCGGCCAAAACGCGTTTTATGAAAGCTCCCGCGCCATCGAGCTGACGGAGCAGCTGATTCAGGCTGGATTTCAGCCCGGGACGGTGGTGCGGCTGGTGAACCAGGCGCTGGTTATGCAGGATTCATTTCATCCGCTGACCATGGATATGGCTGTGGCCGATTTATACAGCGGTTTATGTGATTTTACCAAATCAGGTGCCGCCGTGACGTTGATTCGCCGCGGCGGTGAAATCGAACTTCTGCAGTCCGAGTCTCTTCCTTTGGGAGTTTTGAAGGAAACGCAGCCCGCGGAAAGTATGTATCGGTTAAGGGATGGGGATCTGATTATTATGATGACGGATGGAGTGCTGGAGGCCATGCCGGGATTGGATAAAGAAGGAAGTATGAAAGCATTTTGCTTGGATCTTCCCGCCGCCAATCCTCGGGAAGTGGCCAGGCGAGTTCTGGATTATGCTCTGGATCAGGGAGAGGCCAGAGATGATATGACGGTATTGGTTGCGGGGATGTGGAAGAAGTGATATAGTAGAAAAAAGTGATGCGTTTGGTGTATGAGGAATGGGACCAATGACGCATAAGGCGGGAGGACGCCCATGGATTTGGTACGGCAGATAGAAAATCAGTGGAAAACGAATCAACTGGTGACAAAAGGAGATCATATTATAGCAGGAGTATCCGGAGGGGCAGACTCAGTCTGCCTTTTGGCAGTTTTGTGCCAATTGTCAGAAAAATGGCATTTAA
>CAJFUP010000207.1 GCA_904420225.1 uncultured Lachnospiraceae bacterium
AAATCATAACTTTCTCGTTGACAGACTGATCCTCTCTGCCAATATAATAGCGGTAAAAGTTCACATCCAAATAGTACATAACTTTCACATAGGGCAAGGGATAATACACATAAATATTATCCACATAAAATGTATGCTTCGGCAACTGCATGCCGCAGTCCCGCAAAAGGTTGGTGCGGTAAATCACTGAATGCATGAGGATATACTGGTTTGGTTTCAAAGAGTGCACATCTTCCCAGGAAAAGAATCGATCCTTGGGGAGAGAATGGTGGTAATGCATAACCCTCTTTTTTTTGGCCCCTTCCTTTTCATAGACAAAATTGGAAATCAGCATATCCAGCTCTTTCCCCTCTTCCACCACGCTGCGGATCAAATCCAAAATCTTCTTATATGCCGCAGCATTCACCCAATCGTCGCTATCCACCACCTTGAAAAACTTTCCTGTGGCATGGGCCAGCCCGGTATTCACCGCCTGACCATGTCCTCCATTTTCCTGATGAATGGCACGAACAATTGAAGGATATGTCTCCGCCAGGCGATCTGCAATTTCAGGTGTTCCATCTTTTGATCCATCATCCACAATGATGATTTCCACTTCATCGCCGCCCGGGAGCAAACTCATTACACACTTTTCCATATACTCCTGCGAATTATAGCAGGGAATGGCAACAGTCAACAGTTTCACCCTTGTTCCTCCTTCGGTCTCAGATTAAATTGAATCAAATATAGCGTACCCAATGCCAGAGCAATGGTAATCAGCATCACAGAAAAAACGTGCGCGTCCAGCCAGTTGGAAATTTGCGGAATCTCCGTGACCACCACAGAAATCAAATTGGCTGACCCGTGAAAAACAATGGGCGCCCAGATGGTGCGGAATCTTTCGTACACAAAAGCCATGGCCATACCCAACAAAAACGCATACACTCCCTGTACCACATTTCCATGATAGACGCCAAAGAGAAGGGCGGATACCACAAGAGCCACCGGAAATGTACAGTATGTCCGCAGTCTCCTGAAAATCAGTCCCCGAAACAACAGCTCTTCCACACACGGAGCAAATATAGCCATCAGAATCAGCTCCATCCATATTCCGCCGGAATACAAAAGGCTGCTGACCTCCTGATACTGATCGTAAAACAGCCACACCAAGCCGGAAAGAGAGATGAGAAAATTGGCCGCCAAACAAGCGCTGGCGCCGCAGAGCACCAACACAATCCAATGAAGCGGCGTCGTTTTCATCTTCACAGGAATCAGCCTGTGGCTATCCCTTCTAAAAAACCAAAACAATACCGGCAATACTAAAACATCAATTGCCAGACTCATGGGAAGAGAAAGACGGAGCACATCCGCTTCTGTCAATTCCTCCCCGCTGCTTCCCAAAAGCATTATAACAGAAAAAATCAGCGAAACCAGCATACTTACCGCGAAGTGTATCAGCAGCGGATAAGCCAGCTTCCATATCCTGACCACCCAGGAATCACTTCTCATGATCAACGTTTCCTCCCATCGGCAGTTTTTTCCCAAGACGGAGTCAATAGCTTCGTATCCTGTCATTCCCGTCATCTGTAGTTTTGTCTATGGAACGAATTTCCACATAATATCCGTATCCATCATTGACCTTTATATAAACCCGATCTCCTTTTTTATGCCCCAAAATAGCTTTACCCAGAGGAGATTCCGTACTGATTTTTCCCTCCAGAGAATTTCCCCGAATGGATGTCACCAGCTTTAGGCGTTGTACTTCATCGTCTTCTTCAAAATAAATTTCCACGGTATTATTAAGGCCTACTTCATCATCCTTAGATACCTCTGAAACAATCTGCGCGTTTTTTACCATGCGTTCCAGATACCGAATCCTGCTTTCATTTCGATTCTTATCCTTCTTAGCCGCATAATATTCAAAATTTTCGCTCAGATCCCCCTGGGCCCTGGCTTCCTTTACCGCCTCTATGGCCTCTTTTCGGACCACCAGCTTTCGGTAGCGGATCTCTTCTTCAATCTTTTCCACATCTTTTCTGGTCAGCTTTTCTCCCATGGCACGTCCCTTCTTGTCTCTGTCATTTTCCTGTAGCTTCCGCCTTGACGATTTCGTCTCTGCGTATGGTGGCCACTATATGATCCCCCTTTTCCATCGAATAAAAAATTGGCTTTTTCACAGAAAAACGCTGTGTTTCACCACTGGCAAGCTGCAGAGAAACAGCATAGTGCATCCGGCCACTGGAATCTTCCATAACCAGTTTTTGCTCCACCTTTCCCTCCGCCCTGATGCGGTGCCATCTGTATTTTTTCACTGTGGAAACAACGAACAAAACCAACAGCCCCGCCAAGATCACAGCCCCAGCAATATTGACCCACAAAGGCAGTTCCACATATCCAATGCCAATATTGATATTTTCAGTCATACTCAGCAGCTTTTTCATCCTCTTCCCCTCCTTTACCAACAACCCGTTGGGGAATCCCCCACATGTATGAGTATCTGCGCTGTCTCCTTCAAGATCCCATCATCCAAAAGGAATTTCAGCTCATAATCTCCGCACTCTCTGGGCACCCAGGAAAGTTTCATGGTTGACACATCAAACACCGCCCCCTCTGGCAGTGCTTCTGCCCATACTCTCAGGCTACGTTTTTCCCCTTGCACTGTGTGATCCATTTTCTTGATGGTTTCGTTATAAATTTTAGATTCCGCTGCCTCCAACTCCGTCTCACTATATGGATTCCTGGCCTTCACCCAAATACACAATTTCTGCCCTTTCAGCGCCTCAAATCGGCTCTTTCCATAACTTCCGTCCCATGTCGGCCTGTGTATGCGAAAATCCCCAGCTTTTTTTTCAGCGTCTCTGTCCCCCAGCGCAAATGTTAGAAATGGCCGATGTACCGTATCCGGAAGAGGATACGCATCTGTTTCCACCGCAAACCGATAACCATTTTCCATGGTGGCTGCCGTTGGCCGCTGATACAGACTATCTCTGGGCGTCCCAGGAGCAGGAGCGTGAATTTGAACTTCTTTCTTTTTCCATCCATCCGGCAGAGTAAGCCCTTTAACTGTGGTGGTGACATACGGCTCATCGGGAATATATTCCATATCCGTGGGACGTCTAAAGAAATCTGTAACCGCTGCCACCTCCTCCACCCCTTCTTTGCAGTCGCACCGACAGTCGGCAATTCTGACATCAGCTGCATCGTCCAACACAATGGGATGACGCTCATCTTCCGTCAAATACCGCAGAGAAACCCGCTCCATGGTCAGACCCTCCACATGGCGGGCATAGACGCCATAGGCCGGCAAAATTCCCCAATTGCTGGGTTCCGGATAGACACCGGGCATCTCCGGCACGTTGTACGGATCGTCTTTCCATCCCCTTGATTCCTCGTCCCAGTCAACCCGCGGAAGAAGTCCCTCTTCCTTCAAAAAGAACGTGTTCACCAGCCATGGAAGGGACTGGATAGATCGCTTCGTCTCATACTGGGTATAGGCCCAATTGGTATTCAGCTGCCGCTGCTCCACTGCATGTTCCATCTTCATACCGCCGCGATAGGTAACTTCAATATCCTCCAAAAATACATTCTCCACCGGACTATCCATCAGCCCCATAATCAAAATGGGATATCTGGGATCCGCATTGGTGATGGTTACCCTGGAGATACGAATATTGGCCACTTTAGGCATTTTCCCGCAGCCAACTGCATTGGCAAATTTTAAAGGATTTCCATCGGCCAGAGAAGGCTGCGTTCCACAGATCTCCTCCAATCCCGCAAATTCCAGATTCACTGGGTTAATCCTGGCCGGTTCGTTCTCATCTACAATATAAAATTCACTACAGCCATCCACTGTGACTTTTTTTGTCTTATTATAAGATGGGACATATCTTTCCACCGGATAGGAGGCGTATTGGGGCAAATCCGGCAGAATCCATTCCCTATTATCCAATCGCACATTATGATCAGGACGAATGACTTCTTCTTTGGAAATACCTGTCACAGGAAATCTTGCCCTCTCCCCGGCACGGATAAAGATGGGCGAACTGCTGACATTATCCATGGTACAATCCTCAAAAATAATATTGGTGAGATCCGAACAATCCACAGCCTCCAGAGCAAATCCTCTGGCTCTGTGAAACTGCACTCTTCTGACCGTTACCTGATCGTAACCGCAGGTGGACTCTGTTCCCAGTTTTACACGCCCTGTGGGGCCGCAGCGGTCTGTGGCAATCAATTTGTCCCGGCTATATACCCCCGCCAATACAGAACCGGCATCATAGCCGCTGACAATGCAGTCTTCCACCAAAATATTTTTGGAGGGCATAAACATACCCGCCCCGTAGGAGGCTTTTACCACCAGCCCGTCATCTGTCAAGGAATTCATAACACAGAAACGAACCGTCACATCCTGACAGCAGTCAATGTCAAAGGCATCCCGAGTGGTATCGATGCAGAGATTTTCCGCCAGCATATCGGTAACCCCTTCCGCAATAATGGCGAAATGGCCTCCTATAAGCAGAGAAAAATCTTTTAAAATCACCCTCCGACAACGCACCAGAGCGATCCCCTTATTGCCGAACCACTCACCGGCATGTCCCCTTTCGCTGCGCAGCCGACCGTCCATGGGATCTCCTCCCATTAAAACATATTCACGGTATCCCGTATCCTCATTAAAATAGCTGCCATCCACCAGGCCTGGTCCATAGATCATCACATCTTCCAGATCCGCGCCATAAATGAGACTATTGGCAAAATACGTATGACCATGATCCTGCAGACCTGCATACCGATTGATCTCCGGCTCGTCATAGTTGCCGCCTTCCCCTTCCTGCTTCTCATAAGAATGCCGGATATCCGTGCGGGCAGCGTGGAGAACAGCTCCCTCTGACAAATACAAATTCACATGACTTCTCATCTGAATGGTATAGACCCGAAAATCCCCTGCCGGAACCACCACCTCTGCTCCCCCCATATCCGAAGCTTTCTGTATAGCCGCACAGATGGCTCTGGTGTTCTCCACTGGTCCGTTTGCCGGATCTGCTCCAAAATCTGTAATCCTAATCCGCCGGTCCTTTTTCAAGTCGTTCCATTGCACACGACAGCCTGTGGCCTCCAGGATCTCTCCTGCCGTCCCCCTGTCTCCAGTTTGACTTCCGACAGTCATGGCCTCTCTTGTCTCCTTTGCCTTCATTGATCCTCTTGTCTCCTTTCGCTGACATCCAGCACAGAATTCTCTGGAATCATCCATTTGGTCTCCAAAATCCCGGCGCTGTTGGCCTTTTTCCTGGTTCCCACTAATCTGTCTCCCATGCGCGCCTCAAAAACGGTACCGGGTTCCAGTCCCGTCAGCGTCATTTTCACCGCAGCCTCTTCCATGGATGGATTTCGGAAGGACGCGTGTATACGTCCCTCTTCATCCTTGCGCACAGTGTATTCCCTGGTTCGCTCCAAAACTTCACCCACTTGCCCCACCATGACATTCAGCACAATTGTCTGTTCTCTCATGACAGCCTCCATTTTCTATTTTTATGTACGTCAAACCTTGTTTCTTCTCAGGAAAAAAGGGAGAAAATACTCCATTTCCCGTTTCCACCAATACCAGTCATGGCTCACATCGCGGCCCCAATAGTCAAACCAAGCTCGAATCCCTTTTTCTTTCATGATCCGCTCCAGTTTCCCGGCGCTTTTCACCATTTCCTCCTCCCACGGCCCCTGCCCCATGCAGATAATATTGGTTCTGTTATTGTACATGGGAATGTAGGGATGATCCAGGCTCATATTTTTTAGATAATCACAGGGGGAATTATCGTATACCAGCCCGTTCATGAAACCGCCGAAAAAGTAAGACGCTTCAAACAGTCCGCTCAGGGAAAGATTCCCAGAAAAAATATCCGGTCTCCTGAGGAAAAAATTAGTGGAGTGATAACCACCCATACTAAATCCCATGGCTACAATTCCAAAGGCTCCATGGGCCCCTGCTCCCTCCTGATTGATCTGAATCACTCGAGGAACCAGTTCCTCCGTCACATACCGATACCAAGCTTCGTGGACAGCAATTCGTTTCTCAGGGTCGCCTGTACTGTCCGACCAAGTCTCCTGATCCAGAGTGTCCACCGTAAACAGCTGCATATCCCCCGATTCCAAATACTGCCAACAGTGATCCAGCATTCCAAAGTTCTCAAAATCGTAGAACCGCCCATTCTGACAGGGAAAAAATAAAAACGGCTGCCCCCCATGACCGTAAACTTTAAATTCCATATCCCGCATCAACCTGCTGCTATACTCTTTTCTGTATTCTATGTTCATAATCAATCACTCCCGCTGCCCACTGTTACTACTTTACCGCCAAACCCGCTGTGGACACGCCAAACTGTCTTTCAATTCTATTTAAATTCTCTCAATTTCTTCTTAAGTTAAGAATAAACCAAACGACTCCCAATGTCAAGACAGAAACGATGCCGACTGCTCCATCAATGCCGATGGACCAATTTCACTGCAAAAATGGGACGATGGCCTTTACCTCTGCCATCGTCCCTGCCTTCATTCTATCCGCGCAGCTCCTCTTCGGTCAGAAAATGACCGGCTCTCCAGATGCGCTCAAGATCATAAAAACTGCGGTATTCTTTATGAAACACATGGACAATCACGTCGCCGTAGTCCAAAAGAATCCAATTGGCGGTTTGGTAGCCTTCCAGGGAACGGCATTCGAATCCTGCCCTACCCAAAACCTCCTGTACCTCATCCGCCATGGCCTGTACCTGATTCACACTGTCCCCGCCAGCAATCACAAAATAGTCTGCAATGACGGAGATATTCTGAATATCAATGACCTGTATGTCCTGTCCCTTTTTATCTGCCAGAGCATCATATGCCAGCTTCGCCATGTTCTGTGACTGATTCATTCTTTCTCTCCTTTTCCCATTCCTTTTCGTAATACTCCCAGGCATGCGCCGTCATTTCATCGATGGCGCTCCCCTTATCCTGCAGATATTCCAGTGTGGCTTTGAGAATTACCCGGACAGCTTCGTCCAAATCCTCAAATGCCATCCTGCGAATTTTGTCCAAATGAGGCGCCTTATTTCTCCTGGGTTCAATGTAATCTGCCACAAAAATAATTTTTTCCAGCAGAGTCATAGCCGGTTTGCCGGTGGTATGGTTCAATATGGCATCCACCACATCCATATCTGTGACTCCGTACTTGTTCATGGCGAGAAATGCGCCCAGTTTTGCATGAACCAAAGATGGATTTCTTCTCTCCACATCGGTAACGCTGATATTATATTTTTCGCATTTTGCCAGTTTAACCTCATCGGGATAGCATTTGGCACAGTCATGAAGCAGCCCAGCCACTTCTGCCTTATACAAATCTTCCCCATATTTCATGGCTAGACACATGGCAGTGTATGCCACCCCCAAGGTATGCTCATACCTCTCTTCGTCCAACTTTTTTTTTAAAACTTTTCTAATCGTTGTGACATTTCCCTTCATTACCATAACCGTCCTCCCATATCGCCGCGCAGGGTTTTCATTTGTCTCAGCTCACCCCGCCACCGTAGAGATTTTTTTCTCTGATATACCGCCATACCGCTTCCGGAAGATACGGTTTCACCGATTCTCCAACACGGATTTTCCGGCGTATTTCACTGGAAGAAACAGGCATCAGCGGTCCGCGCAATGGGAAAATACAGGCATGATACTTCTCTTCCAGCTGTTTAATGGCCACGGAAACTTCTTCCATGGTCTGTGTCTCCCGCATGGCTGCCAGTATTATGGCCTGTTCAAATATAATTTCCGGATGATACCAGCTATCCATCTGTTCCAGAGAATCCGCCCCCACTATATAATAGAATTCCGTTTCCGGCTGCTCCCCTCTAAGCTGAGTCAGTGTGTCCGCTGTATATGTCATGCCTTGACGCTTCAGCTCCATTTCCGAACAAAAGAAATATGGACAATCCGCCACAGCCGCCTCCACCATTTCCTTCCGATATACAGCATCGGCAATCTGCTGCTTTCTTTTGTGGGGAGGATTCCCAGTGGGCATAAATACCACAAGATCCAGGGCAAACTGCCGATACGCCTCCTCCCCCAGCATCAGATGGCCATTGTGAATCGGATCAAATGTCCCCCCCATAATTCCAATCTTACGTTTCATGGTAAGATCTCCCTTTCTGATTTAGGGTAAAGTGATTTTTCTTTTCTCTTTCTTGGATGCAGGACGGTACAGCACAATTTTTTTACCAATCACTTGAACCACCTGGGAACGAGTTCTCTCTGCCAGCATATCCGCCAGCTGTCCGCTGTCATCCATACAATTTTTCAGCACACTGATTTTAATCAGTTCCCTCTTTTCCAGCGCTTCATCCACAGCGCTGGTCAATTCCGGCGTAAGACTGGATTTTCCGATCTGAAAAATCGGATCCATGGTCATGGCCAGCCCCTTCAAATAAGCTCTCTGTTTACTCGTCATAATTCCTCTCATTCTTTCATTTTTTGTATTTGCAATTGACGGGAATCATTTATTTATAGTAATCGAACTGGAGACCATACATCTGAACGGTATCTCCCTCCTGGATTCCGGCTCTTTCCAACTCGTCCAGGATGCCGGCGTCTTTTAAAAACTTCTGGAAAAAGGCAAATCCTTTTTCCGAATCCAAATTTGTATAGCCCAGCAGCTTTTCAATGCGCGGTCCCTCCACCACATAATGATGCTCTTCCTTCTTTTCCACTGTAAAAGGAAGATTAGCTGTGCCATCCACTTCCATAACAAACTCCGGCTCAAAAATTACAGGCTCCGGATCCAGCTGATCCAACAGCTCTCTGACATAGTACAGCAGCTCCTTGACCCCGTATCCGCTAACCGCAGAAATGGGGAATACGCGAATTCCCTGGGGCTCCAATTCTTTTTTCAGACGATCCACCGGATTCTCGCTTTCTCCGTCATCATAGATAACATCCGTCTTATTGGCCGCCACCACCTGGGGCAGCTGGAGAAGCTTTGGATTATAAGCTCCAAGTTCCTCATTGATGGCCCGGATATCTTCCAGCGGATCGCGTCCTTCCGTGGAAGCGGCATCCACCACATGGATCAGTACTTTTGTCCTTTCCACGTGCTTTAGGAATTCATGTCCCAGTCCAATTCCCTCGGAGGCACCCTCTATGAGTCCGGGAATATCAGCCATGACAAATCCAGCAGCTCCGTCCAGATCCACCACCCCCAATACCGGATTCAGAGTGGTGAAATGATAATTGGCAATCTTGGGTCTGGCATTGCTGACCCTGGACAACAGAGTGGATTTTCCCACATTGGGAAAGCCCACCAGCCCCACATCAGCGATCACCTTCAATTCCAGGCGAACCCAGCGCTCTTGCGCCGGTTTTCCAGGTCTGGCAAATTTGGGGACTTGCATGGTGGCCGTAGCAAAATGCATATTGCCCAGCCCTCCCTTTCCTCCCCGGAGGATAATCTGACGTCTATTTTCGCCGGACATATCGGCAATCACCTTCCCCGTCTCATCGTCGCGAATCACGGTCCCCTCCGGCACTTTTAGAATCAGATCTTCCCCATCGGCGCCATGGCATCTCCTTTTTCCGCCTTCCTGCCCGGATGTGGCTACAAATTTCCGGCCGTGGCGAAAATCATTCAGTGTATTGAGTCCCTCATCCACTTCAAAAATGATATCTCCGCCATCTCCACCGTCTCCGCCATCCGGCCCTCCGTTGGGTACATACAATTCCCGGCGGAAGCTGACGTGACCGTCCCCTCCCTTTCCGGATTTGATAAATATTCTCGCGCTATCAGCAAACATGGGGATCACTCTCCTCTTCTTACCCACTGCAGAAAAACAGGCTTCAAATCCTAAGATTTGAAGCCTGTCGTGCGTACATTACTCAGCTACCGGATAGATCGAAACCTGCTTCTTATCTCTACCCTTTCTCTCGAAGCGAACAACACCGTCTTTCAGAGCAAACAGTGTATCGTCACCGCCGCGTCCCACATTGACACCTGGGTGAATCTTTGTCCCACGCTGTCTGTAAAGGATGTTTCCCGCTTTCACAAACTGACCGTCCGCTCTCTTGGCGCCCAGTCTCTTGGACTCGGAATCTCTACCGTTCTTTGTGGAACCAACTCCCTTTTTATGAGCAAATAACTGAAGATTCATCTTTAACATGAATTACACCTCCTCAAATCGGATTCTAATATATTGGCCGCCATAGGAATCCTGTATGGATGTAAGACCAAGCACCAGGGAATCCAGCAGCAACCTCGTATCACCACTGACAGTATCCTCAAACCGAACATGCAGGGAACCATCTTCCTCACTCACATCTGCCTCAAAGGCATCTTCTGTAAACGCCTCAATGGAATTCACCGCATTCTGGGTCAGCGCAGAAACCGCAGCGCAAATAATGTCCTCGCCTCTGTCGGCATATCCCGCATGGCCATCCACGCGAAACCCTCTGTACCTTCCCTCACTGTCTTTTAAAATAACTGCCCGAATCATGGATTATGCATTGATCTTTTCGATCTTTACCTGTGTATACGCCTGTCTGTGGCCATTTTTCTTGTGATAGCCTTTTTTGGGCTTATATTTGTAGACAATGACCTTCTTGCCACGTCCATTACCCATTACAGTGGCAGATACGGTAGCATTCTTGACAACCGGATCGCCCACAACCAGCTCACCATTATTTACAGCCAGTACCTGATCGAAGGTATACTCTGTTCCTTCTTCCACACCAAGTTTCTCAACCTTAATGATATCGCCTTCGGCTACTTTGTACTGTTTACCACCTGTTGCAATAATTGCGTACATATGGCACCTCCTATTATCATTACT
>CAJFUP010000208.1 GCA_904420225.1 uncultured Lachnospiraceae bacterium
CGGGAGAAAATGGAGATACCCAGGAGGAAGAGAAAAAGATTTCCGGCGAGCGTGTGTTTACAAGGGAAGACAGCCGGTTTGCGCAGCTGAATCATATGATTCGCCTGGCAAAACAGGGTGAGTGGAATAAGCTGGAAGAATGCCTGAAAGAGGCGGAAATTACAGACGGAATAATGGAAAAACTGTTCCCGATGATATAGAAGAGAGGGTGGATACATGGAAGAACTGATTCTGGGGTATGATCTTTGTAATGATTACTGCAGAATAAGCTGTTACGAGCCAGGGCAGCTGGAACCGGTGGATCTGGCATTTTCTGAGGAGGAACATCCCTATGTGGTACAGACCGCGGTTTGTAAAAAGAGAGAAAAAGATGAATGGCTGTTGGGTGAGGAAGCCTATAAGCTGGTTCTGACAGGAGAGGGAATTTTAGTGGACAAACTGATCCGCCTGGCAGGGAAAGAGGGAACGGCAACCATTGAAAACAGATGCTATTCGGCCAGGGAGCTGCTATGTATTTTCCTGAAGCTGACTTTGAGACAGGCCTTTGAAAAATACGGCACTCGCCGGATTCGGATGCTGGTGATTACGGTTCAGACCATGAACCTGCAGCTTCTGGACACGCTGGTGAGCTGTACGGATGCTCTGCGGATTCCCAGGGAAAGAGTACATATCATCAGCCATACAGAGAGTTATATGTATTATGTCACCAGTCAGAGAAAAGAGCTGTGGGCTCATAAAGCTGTGATGTTTGATCTCAACTCCGAAGGACTGCAGTATTATGAACTGGGAATGACCAGGGGAGTTTCCCCCAATGTGGCCAGGGTGGAGCGCGAAGCACTGGAAGAAGGATTTTCTTTGGATATTCTGGAACATCCGTCTGGGCGAAAACTGGCGGATTCCATTATGCTTTCCTGCGGAGAACGGATGATGCAGAAAAAATTGATTTCTTCTGTATATCTGACGGGAAGAGGAATGGAGCACTGTCAGGAGTGGGCTGGCGAATTTTTGAAGATGGCGTGCCAGAAGAGACGGGTTTTTCTCTGCGAAAATCTTTTTGCCAAAGGTGCTGTGTATGCGGCCTGTGATTATGTCAGAGAGAAAACGGCATATCCCTATGTGGGGCTTTGTGAGGGAAGGATCCAATCCACCGTAACCATGGACGTCATGCATCAGGGGAAAAAGAAGAAATTGGTGCTGGCCGCAGAGGGAGGAAACTGGTACGAGACCAAATCGGTTGTGGATGTCATATTGGATGATATGAACGCGCTGTTTTTGACAGTGACCAAGCACGGGGAAAGAAGCGGCCGCGTGGTGGAGATTCCCCTTCAGAATTTTCCCAGCCGTCCCAATCGAACAACAAGGATTTCCGTCATGTTGACATTTACCTCCGAGAGAGATGTGACGGTGCGGGTGGTGGATCGTGGATTTGGAGAATTCTTCCCCACAGAAGATGCCATGATCAAGCAGGAGATTCACCTGGCGTGATCTTTATGAGAAAGGATGGAACGATAGATGGGTCAATATCTGTTATGTCATAAAATGGCAGAAGTACCGTATGAGATGGAAGAGATGGGACTGCACATCTATTCTGCGGAGGAGCTTTGCTACTATATTTTCCACAATCTGGCCATGATAGACGAATCGTTCATCTGCGATGCACTTATGGCATTTATCAGAAACGATTTGGATATGCCGGAACTGGCGGAGAAAGTGAAGCGTTCGTTCCAGTCCCCCGCGGATTTGGAAAACACGCTGCTGGTGATCCTGAGAAATGTGGCATACTATACAGAAGAAGAAATTGTCCAATTCCAGGAAAGCATGGCACAGCTCCACAGAAAAAGTCCGCTGGAGAGGGCCAAAGAGAGGGCGGATCTTCTTTATTCCCGCCATAAGTACCAGAATGCGGTGAAAGCATACGGTTCCATTGTCAATCAGAGCCGGGATCTCAGGGTGAAAGCGGGATTTTATGCCGAAGTTCTCCAGCACATGGCTGTCTGCTGCCTGCATCTTCACATGCATGCCGAAGCTCTCAGCTGTCTTAAGACGGCTTACGGGGAAAACCGGGATATGAGGATTTTGGAACAAATCTATGATTTTTGCGTCATGACCCGCCAGGCTCTGCCAAAGGATCTGTTTCGGGATGTGGGAGATGACGTGCTGCTCAACTGGCAGAAAGCGTACTGCGAGGCCCAGGAGGCCGCCATGCAGGAGGCGACCAATGGAATTACTGCTGGCATCTTCTCCCAAGAAGGAGAGGATAGAGAAAATGCTTTGAGAACTCTGCTGGCACAGGAGAAAAAACTGTACCGGGAAATGGCGGCGGAATAAATCGCTGCGTAAAATTGGTAACGGTAGAATTTTTTGAAAACATGCTTGACAAATGGTGGTATTCTGATTATGATAGCACTTAGATAAAGGTGATGAGGAAGAGGAGTACGGTATTGTCCCTGACAGAGAGGATGGTTCAGCGGCTGGAAGGCCATCTCAGGAAGAGATATCGGAAGGTAGCTTCTGAACTGCGGAGCTGAAGCAAAGTAGGTTCCGACGGCAGCCCCCGTTACAGGGCCGTGCGGTATATGACTTGCCGCAGACAGAGGAGCAGAAGATGCTTGAATAAAGGTGGTACCGCGTTTATGACGCCCTTTTCATCCGCAGGGATGGAAAGGGTTTTTTTGATGTCGCTTGAGTAAAAACAGTGCTGAAGGTAGAGACAGCACAGAAAGAGGGAACAGATGAAGGAACTGGAAAAAACATATAATCCGGCGGATATTGAGGAGAGGTTATATCAAAAGTGGCTTGACAAGAAATATTTCCATGCCCAGGTGGACAGAAGCAAAAAGCCGTTTACCATTGTGATGCCGCCGCCCAACGTGACAGGGCAGCTTCATATGGGGCATGCTCTGGATAATACCATGCAGGATATTTTGATCCGCTTTAAGAGGATGCAGGGCTATTCCGCACTGTGGCAGCCGGGGACGGATCACGCTGCCATTGCCACAGAGGTGAAGGTCATTGAAAGCCTGAAGGAAAAGGGAATTGATAAGAAAGACCTCACCAGAGACGAATTCTTAAAATACGCCTGGGACTGGAAGAAAGAGTATGGCAGCCGCATCATCAATCAGCTGAAGAAACTGGGCTCCTCCGCTGACTGGGATAGGGAGCGATTCACCATGGATGAGGGCTGTTCCCGGGCCGTTGAGGAAGTGTTTGTAAAATTGTATCGCAAGGGATGGATCTATAAGGGCAGCCGCATCGGGAATTGGTGTCCTGTCTGCAAGACATCCATTTCCGACGCGGAAGTTGTCCATGAAGAGCAGGCGGGCCATTTCTGGCACATCAAATACCCCATTGTGGGAGAAGAGGGCCGGTTTGTGGAGATTGCCACCACCAGACCGGAGACCATGCTGGGGGATACAGCCGTGGCGGTGAATCCGGAAGATGAGCGGTATCAGGATCTCATTGGCAAGACTCTGCTTTTGCCCATTGTAAACCGGGAGATCCCCGTTATCGCTGATTCCTACGTGGATAAGGAATTCGGGACAGGCTGCGTTAAGATCACCCCGGCCCATGATCCCAATGACTTTGAGGTGGGAAAACGCCATGGCCTGCCGGAAATCAACATTATGAATGATGACGCCACCATCAACGCCAACGGCGGCAAGTATGAGGGAATGGACCGATATGAAGCCCGCAAAGCCATTGTGAAGGAGCTGGAAGAGCTGGGGCTTTTGGTGAAGGTTGAGGATCATGTACACAATGTGGGAATCCATGACCGCTGCAAGACCACCATTGAGCCGCTGATCAAGCAGCAGTGGTTCGTGAAGATGGATGAGATGATCAAACCGGCGGTGGAAGCCATCAAAACCGGGGAAATCAAACTGGTGCCGGAGCGCATGGATCGGACGTATTATAACTGGACCGATAACATCCGAGATTGGTGCATCTCCCGTCAGCTGTGGTGGGGACACAGAATCCCCGCCTATTACTGCCGTGACTGCGGGGAAATGGTGGTGGCCAAGGAAGCGGAAAAACCGGAGC
This sequence comes from uncultured Lachnospiraceae bacterium, assembly GCA_904420225.1. GTDB lineage: Bacteria > Bacillota > Clostridia > Lachnospirales > Lachnospiraceae > Fimimorpha. The sequence goes on from CAJFUP010000208.1 coordinate 4,039, forward strand.
GCTGTCCAAAATGCGGCGGTCTCATGGAACAGGATCCTGACACTCTGGATACCTGGTTTTCTTCAGCCCTTTGGCCTTTCTCCACGCTGGGGTGGCCAGAAAAAACAGAAGAGCTGGAGTATTTTTATCCCACCGACGTGCTGGTGACGGGATATGATATTATCTTTTTCTGGGTCATTCGCATGATCTTTTCCGGATATGAGCAGACAGGGCAGAGACCCTTCCACACGGTGCTGTTCCATGGTTTGGTGAGGGATTCCCAGGGCAGGAAAATGAGCAAATCTCTGGGAAATGGTATCGATCCTCTGGAAGTCATTCAAAAATACGGCGCAGATGCCCTGCGTATGACGCTGATCACAGGGAATTCCGCCGGTAATGACATGCGATTTTATTGGGAAAGGGTGGAGTCTTCACGAAACTTTGCCAACAAAGTTTGGAATGCTGCCCGCTTTATCATGATGAATATGGAAAAGGCCGACATAAGCGGCGTGACTCTGGAGGATTTGACCCAGGCGGACAAGTGGATTCTCTCCAAAGCCAATCACCTGGCCAAAGAGGTCACAGATCTTTTGGATAAGTATGAGATGGGCGTGGCCCTTCAGAAAGTATATGATTTCATCTGGGAAGAGTTCTGTGACTGGTATATCGAAATGGTGAAGCCCCGTTTATGGAAAGATGAAGACAGCACGCAGGCGGCGGCTATTTGGACGCTGAAAACGGTTCTCATCCAGTCTCTGAAGCTGCTGCATCCCTATATGCCATTCATCACCGAGGAGATTTTCAGCAATCTTCAGGAGGAAGAGGAATCCATCATGGTATCCCGGTGGCCTCAGTTTGTGAAGGAGTGGGATTTCGCGGAAGAGGAAAAGGCAGTGGAGATGATCAAAGAAGCGGTCCGCGGCATCCGTACCGTGCGCACATCCATGAACGTGCCGCCCAGCAAAAAAGCCAAGGTATTTGTGGTGACGGAGAAGCCGGAGGTCAGAGAAGTATTTGAAAACAGCAAACTCTTCTTTGCTCAGCTGGGATATGCCAGCGAAGTGCAGATTCAGGAGGATAAGACAGGCATTGGTGAGGATGCTGTCTCCGCGGTGACGGCAGACGCAGTGATCTATATGCCCTTTGCCCAACTGGTGGATATCGAAAAAGAGAGGGAGCGCCTGAAGAAAGAGGAAGAGAGACTGGAGAAAGAGCTGGTACGTTCCCACGGCATGCTGAGCAACGAGCGCTTCATGAACAAAGCCCCTCAGGCTAAGATTGCCCAAGAGAGGGAGAAGTTGGAAAAATATACCGCCACATTGGAACAGGTCAGAGAGCGCTTAAAGGCGCTGGAGGTATGATCGTATTCGGCGGAGAATAAAAGCGCCATAGTAAAGAAAAGCGCCGTGTCCGAGAACGGGGGTGTTAGCCTTCCGGGTCTCTGGCGCGGCGTTTTTCGCTGAGCATAAAATTACTGTAGGAGGCGTTTCAAAGTCAGATCTGCGTGGAGAAAGGTTTCCAATTCCTCTAGGGCACTTTCGTTTTGAGCCGGTCTGCCCTGATATACGGCGCGGATTAAAAGATTTTTGGGCGTGTGCTCCATATCAATGAATTCCAGCAGCTGAGTTCGGTATCCACAGGCTTCCAGGTGCTCTGCCCGCAGGCCGTCGGTAAAGAGGGCCGCCATGCGTTCCTTTAAAATTCCGTATTTCAACACCGGCTCCAGGATGGGATTTTGGAGCTGCCGGTTCAGCTCATGCTGGCAGCAGGGTACAGAGAGGATCACTTTGGCCTGCCATTTGACAGCCTTTGCCAGGGCATAATCTGTGGCTGTGTCGCAGGCGTGGAGAGTAACCACCATATCCACCTGATCCACGCCTGTATAGTCTGCTATATCTCCTTGGAGAAACTGGAGGGAGTTATAGCCGTATTTGACAGCCAGCTCATTACAGTGGCGGATGACGTCATCTTTCAAATCCAGCCCTATGATACGCAGGTCATATCCGCTTAAAATTTTAAGGTAATAATACAGAGCAAAAGTCAGATATGATTTTCCGCATCCAAAGTCCAGTATGGTCAGCTGCCGTGTTTTGTCCAGTTGGGGAAGAATATCCTCCACAAACTCCAAAAAGCGGTTGATCTGGCGGTATTTATCATAGCGGGAGCGGATGATGCGGCCCTCTGGGGTCATAACGCCCAGATCCACTAAAAAGGGCACCGGGCGCCCTTCTTCCAGCAGATACCGTTTGGCCCGATTGTGGGCCAGAGAAATGGCCGGGGCCTGGGAGGCGCGCTTTTTTGTTTTGGAAGTGACGGTTCCTTTCTTGCTGATCAGGATGGTAACATCCTCCGCCATGGTGGTGATCTGAGCCTGGCGGAATTGGAATTCTAAGGCACGGGCCAGACAGGCCACAGCCTCTGAATGGTCCAGATTTTTGTGGAATATCTGTTTCCCGCGGCGTTCCTCCAGCTGGTAGAGAAGTTTGCCCTTCAGCATCACAGGCCGCAGTCGGCATTGGGTGATTTCTTCTCTGTCGCGGGGGTTGCTGAGGATGCATTCCACCAGCTGGGGGGAGACAGAACGGTTTAGGATGGTCTGAATGGTGTGCTGTGCATGCGTTTCCATATTGTTTCCTTTCTATAAATTCAGAGATGATATCGCTTATTATAGTCGCTTTTTGGGGAATTTTCAACGGAGTATTGAGGGAGAAAAGGATTGCGAAGCTGGAAAAGGCGTAGTATAATATGTTCCTGTGTGAGGTGAGAAAAGAAAATGGAAAACAGCGAGACCAATTTTGTTACGATTATCAAAGAAATCTGTGAGGAACAAAGTATCCAGTTGACCTCTCTGGGGGGAGACTGGGGATTTTTGTTGAAAAAGGGGGAGAAAAAAGGCCATATCGTTGGCTATCAGTTTGGACTCAACACAGCCGTCTCCGCGGAGCTGTGTTCGGATAAAAGCATGGCCAGTGAGCTGCTTGCGGCAGAGGGTGTTCCCTGTGTCCCGCATCATTGTTTCATGGCGCCCCATATGTTTCAGTATGTGGGAGGGAATGGCAATTGGGAGAAGCTGGAGAGACTTTTGGAACAGTATGGCACAATGGTTTGCAAAGACAACCGGGGCACCGGGGGCAGAGAGGTATATCTGGTTCGCAGCCAAAAAGAACTGGAACAGGCGGCAGATCGGATTTTTGACCGGGCAGATGCCATGGCGGTGTCACCTTACTGTGAGATTCGCCGGGAATACCGTGTGATTCTTCTGGATCAGGAGGTCATGGTGGTGTTTTTAAAAATAAGACAGCATCTGACCGGAGATGGTCGCCAAAGCATCCGGCATTTGTATGCCGACTATTTGGCGGAGGGAGGAACCGGTCAGGCCATCATCGAAAAGAAAGATTTGGAGCGTGTTCTGGGTGTTGGAGAGGAGTATCCGCTGAATTGGAAGCATAATCTGGGGCAGGGGGCTTATGCGCAGGTGCTGTCTGAAGAGGCGACAAAGGACATCTGTGATCTGGCCAGACAGGCGGCTGAGTGTCTGGGAATTCGATTTGCATCAGTGGATGTGGCCGACACAGCAAAGGGCATCCGCGTGCTGGAGGTCAATTCCGGTGTTATGATGGAAAATTTGGCGGGCATGAGCCGGGAGTATCGTCAGCTGGCAAAGTCGATTTATGAAAGAGCAATTTTCAAAATGTTGTAAGAAAATAAAACTTGATTTTTCATGGATTTCTGGTTATCATTATAGGTACGATCCAAACAGGAAAAAGGAAGGGCATGATGATTTATGATTAATTTTGATGAGGAACTGGCCAAGTTCAAACCCAGCCTGGAGGTAGATCAGACGGAAAATGCGATTTTGAGCGATAAGATGACTGATATTACAGATATAATGGCGGAGTTGTTGAAAGAAGTGAAGGAACAGCAGTAGCAGTGCGGAGGAAGCCATGAGATGTTATCGTTGTAACAGTAAGTTATCGGAAAGTCGCGATATCTGTACGAAGTGCGGCGCAGATATCCGTTTTTATAAAAAGATTATTTATACATCAAATCAATACTATAATTTAGGTCTGATGAAGGCCAGGGCCAGAGATCTGACAGGGGCGGCTGAAAGCCTCAGAACCTGTCTCCAGCTGAATAAGAAGAACATCAGCGCCAGAAATCTTCTGGGCCTTGTTTATTATGAGATGGGAGAGGCAGCCCAGGCCCTGAAGGAATGGGTCATCAGCAAGAATTATAAGTATCGGGGCAACATTGCGGATCATTACATTCAGGATTTGCGGGATAACCGTCAGGCTCTGGACGGCATGTCCCACAGTATACACAAATTCAATCAGGCACTGGAATACGCCCAGACAGGAGCGGTGGATCTGGCGGTCATTCAGCTGAAGAAAGTTATTTCTGTGAATCCCAATATGCTGAAAGCTTATCAGCTGCTGGCGCTTTTATATATCCAGCAGCAAAAGTACGACCAGGCCAGGGCTGTGCTGAAGAAATGCCTGGAGATTGACCGGGGGAATATCTGTGCTCTCAGTTATCTGAAAGAGTTGCGCAAGATGCGGCCTGCCTCCAAAAAAAAGAGCAGGGAAGTGGTAGGAGAGACGGAGCGGGAAGAGGTAATCATCCCAGTCAGGATGCGGGACTACGGCAGCTATCTCTCCTCCGCTATCTACATTCTTCTCGGCTGTGCCATTGCCTTGGGAATCTTATATTATGTGATTATCCCAGGCAAAGAGCAGCAGATTGCGGCAGCCAACAGGGTGGACATCTCCTCTTATCAGGAACAATTGGACGAGTTGAACGCCACCATTCGGACCCTGGAAGATCAAATCACCCAGCTGGAGGGGGAGAAGCAGGAGATGGAAGATACCATGAATTCCTCCAGCGAAGAGTCCAGTAATATCCAGGCTGCTTACGACAATATGCTGGAACTGGCCAATGCCTACATTGCCGGAGACATGGTTCAGACAGTGACTCTGTATCAGCAGATCGATGGCACGGCTGTGGAAAACAGCAGTTATCAGCAGGTTTATAATACAGTGAGAGCCCAGTATGAGGGAAATGAGATTTTTGACACGCTGATGAATCAGGGAAATGCCTCTCTTCAGCAGGGGAATTATTCCCAGGCCAAGACATATTATGAAGCGGCCATGACAGTGAAAGCAGACCAGGACGAGCCGGTATACCAGGCCGCCTGGTGTGCACAGAATTCCGGGGATTATGAGCGGGCCAGGGAATTGTACCAGATGATTCTCACTGATTTCCCCCGTTCCACCTGGTATGATGATGCGTCTCAGCACTTGAGGGAGCTTGGAATTTCCTGACGGTGTCTGGAAAGATGCCAAATGGCATGTCCACAGAGCATTGGTAAAGAAATAGCGGGCAAAATGAAGAACACACTACAAAAGAGAAGCTCTTTTGTGGTGTGTTTTTTGCGTTGCGCGAAAATTGTAGAAAAGTAGAATAAGGAGGTTCTTATGGAACAGTCAGCATCGAAAAAGGATCAGGTCAGGTACCGCACAGCCGGGACGAGTCTGATCGTACTCCTTCCGCCGGAAGTGGATGACCATAATTGCCAGGGGATCGCCGGGGAAACAGAGGAATACATTAGGAACCGGGTGGTAAAACGAATTGTATTTGATTTCACCAGGACGGGATTTATGGACAGTGCAGGGATCGGCGTACTCCTGGGAAGATATAAGCGCATGAATGAGTTGGGTGGGGAGGTGGTGGTTACAGGGGAAGATGAGAGAATCGCGCGCATACTAAAAATTTCAGGAATTTATCAGATCATAAGAAGTGTATAGCGGCTGTTGAAAAGGCTGCCAGACGGCGTAAGGATAAGGAAGCGGGCCGGGGAGGATGGCCGCTGATCGGATGCATGAAAAATGGAGGATAAGAATATGGTGTCGGAGAGAAATGAGGAAACAAGAAAAGAGAATCAGTCGGAATCCATGCGGCTGCAGTTTGAAAGTTACTCCTGGAATGAAAGTTTTGCACGGGTGACCGTGGCGGCTTTCCTGGCCAGGCTGGACCCGACGGTGGAGGAAATGGAGGATGTGAAAACAGCGGTTTCAGAGGCAGTGACCAACGCCGTGGTACACGGGTACGAGGGAACACTGGGCACAGTGACGGTGGAAGCTTCCATTGAGGGAAGAAAATTTACAGTGAGCGTTCATGACGATGGGGTGGGAATCGCCGATATACAAAAGGCCATGGAACCGCTGTATACGGGGAAACCGGAGATGGAAAGAAGCGGCATGGGATTTTCTTTTATGGAGGCGTTCATGGATGAGGTAACTGTGCAGTCTTCGCCTGGAGAGGGGACCACGGTGATCATGAGAAAGACCATAAAGGAGGCGCCAAATGGATCAGACAGCCCGGTTAATTGAAGAGGCGCACAAAGGAGATAAAGAAGCCAGGGATCGGCTGGTGGAAGAAAATATGGGGCTTATATGGAGTATTGTGAGACGGTTTTCGGGGCGGGGGCAGGAAACGGAGGATTTGTTTCAAATCGGCAGCATAGGGCTGATGAAAGCCATTGATAAATTTGACTTCAGCTTTGGTGTAAAATTTTCCACCTATGCAGTCCCCATGATCACCGGTGAAATCAAGCGGTTTCTCAGAGATGACGGCATGATAAAGGTCAGCCGTTCCCTGAAGGAAATGGCCATGAAGGCCAGAACGCTGCAGGAAAATTATCATACCACCAAAGGCAGGGATCCCACGTTGGAGGAATTGGCGCAGGAAATCGGCGTGACATGTGAAGAACTGGCCGTGGCCATGGACTCCGTATCCGAGGTGGAAAGCCTGCAGAAAACCATTTATCAGGGAGATGGAAGCGCCATTTCTCTGATGGATAAACTGGAGCAGGAGGAAAAGGAAGACGAGGGCGTAATCAATCGTCTTGTTTTAAATGAGCTATTGAGTGATTTGACAAAGGAAGAAAGAAAAATTATTTCTCTGCGCTATTTTTACGACAAAACACAGACGGAAATTGCAAAACAGTTGGGGATTTCTCAAGTGCAGGTGTCCCGGCTGGAAAAAAAGATTCTGAAACGAATGCGGGAAAAAATGGTATGACAGGGATGACTTCCCAGCATAAAGACGGATGGACTGCTCACACTAATGGAGAAACATTATGACATTAGGAAAACGAGGTGAGACAGTCATGGCAGAGACCGTTTATATGAAGGCGGAACAGTGCAGCCAGGTGACAGAACCGGACATCTTCCTGGGCAAAGTGGCCAAATTGTGGTGCCGGAACAAGACTATTTTAAGCAAGTGCATGGCCATTAAATTGGCCAGCGTCAAGGAAAAGGAAGAAGAGCGCTTTGTTTTTTCTGCTCTGGACGTGGTGAAAATGATTCAGGAAATTTGTCCCAATGTGGATGTCCAGAATATGGGCGAGCAGGATTTCGTGGTAGAGTATAAAAAGCATGCGCCTGTGGCATCGGGCTGGGAGTGGGCAAAGGCGGCGTTTATCTTTTTGGTGGTGTTTGTGGGCGCCGCTTTTGCCATTATGACTTTCAACAGCGATGTGGAAGTCAAAGAAATCTTTGAGAATATTTATCGCCTGGTGACGGGAGAGGCGCCCATGGGTTTTAATATTTTGGAGGCAGGATACTGTGTGGGGCTGGCGGTGGGAATTCTTGTTTTTTACAACCACTTTTCCAGCAAAAAGGCGACAGCAGATCCAACGCCTCTGGATGTGGAGCTGCGGTCCTATGAAAAAGATATTTATACCACCGTTATAGAAAATGACAGCCGCAAACAGGCCCAGGAGAATCCGTGATGTGGCTGGTGGAGCAGGCAATTCTGGCGGGAATCGCTCTGGCCGCTGGAGCCACCACGGCGGCGGGAGTATTTGCCCTGATCACGGTTATAGGCATGATTCCCAGACTGGCGGGTAAAAGCCGTACGGGAAAATATATTTGCCTTTATGAATGGGCGGTAATTATGGGAGGCGTCAGCGGGTGTCTCACGTATATTTATGATTTGCCTGTATTTGCGGGTAAAGTGGGGCTTGCAGTCATTGGGCTGGCATATGGGATTTTTGTAGGGAGTCTGATCATGTCCCTGGCGGAAACGCTGGACGTGTTTCCCATTATGGCCAGGCGGGTCCGGCTGAAAAAGGGACTGCCATATATTGTACTGGGACTGGCAGCAGGGAAGGCTTGCGGGGCCTTCTTATTTTTCTGGAAAGGATGGTAGAAATGAAAGCGACAAAGGAAGAAGAAAAAGCGTATGGCGATTATATAAAAAAAGTGACGCCCATCCACAATACGGCTTTTAATGTACTCCGAGCATTTGTTTCGGGAGGGCTGATTTGCCTTGTGGGAGAATTTCTCAATGAATTGTTGGCCGGTCAAGGATTGAGCCAGGAGGTGGCTGGAGCCTGGACTCAAATCATCCTAATTGGGACATCGGTGCTTCTGACCGGGCTCAATTTGTTCCCTGAAATCGCCAAGTTTGCCGGAGCAGGGGTTTTGGTGCCCATTACAGGGTTTGCCAATTCTGTGGTAGCTCCGGCCATAGAGTATAAAAAGGAGGGGCAGGTATTCGGCATTGGCGTCAAAATCTTTACAATTTCAGGGCCTGTCATCCTCTATGGCGTTGTGGTATCCTGGCTGCTGGGAGTTATTTATTATATTTTGCATCTGACAGGAATTCTTTCGGGAGGTATGGGATGAAACAGGGAAAATACAGCCAAAAATTTGAAAATACCGTATCTATTGTTTCTGCCGCTTCTGTAGCGGGAAAAAAGGAGGGGGACGGCCCTCTGGGGAAATTATTTGACCGTGTGGAGGAAGATCCCCAGTTTGGACAAGATAACTGGGAGGCGGCGGAGAGTCAGATGCAGAAAATGGCGGCGGATATCGCTTTGGAGAAAGCAGGAATTTCCAGAGGGCAGATTCGCTACTTACTGGGAGGCGATTTGCTGGGACAAAATATTGCCACTTCCTTTGGTTTGATGGAACTGGATTTGCCGGTGTTCGGTTTGTACGGCGCCTGCTCCACCATGGGCGAATCGTTGAATTTGGGGAGTATGCTGATGGATGGACGGATGGCCGATTACCTTTTATGCGTCACATCCAGCCATTTTGCCACGGCGGAGAAACAGTTTCGCTTTCCTTTGGAGTATGGAAATCAGCGTCCCCTTTCCGCCACTTGGACCGTGACGGGAGCAGCGGCCGTTTTATTGGGAAATCAAGGAGGCATCGCTCGGATTGCCGGAGTAACTCCCGGAAAAATTGTTGATTTTGGCGTGAGGGATTCCATGAACATGGGGGCGGCAATGGCCCCTGCTGATGATATAATAGGTCCATAACAAAGTCGCAGCTATTTTCCGGAAAAGGTAAGAGGAGTTTTGACTCAAGAATAAAAATGTGATATGATGAAAAAAATGGAGGCGGACGTGCAGGGGACAGAGTAGGCGGCGGTACTTAGAAATCTTGAACGGGAAAGCAGTATTCGGCCTGGGGATTGGGCAGGAAGGCGGGGAGTATGGAAGAAAACAAAAGAGAACAGATGGGTGGCGCTACAGTACAGGATAAGGCGAAACGTGTACATGATCAGAATGTGAAAACAAAAGAAGCGCTTTTGGAGAGAGAAAAAAGACGGATCAGGGATAAAAAGCATCTAATGCTTTTGATTTTAGTTCCTTTGGGATTGATCCTTTTTTTGAATTTCCTTCTGCCCATGATGCTGGGATTTCACCAGAGCGGATTTCGATTTGTTCAGAGAGTCATTGCCAGGAAAAGCCTTGGGAAGGCTTTGGGCAGCACAGGGGAGAACCATATCCTGGCAGATGGGGAAGAGTGGACAAAGGCGTTGACGCAGCGTCTGCAGCAGATGGGGATGGATGTGAGATTTGTCAGGAGGGAAAGTTTAGACAGTACGGAGACCTCTCTCTTTGGGGACTCCCATACGGAGCAGAGGGAAGTATACGCCGTCAATGGAGTATGGGACGCGCTGACTGTCCGCTGGGATAGAATTGGCGGCGATCTTCTGGAAGCGCGGATTTATATGAGAGACAGCCAGGAGGCGGCTGCCATTATGTGGGAGGGATTGGTTTTGCTGGGAAATATGCATGGACTTGATTTGGAGGGCTGGGAAAATACATATCCGGCCGGACTGTGGGGAGACGTGAGAGTGGCGCCGCCGTCCGCCAATGATGAGAGAGCGTATATTCTATATGGCTGTGAGGACACCAGCATAATGGCAGAAAGAGAAGACTAGTGTACCGTATCATGTATGTTTCGCATTATGGTGCAGAATCGCATCAAACTATTCAAATAGATACGTATGGACAGACTCTATGGGCAAGAAGCCAAAAGAGCGGTACAATGTGCAGGCGGCATCATTTTGATCGGAAACCTGGACACAAAGAAACTGGTACGTGTCGGCAAGCCGCCTGGCCAGTGCCGACAGGGTGTCAAAGGCAATATGCTGCCGTCTGTATTGGGGAAGAACGCCGAATCCCGTCAGATATGCGATATCTTCTTGATAGATGCAGAAACCCAGACCAACAGATTCTCCGTTTTTTTCGATGAGAAACGCTTCTGCGCCAGATTCCTTTTGGCAGTCTGCCAGATCTTCCACAAAGGTCTCCGAAAAGTCCTCCGGATACTCGGGAAAGCAGGCCTGGTGCAGACGGCAGAGAGTAGCTGTGTCCTCGGTGGGCAGCAGAGACGGGGAAGAGGGCATGATTTCGGTTCCGCGGATTCGGTACTGGAGCAGATACTCTGTCTCCAGCCGAACGCATTCCAAGGCATGTAAGACGGCCAGCGCGTCTTTGGCATTATCATCCACTGTAAATAGAAAAGCGGGACCGATGTTTTCTTCATATGCCTGATCAAAGAGACGGTCAAAGAAGCCCTTTCGCCTGTGGGAGGGATGAGTGAAGGCATGCACCAGACATTCTTCCCCGCAGAAAGTAAGGGACAGAAAACTGATCAGCTGTCCGCTGTCATCGGAGAGTAGATAGAAAAGCTGTTCCTCCTGATCCATATCCGGAAAAAGGGATATGGTGAGATCCTCCTGTTGTCTACAAAGTTCGGCCAGATTTTCGGCGGCCGCTTTCTGCTGAGAAGAAAGACGGAGGCATTTTTCCATGGTCATATTGATTTCACCAAACCTTTCAAAAAGTAAACTTTGTCACAGAGGCTGAGCCGGAAGGTGTTTTTTTTCCACAGTTCCGATGAGAAGGCCCCCCAGGATATTCCCCAGAGTAACGGCAACAAGACTGGAAATAATCTTAAGCGGTTCCGCTCCGAAGGCCAAGCAATATGCCGATATGTAGTACATATTTGCCACAATGTGGTCAAATCCGCAGAAGACAAAAGCGGTGATGAAAAACCATACGAAGAAGATCTGTGGGAACGATCCGCTTTTGAATTTTTTCCCGATCAAAACGGCATAGCTTACCAGGACGGCGCAGAAAAATCCCATTATTATAAGACTTATGAAATTATCATCCAGCTTCAGCTGCCCCACTGTCTGGAGACGTTCAGCGATTTTGCCTTCCAGGCGGGAGAAATGGGAAATGGCCGCTGTTAGGAAAGCGCCGATACCGTTGCCGATCCAGGCCAGCAGCCAGTCGGTGAGTCGGTATTCGCCGGTGGCTGCAGTCAAAGGGCATACTCTGGTAAAAAGCATGTTGTTGAAATTGAAGACAAGAAAGATACCGGCTGCGAAAAACAAAGACGCCACCATGGAATTGGGAATCATCAGATATGTCATGGCGCCCAGAGAAATGTAGGCGCCCACCATGATGGCGCTGAAAAGTTTTTGTCTCATAAAAATTCTCCTGTATAGTCGAAGTGCATACATGGAAAGCCCATGTCAATGCCGGATAAAATTCTATCATAATCTGGCGGTTTGTCAATCCCATATCAGTTTCCACAGGCATGTTTCCGGATAAAAGAATAGACGGAAAATACGGCGGAAGGAATTTGGCGAAGATCCACAGGCATTCCCAGGTGATGGATCCGGTGAACAGCGTCCCAGCTGAGATAGGCAGAATTGACATCAATGTGGAAAATATATATTTCGAATATATGTTCGTCCTCTTGTAAGCATAGTATACAGAACGAATGTTTGAAATGCTGCAGGAAAGAGATGGAAAAAGGTGGACGGAGAAACGAAAGTGTGATACGCTGATGAAAGGTAGAAAAGAAACAAAAAGGGAGAGTGGACAATGAAACGTTCAGAGATTAATATTCGGGATCCGTATGTTTTGGTGCATGACGGAAAATATTACTTATATGGCACGCGGGGAGCCACCTGCTGGGGAGAAGCAGATGGATTTGACTGTTATGTGGGAACTGATTTGGAAGAATGGGAGGGACCTTTTGAAGTTTTTCATAATGACGGGAGCTTTTGGGCAGACAGAAATTACTGGGCGCCGGAGGTACATGTCTATGAGGGGGGCTTTTATATGTTTGCCTCCTTTAAAAAAGAGGGAATATGCCGGGGAACGCAGATCCTAAAGGCTGATTCTCCTCTGGGTCCGTTTAAGCCCCACAGCTGCGGACCGGTGACGCCGACTGAATGGGAATGTCTGGACGGCACGCTGTATGTGGCTCCAGACAAGACGCCTTATATGGTATTCTGCCATGAGTGGGTACAGATCAAAGATGGTACCATATGCTGTGTGGAATTGACAAGGGATTTGAAAAAGTCTGTGGGTGCTCCGAAGATACTGTTTTGCGCCAGCCAGGCGCCATGGGTGCGCCCGGCAAAAGATGGAGATTGCTTTGTGACAGACGGTCCGTATTTGTACACCACAGAGGACAACAGTTTGCTGATGATTTGGTCCAGCTTTGGAGATAATGGCTATGTGGAAGCCATTGCCCGTTCAGAAAACGGCGATATCATGGGAGTGTGGAAACAGGAGCAGCGGCTTTTGTATGAGAAGGACGGCGGGCATGGCATGATTTTCAGAGGACTGGATGGTCAGCTGTATCTGACGCTTCATTTTCCCAACCGTTCTTTGGAAGAACGTCCGGTATTCTATAAAATAAAAGAGGCCAACGGCACGCTGGCCATGGATGTTTAAGCGTCGGCCACTGCCTATAAAAACATATGGAAAAGTGTCGACTTCTATTTGCAAATTGACAGAAAAAACGGTATAATAAAAGAAGAGTTACGGTTTGCCTCTTTACGGACAGGCTGATGTCTCTCATGAAACAAAACAGGAGGTATAAAAATTATGGCAAGAAAAATGAAAACCATGGATGGTAATACGGCTGCGGCACATGTGTCCTATGCCTATACCGATGTGGCTGCCATCTACCCGATTACACCGTCTTCTGTGATGGCGGAGCTGGCCGATAAATGGGCCACAGCCGGACAGAAGAATATTTTTGGTGAAACGGTAAAAGTAACGGAAATGCAGTCAGAAGCTGGTGCCGCCGGTACCGTACACGGTTCTTTGTCCGCCGGTGCGTTGACCACCACCTTTACAGCGTCCCAGGGTCTTTTGCTGATGATTCCCAATCTGTATAAGATTGCCGGTGAGCTGCTTCCAGGTGTATTCAATGTATCCGCTCGTGCTCTCGCAAGCCATGCGCTTTCCATTTTTGGAGACCACTCCGATGTGTATGCGTGCCGTCAGACAGGTGCTGCCATGCTGTGTAGCGGCTCTGTGCAGGAGGTTATGGACTTGACGCCGGTTGCCCACTGTACAGCCATCAAGGGAAGAATTCCATTTATCAATTTCTTTGACGGATTCCGTACATCCCATGAGATTCAAAAAATTGAGGTATGGGATTACGAAGATCTGAAGGAATTGGTTGACATGGATGCCATTGACGATTTCCGTGCGTCTGCGCTGAATCCCAATCATCCCTGTCAGAGAGGTTCTGCTCAGAACCCAGATATCTTCTTCCAGGCCAGAGAGGCATGCAATCCTTACTATGAAGCAATCCCCGGTATTGTGGAGAGCTACATGGACAAGATCAACGCCAAGATCGGAACCAATTATAAACTGTTTAATTATTACGGCGCTCCGGATGCAGAGCATGTGATTGTGGCCATGGGTTCCGTATGTCAGACCATTGAGGAGACCATCGATTATCTGATGGAAAGAGGAGAAAAGGTGGGCGTTGTGGAGGTACACCTCTACAGACCGTTCAGCGCCAGCCATCTGCTTTCTGTGATCCCGGATTCTGTAAAGAAGATTTCTGTCATTGACAGAACGAAAGAGCCGGGCTCCATCGGCGAGCCGCTGTATTTGGATGTACTGGCAGCGCTGAAGGGAAGCAAGTTTGAAAATGTGACTGTCTTCTCCGGACGTTATGGCCTTGGATCCAAGAATACAGATCCTTCGGACATTGCAGCCATTTACCATAATGATAAGAAAGAGCGCTTTACTGTGGGTATCGTGGATGATGTGACCAATCTGTCTCTGGATGTGACAGAGCAGGTGGATTCCGCTCCCAAGTCTGCCATTCGCTGCAAGTTCTGGGGTCTGGGAGCCGACGGTACAGTGGGAGCCAATAAAAACTCCATCAAGATCATCGGTGATCACACGGATATGTATGCACAGGCATATTTTGATTACGATTCCAAGAAATCCGGCGGCGTTACCATCTCTCATCTGCGTTTTGGCAAAGAACCCATCAAGTCCACATATCTGATCTCCAAAGCGGATTTCGTGGCCTGCCACAATCCTTCTTATGTGGACAAATACAATATGGTTCAGGATCTGAGAGACGGCGGTACGTTCCTGCTGAACTGCGGATGGACTGACGAGGAGTTGGATACCCATCTTCCGGGTCAGGTGAAGAAATTCATTGCGGATCATGACATCAAGCTTTACACCATCGATGGCATCACCATCGGCAAGGAGATTGGCCTTGGAAAGCGCATTAATACGGTGCTTCAGGCTGCTTTCTTTAAGCTGGCAGATGTTATTCCTGTGGATGATGCCGTGAAGTACATGAAGGATGCAGCCACAAAGACATACGGCAGAAAGGGCGAAGCCATCGTCAAGATGAATCATGACGCCATCGACCGCGGTATCACCGATGTGAAGGAGCGTACAGTTCCGGAGAGCTGGAAGGATGCCCAGGAGGAAGAGCTGGGGACAACGGCCACAGAGGGAAGAAAAGAAGTTCTGGATTTTGTAAACAATATTCAGAGGGCCATCAACGGACAGGAAGGAAATAAGCTGCCGGTATCCGCATTCAAAGATTATGTGGACGGTACGACTCCGTCGGGTACATCTGCTTATGAGAAGCGCGGTATTGCTGTGGATATTCCTGTGTGGAATCCCGACAACTGTATCCAGTGTAATTTCTGCTCCTATGTATGCCCCCACGCAGTTATCCGCCCAGCTGTTATGACGGAAGAGGAAGCCGCGGCTGCTCCGGAAGGAATGGCAAAGCTTCCCATGACTGGTATGCCCGGATATTACTTCAGCATGACAGTATCCACGGCGGACTGTACAGGATGCGGTTCCTGTGCCAGCGTATGTCCTGGCAAGAAGGGCAATAAGGCGCTCACAATGCAGAATTATGAGGAGAATGCGGACAAGATTCGCTTCTTCGAGTATGGTCAGTCTCTGGGTGAGAAGCCGGAAGTCTTGGCCAAATTTAAAGAAACCACGGTTAAGGGTAGCCAGTTTAAGAAGCCGCTTCTGGAGTTCTCCGGTGCCTGTGCTGGCTGCGGTGAGACTCCGTATGCCAAACTGGTGACACAGCTGTTTGGTGATAGAATGTACATTGCCAATGCCACGGGATGTTCTTCCATCTGGGGTAACTCTTCTCCGTCCACACCGTATACGGTCAATGCCAAGGGACAGGGACCGGCGTGGTCCAATTCCCTGTTTGAGGACAATGCTGAATTTGGTTACGGTATGTTCTTGGCGCAGGATGCTTTGAGAAGCAGTCTGAAAAATAAAGTAACTTCCATCATGGAAAACACAGACAATGAAGAGCTGAAAGCAGACTGCCAGGAATACGTTGAAACCTTTGCTGACGGCTCCAAGAATGCTGCCGCAGCGGATAAGCTGGTGGCAAAGCTGGAAGAGCTGAATCTTGACTGTGATACCTGTCGGAATGTTCTGAAAAACAAAGATTTCCTCAGCAAGAAATCCCAGTGGATCTTTGGCGGTGACGGATGGGCCTATGACATCGGCTTTGGCGGTGTGGATCATGTGCTGGCCAGCGGCAAGGATGTGAATATTTTGGTATTCGATACTGAAGTTTATTCCAATACAGGCGGACAGTCCTCCAAGTCCACACCCATCGGTGCCGTGGCACAGTTTGCGGCAGCGGGCAAGGATGTGAAGAAGAAAGATATGGCGGCCATCGCCATGAGCTATGGCTATATTTATGTGGCTCAGGTTGCCATGGGAGCAGACTACAATCAGTGTATTAAAGCCATCACTGAGGCGGAAAATTATCCGGGTCCCTCCATCGTAATCGCTTATGCGCCTTGTATCAACCACGGCATTCGCGCCGGAATGGGCAAGTCGCAGCAGGAGGAGAAGGATGCGGTTGCTGCTGGATACTGGCATCTGTTCCGCTTCGATCCCCGCAGGAAGGCAGAGGGCAAGAATCCATTTGTTCTGGATTCCAAACAGCCCACAGCCAATTATCAGGATTTCTTGAAGAAGGAAGTTCGTTATACATCACTGGTACTTCAGAATCCGGAAAGGGCCGAGAAGCTCTTTACGGAAGCCGAGAAGGAAGCAGCAGAGAAATACGAGCACTTGAAGAAACTGGGAGAATAAGCGCCAACACCATGATGTGGTGATCAGACAGAAGACATTGCCGGAGACGGGAATGTCTTCTGTTTTGTAGTGCCACAGCCCAAGGCGGAGCAGCATCCGATCCATCCGTATAAAAAAAGGAAAAACAGCCATACTACGCTTATGATGTCTTTTTTCGGCAAAACATAGGGGCCGCAGACAGAAGGAGGATCTGGTATGGCAAAGATCGACAGGGATTTGAAAAATGTAATCCGTTATATGGAACAGGAACTGCGGGTGTCAGAAAATTTTGATTTGGTTTGCCGCACGATTACTCTGGGGAAATACCATTGTGCAGTATACTGCATCAGTGGGTTTACAAAAAGCGAGTTATTGGAAAAGCTCCTGGAGGCAATGATGAAGCAGGCTGACGGAAAGGAAACCAATACCCTGGAAGACTTTTCTCAAAGTGTGATTCCGTTTGCCGCCACAGAATTGCTGGGAGAATATGAAACGGCGATATTGAACCTTTTGAGCGGCCAAACAGTGCTGTTTATAGACGGATTTGATCGGTGTATTGTCATGGACTGTCGTTCCTATCCAGCCAGAAGTGTCTCGGAACCGGAAAAGGACAAGACATTGAGAGGATCCAAAGACGGTTTTGTGGAGACATTAATTCTCAATGCAGCGTTAATCCGCCGGAGAATTCGAGATCCGTTGCTTACCATTGAGACATTGCATGCGGGCAGACGGTCCATGACGGATATTGCGCTCTGTTATATAGAAGACCGAATTGACAGAAAGATGTTGGATAAGATACGGGAGAAAATCAAGTGTTTGGATGTGGATTCCCTGACCATGAATCAGCAGAGTCTGGCGGAATGCCTGTATCCATACAAATGGTATAACCCATTTCCAAAGTTCAAATTTACAGAGAGACCAGATACGGCGGCAGCCAGTGTCTTGGAGGGGAATTTGGTGGTACTGGTGGATAATTCGCCGTCGGCCATGGTGCTGCCATCATCGGTATTTGATATCATAGAAGAGGCAGATGATTATTACTTCCCGCCCATAACGGGAACGTATCTGCGTTTCAGCCGACTTTTGATTTCCATGTTTACTCTGTGGATTACGCCGGTATGGCTTCTGCTGATTCAGAATCCCCAGTGGCTACCCCCTTGGCTGGAATTTATCAAGGTAAAAGAAGCCATCAATGTGCCGATTATCTTACAGCTCTTAATTTTGGAATTGGCCATTGATGGTCTTCGCTTGGCGGCAGTCAATACGCCCAATATGCTGACCACGCCTTTGAGTGTAATGGCCGCGCTGGTGCTGGGGGAGTTTTCTGTAAAGTCGGGTTGGTTCAATTCGGAGCCGCTTTTGTACATGGCCTTCGTGTCGGTGGCCAATTATACTCAATCCAGCTTTGAATTGGGATATGCGGTGAAGTTTATGCGTCTCATCACATTGATTCTCACATATTTGTTTAATCTGCCGGGGTTTATCATTGGACAGATCATTACAGTGGGAGCCATTGTGTCCAACAGAACCATCACTGGGCACAGCTATCTGTATCCACTATTTCCTTTTTCCTGGAAGGCCATCAAAAGGAGATTATTTCGAGTGCGTATCCGACATGGGGAGAAACAGCAGTAAGCACGGCCCTCTGGCTGTTAATTTTCCAAAGCAAAACAGAACACGATTGTGATCGCATAATGGTGGTTGCATCGATGCAATCGCTGAAATTGGATTGTATTGATGTAATTCACCAATGTATTTATCAAAAGAGGAGAAAATAATGACGCTTCATGAAGGTACAGTGGGAAAGACATATCAGGTGGAAAAAATTTGTATTGACCTGAAAATTCAGCGCCGTCTGGAAGCCATTGGTATGGTGGAGCAGACGAAAGTTGCCATAGTTAATGAAAAAAGAAATGGCTCCATGATCATACGATTGAGGGGAACCAGATGGGCCATTGGCGCGGCCATCGCCAGTTCCATTCAGGTGAAGGAGGTGGCCCAATGAGTCCAAAAAAGATTACCGTTGCGTTTGTGGGAAATCCCAACTGCGGAAAAACGACCTTATTCAACGCATTTACAGGGGCGAATTTGAAGGTGGCCAATTGGCCAGGGGTTACGGTGGAGCGAAAGGAGGGGTACACAAAATATGAGGGAATTCCGCTGACATTGGTGGATCTTCCGGGTACATACAGCCTTACATCGTATTCCATGGAGGAAAAAGTGGCCAGAAGAGAAATTCTGGAGGGAAATGTGGACGTCATCGTCAATGTGGTGGACGCTTCCAGTTTGGAAAGAAATTTGTATCTGACGCTTCAGCTGCTGGAAATGGGAAAACCGGTGATTTTGGCATTGAATATGATGGATATCGTGGAAGAACGGGGATTGGAAATCGATCTGCACCGCTTACCGGAAATGCTGGGCAATATTCCAGTGATTCCCGTATCAGCCCGGAGAAGAACGGGATTGGATATTCTGCTGCATGCCGTGGTACATCATTATGGAGAAGTCCCGGATGAAAAGATCTTTCTTTACAATGAGGAAATTGAGGATAAGATCAGCCAGATACAGAAAATACTGAAGAAGGAATACGGCGAGGAGCACGGTATTCTTCGGTGGCATGCCATTAAACTGCTGGAATTTGACCAGACAGTCCAGGAAGAGCATCCTGTGGATTTGAAACATATCATTGACCGCAATTATGAGATTGATATCATCAATGGAAAATATGCGTATATTGATGAAATTGTAGCAGAATGTCTTCTCCATAAAGAGAAAAAAGCGGCCATGACGGAAAAAGCAGATGGATTTTTGACCCATCCCGTATGGGGAGTGCCTATTTTCCTGGGGATTATTGCCTGTGTATTTTTCCTTACATTTACAGTGGGAGATTTTCTAAAAGGATACTTTGAAGTGGCTTTGGATGTGATCTCAGAAAATGCGGAACAACTGCTGAATTTTCTTCATGCCAGTACATGGCTGACAGCTTTGGTGGTGGATGGAATTATTGCGGGAGTCGGAGGAATACTCACGTTTCTGCCAAATATCTTTATCCTATTTTTGGCATTGGCTTTTTTGGAAGACAGCGGTTATATGGCCAGGGTGGCATATGTCATGGACGGAATCATGGGAAAGGTGGGATTGTCCGGGAAGGCATTTCTCCCAATGGTATTGGGATTTGGCTGTACTGTGCCGGCCATTATGGCCACTCGTACCTTGGAGAAGGAATCGGATCGAAAGAGAACTATGCTTTTGACCCCTTTCATGTCTTGTTCCGCTCGTTTGCCCATATATGTGCTATTTTCCCAAATGTTTTTTCCCAATTGCGCCATGTTGGTGGCGTATTCCCTTTATGTGATTGGATTGTTGGCGGCCATTCTCATCGCAGTGGTGATTTCAAAGGTTACAAAAGCCAAAGAGAGCGGCATGCTGCTGATAGAACTGCCGGAATATAAGGTGCCCAATGGGAGAACCATATGGATTTACGTGTGGGAGAAAGTAAAGGATTATCTGACCAAAGCGGGGACAACCATTTTTGTCGCTTCCATTGTTTTGTGGTTTTTGCTGAATTTCAATCAGTATGGGATGGTGGAACAAGTATCAGAAAGTTTTGGCGCGTCCATCGGGCATTTCTTTGTCCCGGTGCTGTCTCTGGCTGGGTTGGGATTGTGGCAGATTGGCGTGGCGCTTTTAAGCGGAATCTCGGCCAAAGAAGTGGTGGTATCCAGTTTTTCTGTGCTGTTTGCCGTTGGCAACATTAATTCAGCTGCGGGAATGTCTCAGCTGGCATCCGCTTTGGGAGGATACGGATTCGGCCCCTTGAATGCGTATGTTTTGATGATATTTTGTCTTTTATACACGCCTTGCGCAGCTACTATTGCCACGATTCGCAAGGAAACTCGGTCGTGGAGATGGACGCTGGGGGTTGTCGTCTTTCAGCTGGTGTTGGCCTGGGCAGTGGCGGTGGTCATTTACCAGGTGGGTAGCCTTTTCCTTTAATGCGCCGATATGCATAAAACGCGTTTTGGCAAGGAAAATTTTCCTTGCCAAAACGCGTTTTACAGTAATTGTGTATGACTTGCGTATCCGACAAATCTTAGAAGTTTACGGGAGTCCCATAGTAGCAGCATTTCAGCAGCTCAGCCATTTCAGCCGGTGTAATGGGTCTGGGATTGGAACCTGTGCAGGCATCTCCCACAGCCAGCTCGGCAATGGAATCCACTTTCTGAAGGAATTCCTCTTCATTGATTCCGAAATCTTTCAGAGTCTTGGGAATATTCAGCTTCACATTGTACTCGTCAATTTTCTTGCAAAGTGCGTCTACACACTGGGAATCAGTGCCCTCGATACCGATGCTTCTGGCGATATCCGCATATCTGCCTTCAGCAACCTTGGCGTTAAACTTGATGACATAGGGAAGATAAATGGCATTGGCGCATCCATGAGGAATGTGGCCTGTGGAGAAAGCAGCACCTGTCTTATGGGCCATGGAATGAACGATTCCCAAAAGTGCATTGGAGAATGCCATACCAGCCAGGCACTGTGCATAATGCATCTGTTCACGACAATTCATGTCTCCCTCGTAGGAGTCAGGCAGATAATCAAAAACCATATGTATAGCCTTCAAAGCCAGCGGATCTGTGAAGGGACTGTTCATGGTGGATACATATGCCTCAATGGCGTGGGTCAAGGCGTCCATACCAGTATGAGCAGTCAAAGTCTTGGGCATGGTTTCTGCCAATTCCGGATCAACAACAGCCACATCCGGCGTAATGTTAAAGTCAGCCAGAGGATACTTGATGCCCTTGGCATAATCTGTAATAACGGAAAAAGCAGTTACCTCGGTGGCGGTGCCTGATGTGGATGGAATCGCCAGGAACTTGGCCTTGGTTCTCAGAGTGGGGAAGCTGAATGGTGTGATCAGATCCTCAAATTTGGCGTCGGGATATTCATAAAATACCCACATGGCTTTGGCAGCATCAATGGGGGAACCGCCGCCCATGGAAATAATCCAGTCCGGCTCAAACTCTCTCATGGCCTTTGCTCCAGCCATTACTGTCTCCACCGATGGATCCGGCTCCACATTCTCAAATAACTGTGTCTCGATACCGGCTTCTTTTAAGTAAGATACAGCTTTATCCACAAAGCCAAAACGCTTCATGGAACCGCCGCCCAGTACCAGGATCGCTCTCTTTCCAGTCAGAGTTTTCAAAACCTCCATGGAACCCTTTCCATAGTAAATATCCCTTGGTAAAGTAAATCTGTTCATGTCTGCACTCTCCTTTTTGCTTCATTTGAAGAAACTTTTGATGTCTTCAGTATAGCACTTTGACAAAAGAATGACAATAGTTTTGGGCAAAAGAGTTGGGGATTTTTTGTTAATTAGAGATAAAATTTCTGTAAAAACACAGAATTGATTATGCACTGTGCAGTGATAAAGAAAAAAAGTGTCTGGAAAATAGGGAAAGGGGCGATTACGGGACAGCAGGAATAAAATCAGGGGATTCCCTTGCATATTCGGGTGGGTTATACTATAATTGTCTGCGTAATAAAAGCGATCATTGGAGGATAATATGGATAAGATAAGAACAAGATTTGCGCCGAGTCCCACGGGACGGATGCATGTGGGAAATCTCCGCACAGCGCTTTATGCCTATTTGATAGCCAAACATGAAGGAGGAGATTTCCTTCTTCGAATAGAGGATACGGATCAGGAACGGTATGTGGAGGGAGCGGTTGATATTATTTATAGAACGCTTCAAAAGACCGGTTTGATCCACGATGAAGGACCGGATAAGGATGGCGGTTGCGGACCCTATGTACAAAGCCAGCGTCAGGCCCAGGGAATTTATTTAAAATATGCGAAAATGTTGGTGGACAAGGGGGAGGCATATTACTGTTTCTGTGACAAAGAGCGTTTGGAAAGCCTGAAAACAGAAGTGGCAGGTAAGGAAATCTCCATCTATGATAAACATTGTCTCTCTCTGACCAAGGAAGAAGTAGAAGCCAATTTGGCTGCAGGAAAACCATACGTTATCCGGCAGAATAATCCCAGGGATGGGGTGACCAGCTTTGAGGACGAAATTTACGGCACCATCACAGTGGATAATGCAGAGCTGGATGATATGATCTTGATTAAATCCGATGGATATCCCACATACAATTTTGCCAATGTGGTGGATGATCATCTCATGGGAATCACACATGTGGTCAGAGGGAATGAGTACCTCTCATCATCTCCCAAATACAATCGTCTGTACGAGGCGTTTGGATGGCAGGTACCTGTCTATGTGCACTGTCCGCTGATCACAGATGAGGATCACAAAAAACTCAGTAAGAGAAGTGGTCATTCATCCTTTGAAGATCTGTTGGAGCAGGGATTTGTGACAGAAGCCATTGTGAATTTTGTGGCTCTTTTGGGGTGGAGCCCAGAGGATAATCAGGAGATCATGTCTCTGGAGGAATTGGTGAAAAAATTTGATTATCACCATATTTCCAAGTCTCCGGCGGTATTTGATTATACGAAGCTCAAGTGGATGAATGGGGAATACATCAAAGCCATGGATATGGACCGCTATATGGAAATGGCCATGCCGTATCTGAAAAAATTTGTCACCCGGGACTGTGATTTGGAAAAAATTGCCGGTCTGGTGAAAACGAGGATTGAGATTTTTCCCGATATCCAGGAGCTGGTGGACTTTTTCAATGAACTGCCTGAGTATGACATATCCATGTATGGGCATAAGAAGATGAAAAGTACGCCAGAGTCATCCCTGCAAGTGCTTCGGGAGCTGCTTCCTTTACTGGAGCAGCAAGAAGAATACTCCAATGACGCGCTGTACCAGCTTTTGCTAAAATATGTGGAAGAGAAGGGCTGTAAAAATGGATATGTCATGTGGCCTGTGCGTACGGCGGTATCCGGCAAGCAGATGACGCCGGGGGGAGCCACGGAACTCATGGAAATTCTGGGAAAAGAGGAGTCCCTGAGGAGAATCCGTCTTGGCATCCAGAAATTGTCCCAGGAGCTGGAAGCGTAAAATGGCATTTAACAATTCGCAAATTCAGGCAATTCATCACAAAGACGGGCCAGCCATGGTTTTGGCTGGCCCGGGGTCAGGAAAAACCACGGTTATCACAAATCGGACCAAATATCTCATCGAGACGCATCATATTCATCCCAGCCATATTTTGGTAATTACCTTTACAAAAGCAGCTGCCAAGGAAATGCAGGAGCGGTTCGCACGTCTTATGGGCACAGGCGCTGGGGGCGTGACCTTCGGCACCTTTCATTCGGTGTTTTTTCGTATTTTGAAGTATGCCTATCATTACAGTGCCTCCAGCATAGCCGACGAGGAAACAAGGCGCGGCTTTGTGAAAGATATTGTACAGCAGATGAATTTGGAGACAGAAGACGGCAGTGAGTTTGCTGAGGCGGTTTTGAGCGAAATCAGTATGATCAAAAATGATCAGCTGGATTTGGAACGGTATTATGCAAAGAGCTGTTCTGAAGAAATGTTTCGCAAATTGTATCAAAAATATGAGGACAGAATGCGCAGAGAAAACCTTATCGATTTTGACGATATGCTTTTGATGACGTATGAGCTTTTGGCGGCTCGGCCGGACATACTGGATATGTGGAGGAAACAGTACCGCTATATTTTAATTGATGAGTTTCAGGATATTAACCGGGTACAGTACCAAGTGGTGCGTCTTTTGGCTGCGCCTTCCAATAACCTGTTCATTGTGGGAGATGATGATCAGTCTATTTATCGTTTCCGCGGAGCCCGGCCTGAGATTATGCTGGGATTTCCCAAGGATTATCCCAATGTCAAAACGATACAGTTGGATATCAATTACCGATCCACGGCCACCATTGTCAAAGCCGCCTCCCGCCTCATCGGCCATAACCGGGTTCGGTTTCCAAAGGAAATTAAGGCGGAAAGACCGCCGGGCTGTGCAGTGTCCATTCAGCATTGTTTGAATGTATATGAGGAAAGCGAGGCGGTGCTGGACTGGGCGGAAACATATAGAAAACGAGGTATTCCTCTGGAACAGATGGCAGTGCTTTTTCGAACGGGGGCAGCGGCCAGACCATTGGTGGAGCGCCTGATGGAGTATCGCATACCATTTCAGATGCGGGATGTGATTCCCAATTTGTATGAACATTGGGTGGCAAAAGATATGGCCACGTATCTGCGAATTGCGGGAAATGACCGCTCCAGAGCATTATTTCTGCGAATAATAAACCGCCCAAACCGATATATCCATCGGGAAGCTCTGGATACACTTCAAGTGGATCTGGGGCGTGTTAGGCAGTATTACAGCGGAAAAGACTGGATGGAGGAACGTATCGACCGGCTGGAATACGATATTCGTATGCTTGGACTCATGGCTCCGTATCCAGCCATTCATTATATCAGAAATGGAATGCAGTACGATCAGTACATACGGGAGTATGCTCAAAGCCGAAAGGTGAAGGAGGAAGATCTTTTGGAATTGCTGGATGCTCTGCAGGAAAGTGCAAAACCATTCGCCACTTCAGAAGAATGGTTTGCTCATATGGAAGCATATACGCAGGAGTTGAAAGAAAAAGCCAAACAGCGGGCGCAGAGGAGAGAGGGGATCACGCTGAGTACCATGCACAGCGCCAAGGGCTTGGAATATGAAGCCGTATTTGTCATTGATGTCAACGAGGGCGTGACACCCCATCATAAATCTGTTCTGGAAGCGGATCTGGAGGAAGAACGGCGTCTGTTTTATGTGGCGGCCACCAGGGCAAAAACATATCTGCATTTATTGTATATGAAAGAGAGATATCACAAGGAAATGTTTCCCAGTCGTTTTCTGGCTGAGATGGAAAAAGAGGGATAAGAAAAGATAAAAGCCACTGGATTTCCAAGCCTTTGAGACGAAATCCAGCGGCTTTTTGTGACTGTGCTGCGTTAACGATGGATTAATACGGCCAGGTAACGCCTTTGGCAGCGCACAGAGAACGCATTCTGGAATTGAACGCATCCATCTGGGACTGACTCCAGGCCGGAGGCGTGGCAGTAACGGGGGTACCATCCAGGAAATCCACTTCCACACTGACACTGCGTCCATCCTCAGCAACCTCCACGCTGACATTGACATCAGAGGCATGACGAATGGTTCCGGTGGAAAAACGGTATTCATCGAAAGAATTAACTTCCGTTGTTTCCACCACCTGCCCATCTATTTTCACATCTTTATACAGTTTGGACTGAATATGAGGATGTACATTAACCACTGTGGCCTGCTTTACACTATAATCCCCCCATCCCAACTGCATGGAAGAATCTTCTACAAAGTCAAACAGTGTGCCGGGATATTCCCACAAAAGTACCTCTGAGCGATATTCCACGGTGCGGTTGGAGGCACGGGTTTCGGTTCCATAGATGTTGACAGTGAGGGTAGCAGAACCAGGAGCGGTGATGTCAGAGCAGTACGCCTCAATATAAATGGGATAATCCGTACTATTAATAAAGGTCAGATCAGACCCGGTGGAGTAGCTGACCATGGCATCCATGGAGGGAGGGAGATAGTCCACCGCCATGGAATGGGGACGCCGATAAGTCACCTGGAGCTCCGACATAAGTACCGCATTGTACAGGGTGGAGCTGGTTTGGCAAATGCCTCCGCCGATATCATCATAAACGCCGCCGTCCATATAGGTCCCAGCGGGTAGATAACCATTTTCCGCCGTCACATCCCCGAACATTTCCAGAGCAGAAATCTCCTCTCCCGGCATAAAAACATGTCCGTTTACATTGCTTGCGCTGAGATTCACATTGGAAGCCCGGTTGGTATCGCTGGTGATAAATGCCGTTGTGGCAGATCCCAGCGGCGTATTGGTGAAATGGCTCAAGTCTTCCGTCACAATGGTGGGTTCCACTGTGAGGGTGGCCGCATCGTAGCTGATGCTTTCGACAGCGGTGTCCATGGCCTGGCTGAGGACGGACTGAGCCGCGGCATCGGCGTCAAAGGTGGTGCCGGACTGCTCTGGAGTCACAACAAACTGGCCATTGATACGGGTTACACTGGCGTTTTGAACAGAGATACTGGCGGGACTCAGGGCAGAGGAGATGACGGATTTGACCTGTTCTGTATCCCCTGTCAGCTGGATTTCATTATTGACCGGTCCCTGTTCCAGCGCCTTCATGGCTTTATATCGCACAATGAAATTTCCCTTTGATATATAAGAACCCATGTCATTGACCACATTGGTGTTGGTCCATGTGATGCCAAACCCGGACACCGTTTGATCATAAGTGATTCCGGAATAGGTCAAATGAACATTACGGTTCAGCAACTGATTGGCCTTTTCCGTCACGGCAGCGTTGGCTTCATCCAGAGTCATGCCCTCCAGAGAAACACCGCTGACTGAGACATTGGCTGGGAATGTGCCTGATTTATTGGGAAGAGAATCCGTAGATTGGGAAGAGGCAGGAGCCGATTGGGTTGATGGCTCATCTGCCAAAACGGCAACTGCTGATCCAAGACTCAGAAACACCACCGCCCCCAGAATCATTGTGATTCGTTTCAGTTGTTTCATAAATGAATCATCCTCCATTTTATTATGCAAGTCAATCAATCTGCAACAGTTTTATTTTACCACAAGAAATGAAATTTACAACCATTATCTCACCGGGGGATGAGAAATACATGATGCGCGTCCTGCAGACTGGTTGGGCTTCATGAGTTCTTACATATTTAAAAAGGAGCTGGCGCACAAATTACTTGGTGCGCCAGCTCCTGCTTCTCGGCAGGTTTGTTGGCTATGCTGGAAAAAGCGATCCTGTATCAGAGAGGCGTTCCGTTCAGAAAATATACTTTGATGGTGACACCCCGTCCATCCTTTGCTATGGAAGCTTCCACTTTCACATCCGAGGCGTGCCGAATGGTTCCGGTGGAAAAATCGTATTCATCCAGTGGGTTGATCAGTGTTGTTTCCACCACTTGGCCGTCCACCAGGACATCTTTGTAGAGCTGAGATTTGATATGGGCATGAACATTGACCACGGTGGCCTGCTTTTCAGCATACGTGCCTTTTCCAAGTTTCATAGAATTGTCCACCACATAATTGAACAGCGTGCCTGGATATTCCCACAGGAGAACCTCCGAGCGGTAGTTGACAGTACGGTTGGAAGGACGATATTCTGTGCCGTAGATATTAATGGTCAGGCGGTCGTATCCATCGGCCCCCACACCGGAGCAGTAGGCTTCAATGTAAATGGGGTGATCGGTATTATTTACGAAAGTAAAGTCCTGATTGGACGGATAATCAACCATGGCGTCCATGGAAGGGGGGAGATAATCCACTGCCATGGAATGTTGACTGCGGTATGTAACCTGAAGTTCTGCCTGAAGGACAGCATTGTATAATGTGGAAGCCGTTTGGCAGACACCGCCGCCAATGCCCTTGACCACAGCGCCATTATTGTATGTATCGGCTTCGTTGTATCCATTTTCCGCCGTCACATCGCCATACATTGCCAGAGTGGAAATCTCTTCGCCTGGCATAAAGTACTTTCCATTGATGGCCTCCGCACTTCGGCGGACATTATCGGCTCGAGCTGTGTCACGGGCAAGAAAAGCAGTGGTGCTGCTTCCCAGAGGAGCAGCGCTGAAATTTTGAAATGCGTCCGCCTTGACAGAGGGCTCTGTGATAATGGGTTCCGCGTTGTAGGAGATGGAATCCATGTGAATGTCCAGCGCCTGCGTGAGAATGGAAGCGGCGGCGGCATCGGCGTCATAACTGATACCGGTCTGGTCTGGAGTCACTGCAAACGTGCCGTTTTCCCGTTTCACACTGGCATTCCGCGCAGCCACAGTGGCAGCCTCCAGAGATGGAAGAATGGCCGCTTTCACCGTTTCCACATCGCCAGTCAGCTGAATATCCTGGGTGATGGGCCCTTTCTCCAGTTCCTTCATTGCTTTATAGCGGACAATGAAATTACCTCTGGATACATGGGAATTCAAATCGCTGACCACATCTGGATTTGCCCAGGTGATGCCCAGATCTTTGGCGGATAAATCCAGGGTCTGGTCAGAATACGTCAAGTGCATGGGACGGCTCAGCAGATCATCCGCCAGGATGCTGACTTCTGTATTGGCCTCATCCAGGGTCATTCCTTCCAGAGAAATCCCGCCGACACTGACATTGGCGGGGAATGTTCCCGTTTTATTGGGAAGAAATTCTGTGGATTGGGAAGAGGACGGAGGCGCGCCGGAAGCGGACTCGTCTGCATGGACAGCCATGGCGGATCCCAGGAGCAAAACGGTTCCCAAAATCATTGTCATGCGCTTTATTCGTTTCATAATATGTATTTCCTCCAATCTGTATGGTGCATACAGCATTTTTCCGGCGGCCTTACTGGCAGCATCGGAAATGGTTCCGGAGAATCCGAAAACCAGATAAGCGTTTTGGAAAAGGCTGGCGTCTCTCCAAAGGCTAGATAAAGTTTATCACAGTCCTCTGCATTTGCAAGCTGATGCCCCTAAAATTAAAAAAAAATTATTTGTTTTGTAATGAAATTGTAAAGGACGCCAGCAGGAATCTTCGGCAAGAAAATGCCGAAAAATGTACAGTCCATCGGTTGAGCCATTAAATGCTGCATGTTTGTTTTTTATACTGTCCGGGAGAAAGACCGGTGATTTTTTTGAAAGTGCGGATAAAATTGGAATAGTCGTTGAAGCCGGAAGCCTCACAGGTCTCGGTGACACTATACCCCTGGGAAAGGAAGTGCTTGGCCAAAGTGACTCGCTTAACAACGATGTACTGGAATAAGGTGGAGCCAGTCTCTTTTTTGAAAAGATGACTCAGATAAAACTTATCCATGGAAATGGCAGAGGCCACACCCTCCAGCGTGAGGGCTTCTGAAATATGCCTGTCCACGTATTGGAGAACGGGTTGGATTTTCACGGGAACCATACCGGAACCCACTCTGGAAGAACTCTGGTAAAGCCGATTCAGATAAACCAAAAGCTGTACCAGCAGTGACTGGGTGAGTAGATCGCTGCCGTAAACTTCTGCCTGGGAATGCGAGATGAGCTGTTCAATAATGGGGAGCCAAAAAGCCAGCGCCTCTTCTTCCATATGAGACAAATTGCCGATACCGTTGGGATGATCCTGAAAACAGGCCAGCAGATCAGTCTGGACAGTGGAAATGCGGCGTATCCACTGGGGATCAAAATGAATGGTAATGCGCTCGTACAGCTGATTCTCCAGATTGACAACGGTGTGCAGCTCCTGGCTATTGAAAATCAAGATATCGCCGCGCTTCAGTTGGTAGCAGCTTTGTTCCACAAAATAATTAACATGGCCGCGTAGAAAAATATAAATTTCATAGTTATTGTGGACATGAAAGTCCGGGTTGCTGGCCTCCCGGGATCGGGAATGAGTGGCATGAACAAGGCCGGAAAAGTCCTCTCTTCGAAAATGGGAATCAGGCATAAGATCCTCCTGTGGTAATGACAATTTGAGCAATAAAATCCACAATTTATGCAAAGAATTTGCTTCAATATTATCATATACTAAAAATAATGAAAGAACAAGATACTGCCTATAAAATTGAGCATTTCTCCCAGTAAAGGTATTGCTGAGAAATGTATTCATGAGAAAAAGACAACAGTAGAAAGGAGAAAAACAAGATGAAACAGGTCAGAATGGGTATTATCGGCTTCGGTGTCCAGGGGGGAAGTTATGCAGGATTTATCAGCCAGGGAAAAGTGGAAGGTATGGTCCTGGGAGGAATCTGTGACATCGATCCGGAAAAAAAGGAAAAAGCTGCCAAAGAGTATCCAGAGGTTCCTTTTTTTGAGGATTATATGGACATGATCGGGAGCGGGGCAGTGGACTGTGTCATCACCACAGTACCCCATTATCTCCATCCCGTCATCGGGATGGCCGCCATTGAGCATGGAATGCCGGTCATCATAGAGAAACCGGCGGGAGTATATACGAAGCAGGTGAAACAGCTGATTGCCTGTTCCCAGGCTCACCCGGATGTACCGTTTGCCATCATGTTCAACCAGAGAACCAACCCCCTTTATATAGAAGTGAAGAAAATTATGGACAGCGGGGAGTTGGGAGAGCTGCGCAGAACCAATTGGATTATCAACAATTGGTGGCGCTCCACCAATTATTATAGACAGAGCGCATGGCGGGCCACGTGGGGCGCTGAAGGCGGCGGTGTGCTGGTAAATCAAGCTCCCCATCAGCTGGATCTCATCCAGTGGATTTGCGGAAAACCCAAAAAAGTGTATGCCAATTGTAAATTTGGCTGCCACAGGGATATCTTGGTAGAAAATGATGTGACGGCTATTCTGGATTACGGAAATGGCGCCACCGGCGTGTTTATCACCTGTACCCATGATTTTGACGGAACCGACCGGTTTGAGATCGACTGCGACGGCGGCAAGATCGTCATCGAAAACAGTAAGAGAGCTGTGGTACATAAATTTGTCAAGACAGAGACAGAAATTGACAAAAATTTTACCATGGAAATGTCAGCCAGACTGTACAGTGCGGAAGGACAAGCGGAGAAATATGAGGAGCGGATCATCGAGTACCCGTCTGCCTGGGGCGGTCAGCACTGTGCGGTTATGAAGAATTTTGCCGATCATTTGCTTTACGGAACTCCCATCATGGCGCCGGGATCAGACGGCATCAATGGTGTGCGGCTGGCCAATGCCATGCTGCTTTCTTCCTGGCTGGGCAAAGAGGTGGACTATGATTTTGACGAGGATCTTTATATCGAAGAGCTGAATAAGAGAATCAAAGAAGAGGGCAAATACCCTTTGATTGAAAATTGAATGGGAGGAAATGGATATGGGACAGGCAAAAATTTGTGTTCAGGCTATGACAATTAAAAAAGCATTTCAGGATTTGGGACCCTATGAGGCCCTGAAAAAGATGGCAGACATCGGATATCGGGCGGTGGAGTTATCCCAGGTGGATATGGGAGCAGAGAGCGTAGCAGAGATGAAACGGGCATGCGATGAGTTTGGCATAGAAGTGGCTGCCATTTCCGGTGCGTTGGATCCCAGAAAAGAAGGAGAGGATGCCTTGACGGTGAACCCGGAGGCATTTATCCGCGACTGTAGGACCTTGGGAGCACGCTATATTCGTATCGGTATGATGCCCATTACTTATATGGCGTCCAAAGAGACGCTGCAGGACTTCTGCAGGAAGACGGAAGAGATTGCCGCCATGTTAAAGGCGGAGGGTATCAAGCTTTACTATCACAATCATCATGTGGAATTCCAGAAAGTGGATGGCCGTTATATCATCGATTTGGTAAGAGAGTGGGCGCCCAATGTGGGAGTGGAGCTGGATGTTCACTGGGTCCAGAGAGGAGGAGAAGACCCTTTGCGCGTCATTCCCAGGCTAGCTGGTTCTTTGGATTTGCTGCATTTGAAAGATTATAAGATCCAGCCCTTTGGGGAAGTGGCAGACCAGGAGGGGAACGGAGGATTTCCGGTCAACTATTTCAAAGATTGTGTTCATTTTGCCGAAGTGGGAGAGGGAAATTTGGATATGAAAGCCATCATTGAAGCTGGTCTAAAGGCAGGAAGCAAGTATCTCATTGTGGAGCAGGACGACACATACGGGAGATGTCCTTATGAGAGTCTTCGGATTTCGGCGGAGAATTTGAAGAAGATGGGATATGCCGATTGTTTTTAATGGGAGGGACGAGAGATGAAAGCTGCCATAGTTGGCTGCGGCACCATAGCAAAGATGCACGCCAGCGTGCTGTGTGATATGGCCAATGTGATCATAACCGGCTTCGCCGATTGTCGGCGGGAACGGGCAGAGGCATATAAGAGCCAATATGGGAACCAGCAGACCGGTGTGTATGGATCCCTGGAAGAAATGCTGGAAAATGAACAGGTGGAGGTACTCCATATCTGCACGCCCCACTATCTCCACACACCCATGGCAATTTATGCCCTGGAGCGAGGCGTTCATGTATTCATGGAAAAGCCACCTGCCATTTCCAGACAAGAGTTTGCCCGTCTCTGCCAGACAGCGCACAGGGGAAAGGCCAGACTGGGGATCTGTTTTCAGAACCGATATAATGAGAGTACCAAGGCTGTGGAAGAACTGTTGGCTTCAGGAAAAGCGGGACGGATTATTGGGGCCAGAGCATTTGTCAGCTGGATGAGGACAAAAGAGTATTACACAGAAAGCGACTGGAGAGGAAGATGGGAGACCGAGGGAGGTGGCTGCCTCATCAATCAGTCTGTCCATACCTTGGATCTGCTCAATCGTTTCATGGGAGAAAATCCGGTGGAAACACAGGCGGATATGATGAACTACCATTTACAAGGGATCATTGAGGTGGAGGACACGGTGACGGCTTGGATTCGGTATCCCCAGGCTGCGGCATGTTTTTACGCCACCACAGCATATAGTGAAAATAAGCCAATTCTCATTGAATTGGAGTGTGAGAATCTGTCCCTCCGTCTGGAAGGTTCCCGCGTGACGTGTATGTATAAAAACGGAGAAAAAGAGGAATTAAGTTTTTATAAGGGATACACCATTGGAAAAGACTATTGGGGTATGGGACATAAAGCTTGTATTGCCGACTATTACCGCTGCCTTGAGACGGGAGATCCGTTCCCTGTGGAAGCGGAGGCGGTGGCGTCCACCTTTTGGCTGATGATGGATATCTATCAGTCTGCCAGAGAAAAAAGGCCAGTGCGTTTCAAAGAAAGTGAGGAATAAAAATCATGTTGGAACATGCAGTGATCAGTGGTTTTGCCGACGAGATCGATGGAAATACAGACAGACAAATTGCCGTCCTGGAGAAACTGGGAATCGGATGTGTGGAATTCAGAAGCGGGGATGGAAAGGGAGTAGCTGATTACACCCTAAAGGAGGCAAAGCGGCTGAAGGAGAAGTTGGATGCCCATGGACTCTCTGTCTCCGCCGTGGGCTCTCCCATTGGAAAAATAAATATTACAGATCCCTTTGAACCTCATTTGGAGAAGCTGCGGCATGTGGCACAGCTGGCCCATATCTGGGATACGCCGTACATTCGGATGTTCAGTTTCTTTATACCAGAGGGACAGGAGCCAGAAACGTATCGGGATGAGGTCATGCAGCGGATAGAGGCCATGGTGGCCTGTGCGCGCCGGGAAGAGGTGGTGCTGCTACATGAAAATGAAAAAGACATTTATGGAGATACGGCGTCCAGATGTCTGGATTTGATGAAAAACTTTTATGGGGACCACTTCCGCTGTACCTTTGACTTTGCCAATTTTGTTCAGTGCCGCCAGGACACCATGGAGGCTTACGAGATGCTGAAACCGTATATCGAATATGTTCATATCAAGGATGCAATGTGGGATACGGGAGAAGTGGTCCCGGCAGGCCAGGGGGATGGAAAGGTGGAAGCCATATTGGGGCTTTTGGATCAGACTGGCTACCGTGGATACCTGAGTTTGGAACCCCATTTGGCTGAATTCCAGGGATTGAAAGAGTTGGAAAAGAACGCGGCCCAGAGAAAGATGAGCGATGGAGAAAAAGCGTACACCATGGCATGGAACGCGCTGAAAGTCATTTTGGGCAGGCAGTGACGCGGGAGCAGGTCGCCGATATGTTGGCTTGCATGGCTATTCTGAGTAAAAAAGATGCGTGTCAGATGGAGAAACATCCTGTCTGACACGCATCTTTTTATGGCATGGGAAATTTACCCATCTAGGTTATAAAAATGCTCCGCTGGTCTGCCATCCTTCGGGCAGGTATGTACGGGTATTGCGGATCATGGTGGCCAGAAGCGTACGGGCATCGGATTCTGAGATATTCACCAGAGGGTCATTCCGAAACGCCTTCAGAGCCAGCTCAAAGTCACAGGTTAAAGCGGCCTGCAGAATGTCCCGATGGTTTTCCACA
>CAJFUP010000209.1 GCA_904420225.1 uncultured Lachnospiraceae bacterium
TCCATCCAGCATCCGTGATGGGGGTCGTATACGGCGGAATTTTTATGAAAATGGGGCTAGTAATTGGAAAAAACCTATGTTATAATCGTAGACTGTAGGCGACTGCCGCAGTCTGTGCGTATGAGCGGAGCCGCCAGCATTATGTTTTGTAATGAAACCGATTAGGAGGAAGAGTCATGAGCGTACAGGTAGAAAAATTAGAAAAAAATATGGCCAAATTGACAATAGAGGCATCCGCGGAAGAATTCGAAGCTGCCATGCAGAAGGCATATTTGAAGAATAAGAATAAAATCAATATCCAGGGATTCCGTAAAGGAAAGGCTCCCCGCATCATGATTGAGAAGATGTACGGCCCGGGCGTGTTTTATGAAGATGCAGCCAACGAGATCATTCCAGAGGCGTACAGCAAAGCGGCTGAGGAGAGCGGCCTGGAGATCGTTTCCCGTCCGGAGATCGATGTGACACAGATTGAAAAGGGCAAGTCCTTTATTTTTACAGCTACCGTTGCTGTGAAGCCGGAGGTGACACTGGGCGAATATAAGGGCCTGGAATACAATGCAGAGCCGGTGGAGGTGACAGAAGAGGACCTGGCGGCAGAACTGAAGAGGGTACAGGAGCAGAATTCCAGAACTGTCACAGTGGAAGACAGAGCTGTTGAAAACGGCGATATCACCACAATTGATTATGAGGGATTTGTGGACGGGACACCTTTCGAGGGCGGCAAGGCGGAGAATCAGGAGCTGGTGATCGGCTCTCACTCCTTCATTGACACCTTCGAGGAGCAGCTGGTGGGCAAGAACATCGGCGAGGAAGTGGAAGTGAATGTTACATTCCCGGAAGAATACCATGCCAAGGAGCTGGCTGGAAAGCCTGCTGTGTTTAAGGTGAAGGTAAACGGAATCAAAGTGAAGGAGCTTCCTGAACTGGATGATGAATTCGCCAGCGATGTATCCGACTTTGATACCATGGATGAGTACAAAGAAGATGTGAAGAAGAAACTCCTGGAGAAGAAGGAGAAAGAGGCCAAGACTGCCAAGGAAAACGCTTTGGTAGAAAAGGCAATCGAAAATGCGCAAATGGAGATCCCGGATGCCATGATTGAGACACAGGCTCGTCAGATGGTGGATGATTTTGCGCAGAGACTGCAGATGCAGGGACTGTCCATGCAGCAGTATATGCAGTATACCGGAATGGATGTTGCCAAGATGGTGGAGCAGATGAAGCCCCAGGCGGAAAAGAGAATCAAGACAAGACTGGTTCTGGAAAAAATTGCTGAGACGGAGTCCATTGAGGTGACTGACGAAGAAATCAATGCGGAGATCGAAAAGATGGCTTCTGCATATAAGATGGAAGCAGATAAGTTGAAGGAATATATGGGAGACGCTGAGAAGGAAAACATGAAGAAGGATCTGGCGGTTCAGAAAGCCGTGGATCTGCTCATGGAATCTGCAAAATAATTTTTTCCATCAGCCGTTGGGCAGGGGCGGCCGTCGGCCGTCCCTGCCTGTGTTCCCTAGTCGACCCGGAGGCGGGCTTTAATTGAAAATGGAGGTAATGAACATGGCTTTAGTACCCTACGTCATCGAACAGTCAAACCGCGGGGAGAGATCCTACGATATTTATTCTCGCCTGCTGAAAGACAGGATTATTTTCTTGGGAGAAGAGGTAAATGAGGCCACAGCCAGCGTCATTGTGGCGGAACTGCTGTTTTTGGAATCGGAGGATCCATCCAAAGATATTCATCTATATATCAACAGTCCGGGCGGTTCTGTGACAGCGGGCATGGCGATTTATGATACCATGCAGTATATCAAGTGTGACGTTTCCACCATTTGTATTGGAATGGCGGCCAGCATGGGTGCCTTTCTTCTGGCAGGAGGTGCCAAGGGAAAGCGCCTTGCCCTGCCCAACGCAGAAATCATGATTCATCAGCCTTTGGGAGGTGCCCAGGGGCAGGCAACGGATATCAAGATTGTGGCGGATCATATTATACAGACGAAGAAGAAATTGAATCAGCTGCTGTCTGAAAATACCGGCAAGCCTCTGGAAATCATTGAACAGGATACAGAGAGAGATAACTATATGACAGCGCAGCAGGCCATGGAGTATGGTCTTATTGACAAGGTTATCACCAATCGTTTGAGTTAAGGGGGCGGATTGCGGGGAGTACCGTATGCCAGAGGCGTTCCCCGCAGACCGTGTCATCTGATGCAGGAAGGAACCGGGCTGTGCCCGGATGAGAGGTAAACTATGGCAGGAAGAATGGAGGACCAATACCGCTGCTCATTCTGCGGAAAGACGCAGAATCAGGTGCGGAAACTGATCGCAGGAAACAAGGGAATTTATATCTGCGATGAATGTGTGGAACTTTGCTCGGAAATTTTGCAGGAAGACGGTACACATGACGATCCCATCGGTGATATTAACTTGCTTAAACCCAAGGAAATCAAGGATTTCCTGGATCAGTATGTGGTGGGGCAGGAGACGGCGAAAAAAGCCCTGTCTGTGGCTGTCTATAATCACTATAAGCGCATCACATCTCTGTCGGACAGTGATGTGGAAATTCAGAAAAGCAATATCCTGATGCTGGGGCCCACCGGATCGGGAAAGACATTCCTGGCCCAGTCTCTGGCAAAGGTGCTGAATGTGCCGTTTGCCATCGCGGACGCCACGTCTCTGACAGAAGCCGGCTATGTGGGCGAGGACGTGGAAAATATTCTCTTGAAGCTGATTCAGGCCGCTGATTACGATGTGGAGCGGGCGGAATATGGAATCATATATATTGACGAGATTGATAAAATCGGTAAAAAGTCGGAAAATGTCTCCATCACCCGCGATGTGTCTGGAGAGGGTGTGCAGCAGGCGCTGCTGAAGATTCTGGAAGGAACCGTGGCCAGTGTGCCGCCCCAGGGAGGGAGAAAACATCCCCATCAGGAATTGATCCAGATTGATACCACCAATATTCTTTTCATCTGCGGAGGCGCATTTGACGGTTTGGAAACGATTGTGGAGA
>CAJFUP010000210.1 GCA_904420225.1 uncultured Lachnospiraceae bacterium
GCCTTCGCCCTTCCCAAAAGCCAGTTCCGCAATTCTCTCATCTGCCATTACGGGAGCCACCCTATCCCCCATGATAATACGTGCTGTCTCCGCTGCCCGGCTCAGCGGACTGGTGACAGCTGCCGCAAACGGAATCTCCTGCAGCCGTTTTGCTGTAATCTGAGCCAATTTCCTTCCATTGTCGTTGAGAGGGATGTCTGCCCTTCCCTGGATCTTACCTTGTCGGTTCCAATCTGTCTCCCCATGCCGCATTATATATAATCTCATACGTATATTCTTCCCTTTCTCTTTACGGCGCCACCACGCCTTTTTCCTTTCCCTCCCGGTATTTGCCTCGCGTGCCTGTAAGAAAACCGTCGATGCGGCTTCTCTCTTTCGGGAGAGGAAGATGCGCTGCAACTTTCTTTGCAGATATCACATCTGACGACATTATACCGTAATGGAGGAATAAATGCAAAAGGTTGAGAAGAAAAGAAATCCTTGATCTGCGGAGCAATCTCTGATAAAATAATTTTGTTTATCAAAGTATTTTGAGAGATCCCATGCAGCCCGGTTAGAGCGGATTGCCAATGTGGGCATCAAGGAGGCGAAAACGCTTTGGCCTCCGTCATCATAGGATAATAGGAAAGGTATGGTTATCAAATTATGATCGTTGAACCGAAAGTAAGAGGATTTATCTGTGCGACTGCCCATCCGGTGGGCTGCCGTGAAAATGTGAAGCGTCAGATCGAATATATCAAACATCTTGGCACTCTGGACGGCCCCAAGCATGTTCTCGTCATCGGCGCTTCCACCGGCTATGGACTGGCCTCCCGCATTGCCGCCGCCTATGGCTCCGGCGCCTCCACCATCGGCGTAATGTTTGAAAAAGAGTCCAATGGCCGCCGCACTGCGACGCCCGGTTATTATAATACAAAGGCCTTTGAGGCATTTGCCCAAGCCGATGGATTGTATGCCAAATCCATCAATGGCGACGCCTTTTCCCATGAAGTCAAAGAGCAGGTCATCCAGATGATACGCGATGACCTGGGCAGCGTGGATATGGTTATCTACAGCTTGGCTGCTCCCCGCCGTACCACCGCCGACGGCGTCACATATCAGTCTGTGTTGAAAACCACCTCTTCCGATTTCACCAACAAGTCTTGGAATCTGAGGGACAACACCATCGGAGAAGCCACCATCAGTCCCGCCACAGAAGAAGAGATCACAGCAACTGTGAAGGTCATGGGAGGCGAAGACTGGATCGACTGGATGAATGCTCTTTCCCAGGCAGGCGTGCTGGCAGACGGCGCTGTCACCGTGGCATATTCCTATATTGGACCGGAACTCACATATCCGGTTTATCTCAATGGTACCATCGGTATGGCCAAGAAGCATCTCCAGGCATCAGCCGCCGTCATCAACGAGACGCTGGCGCCGCATCACGTGAAGGCCTACATATCCGTGAATAAGGCACTGGTAACCCAGGCCAGCGCCGCCATCCCCATTGTACCCCTGTATTTTGCCATTCTCTATAAGGTAATGAAAGAAAAAGGACTTCACGAAGGCTGCATTGAACAGATGGGGCGCCTATTCCATGAAAAGCTTTTTGCCGGATCTCCTGTGGTGGATCAGGAGGGCCGTATCCGCCTGGATGATTGGGAACTTCGGGAGGATGTTCAGAAAGAAGTGATGGAAATCTGGGATAAAATTCGGACAGAGAATATCACAGAGCTGGCGGATGTGGAAGGATATTGGGATGATTTTTACCGCATGTTCGGTTTCCGCTTCCCCAATGTGGACTACACCCAGGACGTGGAAATCTGACCTTTTGTCTCCGGTGGGCTTTGCGTTTCAAAAAGACTCAAATTATATATATTTCGGGGAGATACATACTATCTCCCCTTTTTTTGTTAAAAATCCCGAAACTTTTCCACTGCATCACAGGAAAAACGAACCGACGAGCGTCACCGTTCTGCGGTTCTGCCCGCCGTGAAGCCTGAAACACCATTGACTAATAAGGAGACATATAGCATGTTGGGAAAAGTAGATTGACCGTGTGGTAAACGTTGGCATGGTGGAACGTGTAGGCAGGGACAATTATCCGCTTTTCAACGACTGTGTGCGTGATATCCTGAAAGACGGCGGTGTCCTTCCCAGTCTCCGGGAGATGATCTCCGCCTTCATTCGCATGTGGGATTTGTATCTGTCAGCCTGCGCTGCCGCCTTCCGCAACGGCATCCTTCAGGCCTGTACCTCAAATCCCCACACTGGCAAACACACCTTTGACTGCCTCAATATATTCTGACCATGTTCGCGCTTTCTGAATTTTTTTCAGACTTTTGGCCGGGGCTTTGGGAAAAGAGCAGATAAGATAGCCCCATAGCTCTTTCATTTTAAATAGCACATCCCGGTCTCCAGACAGAACTTGCCGGTATCCCTGGCAGATCTGACGGTGAAATTGGCCCATGGCCTCATATTCTCCCGCAGCAATGTCCTCTGTCTCTCCTTCTTCTCTCAAATGCCTTGCCAACCCCGGCCGCATGAGAAGTCCGCGTCCCAGCATAACTGCCTGGGTTTGAGGATTCTCTTGTTCAAAAGCCCAAATTTGGCGGCCGGTAAATAAATCGCCATTATAACAGAGCGGCGCTTGGCTTTCCCGCACAGCCATCTCCCATGCCTGCCTATCCGGTGTTCCCCCATAACCGGCCTTTTGCAGCCGGGGATGGACAATGAGTTCTTTCACTGGAAAACGGTTGAACAGAGAAAGCAGCGCCTCCCAATGCTCTGCATTCTCCACACCGATCCTGGTCTTTATGGAAATGTCCATGTCTGTGCCGGAATAAATCTGATCCAAAAAACGTTCCAGATCCTCCAGCCTTGCCAGGAAACCGGCCCCTTTTCCTTTGGCCACCACTGTCCTGGAAGGACAACCCAAATTCAAATTCACCTCTCTGTATCCATACGTCTTCAGAATCTGGGCCGTTCGGATAAAATCCTCCCCGTCATCGGACAGAAGCTGCGGAATCACCGGAACTCCCTGGTTGTGATCCGGCAGAATATCATTCTTTTCCCTGGTGGTCAACTCCTTGGTTTTATGAGTGGCAAGAAATGGGGTAAAATATGCGTCCACTCCTCCAAAAATATGAAAATGGGCATTCCGGAACACATATCCGGTGATTCCTTCCATGGGTGCAAAATATATTTTCATCTCTCAGTCACCTTTCTGTCTTATTCCGACCATTGCCGCTGATGGGATTATCCCCCGTGACCTCAAAGCGGCTGATATTCCTCTATGGCGTATTCTTGAAACGTGGCCATATCCCGGTAGACCCGAAGGGCCATGTCCAAAAGCGGCATGGCCGCCACCGCTCCTGTTCCCTCTCCCAGACACATTCCGCAGTCAATCAGCGGATTCAGCCCCAATTCGTCCAGAATCAGGCGGGCGGCCGGTTCCCTGGACACATGGGTGGCCAGCATATAATCCTTGCTTTCCGGCAGGATGCGGGCGGCCGCCAAGGCTCCCGCTGCGGAAATCACCCCATCCAGCAGAATGGGCATCCGATATACCGCCCCCCCCAGATATACGCCCACCATCCCCGCCAGATCCAGGCCGCCCACACACTGGAGCACCCGCAGCGGCTTTGCGTGATACAAATCGTATTTGTCAATTGCCTGGGTGATGACGCGAATTTTCTTTTCCAGTCCCTGCTCCGAAAGGCCAGCTCCTTTGCCTGTAACCTCTGGCACCGGCCGATTCAGCAATGCAGCCGCCAGGGCACTGGCGGTGGTGGTGTTGCCAATCCCCATTTCCCCCACAGCCAACAGTCCGGTTCCCCTCTCCTTCTCTTTTTTCACCAGCTCTGCGCCGATGCAAATGGCCTCCACGACCTGTCCCTCTGTCATGGCCGGAGAATACAAAAAATTGGCAGTCCCTCTGGCCAGCTTTCTATGTACCAGCGGATGCACGGCGCCGCACTCCTCCATATCCTCTTGAATTCCCAAATCCACCGGAATACAGCGGGCTCCCGCCTGATCCGCCATCAGCGTCACGCATCCCTCACCGCGGGTGAACCCTCTCACCACCGAGGCTGTCACCGAAGAATCGGTCTGGGTAACGCCCTCCTCCACAATTCCATTGTCAGCGCAGAGAATCAGCACCGCCTTTCTGTCCAGACAGGGCATGACCTGCCCTGTCATGCCCACGATCTTTACAATGGCATCCTCCAAAAGTCCCAGGCTGTGCAGCGGATGGGCCACATGGCTCCACCGCCTCTCTGCCGCCTGAGCCGCTTCCCAATTAAATGGCGCTGCTTGGGCCGTCAGCAGTGCAATCTCTCTGAATTCTCTCATGGCATTTTTCCTCTCTCCCGTTGCCTGCAGTTGTATTCTTGCTACTCTTTCGGTTTGTATTGTTGTCATTTCCCTTCGCCTTGATTTTACGCCGAATGTTCTCCCTTTTTTCCATACCCACGGCACAGCTTCACAAAACGATGCGCCAAAAACGGAGCGGCCGGATCGTAAATATGAGGAAAACCGGCCAGCAGGTTTCCTTTTTGTATCATGCAGGGCCAAACGCGCTGTCCAACAGGCTTTCTGGCCGTACAGGATGCCCCGCACTGCTCCGAATCCCAGTGATGAAATTCATGGCCCCGGATGATCTCTCCCCTATGCAGATATTTGCCGTCTTCTGTCGCCTCCAGTGTAATATAGCCAAACCTGCTCTGTTTTCCCGACCGATACGCTCTGGCTGGGATCACTCCTGCCATGGGATAGTCGTTTCCGTCTTCCCCTTGCAGGTCCCTATGAAGGTACAAAAATCCTCCACATTCCGCACGGCACGGCATCCCCAACTCCACGGCTCGGCGGACGGCATGACGCATGGAGGCATTGTCTGCCAGCGCAGCGGCGGCGGTTTCCGGATACCCGCCGCCCAGCAGCAGGCCGCTGATTCCCTCCGGCAGTTCTCGATCTCTCAGGGGCGAAAAAGGCACCAGCTCTGCGCCCATCTGCCGATAAAGATCCAATCCATCTTCATAGTAAAAGCAGAACGCCTCATCTCTGGCAATCCCAATCCGCAGCCTGCTCTTCGTTTTTGAGGCAGCAATTTCACTGTCTGTCTGCTTCCCCTCCGTCTCCGGCAAAGGTCCCGCCTGCCGCGCCAAATCCAAAATGGCTTCCAAATCCAGGGTCTTTTCCAGCACATCGGCCAATGCATCGATCTGGCGTCTGAGTTCCTCCGCGCGCTCTGGAAGCCTAAGGCCCAGATGACGGCTTTCCATACAAGCATCCCGGCACACAGGTACATATCCCACCACCTTTACATCAGTCTCTTTCTCAATGATGGCTTTCATCATCGAAGCCGTCATCTCAGAAACTTGGTTGAGGATCAATCCTCGGATCCGGCTGTTTTCTTGATAGGACAGAAATCCCCGCAGCAAGGCAGCCACGCTGCGGCTCATTCCCCTGGCATTGATCACCAGGATCACCGGCGTTTCCAGGACACTGGCCGCCTCCCAAGAGCTGGCAGAAAGAGAGGTTCCCCCCAAGCCGTCGTAATACCCCATGACACCCTCGATGACGGAAATGGTTCCCTGGGAGGCGCTTTTTTCAAACAGTCGACGGGCCAGGGATTCCTGGGCGAAAAAAGTGTCAATGTTTCTGCACGGTGTATCCAACACATGGGTGTGAAAAATGGGATCAATATAATCTGGCCCACATTTAAACGCCCTGGGGCGTTCTCCCTTTCTCCAAAGTAAACGCAGCAAGCCGCAGGTCACAGCTGTCTTTCCGCTGCCGCTGGCCGGAGCAGCCAGCATGATCCGAGGCAACTGTTTTATTGCCATATTACCAATCCTCCCTGTAATGTATACACGTAAATGGGGTTCTCCCCTTTCATCAGGTGATACGGCCCCGCCTTATGGACCCGGGCTGTGGTCAGCTGTACCACGTCTTCATGGGCAAACATGCCGCTTTCCAATATTTCGCTCATCTTTGCCACTGTTTCCAAAGCGATGGCATTGACCACAATACGCA
This sequence comes from uncultured Lachnospiraceae bacterium, assembly GCA_904420225.1. Classification (GTDB taxonomy): domain Bacteria; phylum Bacillota; class Clostridia; order Lachnospirales; family Lachnospiraceae; genus Fimimorpha. The sequence continues at coordinate 6,016 of CAJFUP010000210.1, forward strand.
CAGAAGGATTTTTTTTCAAAAGTGCTTTTATAATATCCCGTATATTTCCGCCGCTGCCGCCAATGAAAGCATGGGTGGGAGCCGGGAGACCCTCCAGGGCCTGAGGCGCAGTACCGTGTATCACAGTTACCTGGTCCATATGCAGTCTGCGGCAGTTTTCCTCCAGCAGGTGTACCGCTTCCTCTTTTTTCTCTATGGCGTAAACCGTTCCCCTCCAGGCGGTCCTGGCTATTTCCGCCGTCATGGCTCCCGTCCCGGCTCCAATATCATATATAACCGAATCATCCCCGACCTGAAGTCTGGCCATGGACACAGATCTCGCCTCCCGCTTGGTCATGGGAATTCCATCTGCCCGCAAAAACTTCTCATCTTCCAGGCCCCCATTGCCCTCATCATCGGTCAGCGGTCGGCAGACAAAGGCACACTCCAGCTCCGCCTGCTTTCCATGGATCAGCTGCCGCGAAACCTCCCCCGGCGTTCCTCTCATCAGCTGTTCCCGCCGAGACCCCAAATCTCTTCCCGCAAAAACTTCTGCCTCTCCCAGTCCATACTCCTCCAGGCGGCGACACAGCCAAGCCAGATTCCGTTCCCCATCCAGAAGAAAAAAGGTCTTGGGAAAACGGCTCACCGCCGCCGCAGGCGCACAGTCCCTTCCGTGGGCGCTTAAAATCACAGAGTCCTGCCATCCCATTCCCCATCTGGCAGCCAGACAGGACAAGGAGGATATGCCGGGCAAAGTTTCAATCCTGCATTTTTTCCCCCCAACGGCATTCCACACCGCCTTTTCCCCTGCCGCTCCGCTGAAAAAACCGCTATCCCCGGAAAATAACACCACAATCCGATGATACTCTGGATGCTTTCGAATATAATCTCCCACAGCCCGAGGGGTATATGCTTCATGGGTATCCTTACCCAGACACAGCGGATGCCGGATCATTCTTTTGGCGCCCATGACCAATTGGGCAGCGCAGATTTTCTCCTCCGCCTCCTTTGTCACTGTTTCCATATTCCCCATTCCGATTCCCACCAGGGTAATTTCCAAGCTGCTGTCATCACCAACGTCTGAGGATGTCTCAGAGGAATCCATAAATATTCCCGTGACGTCTGGACCCGACGATTCATGGGAGGGTACGCAAGTCAACGCCGCTTTTCCACAGTCTGGGTAATGGGAGCGCAGGATATCCACAATCTCCTCAAATGTTTTCCCCTCTTCCTTCACCGGTCTTTTGATGACCACTGCCGTCATACCGCATGCCATGGCGGCTTCCATTTTCTCTGCAAACCCGCCTTCTCTGCCGCTTTCCTTTGTCACCAGATATCTTGCCTCTGTCTGGCGAAACATGGCCTCATTCATTTCCTGGGAAAAGGGACCCTGCATGGCGATGATGTGACTCCCGGAAAGTCCCAAGCGCGCTGCCTTTTGTATCATATCGGGTAACGGCAGGATCCTGGCATAGACGCGGTCCCTGAATCCATCCATGCTGGCAAAGGCCTCCAATTCTTTGCTGCCAGTGGCCAGAAATACCTTTCCAGGTCTTTCCGACAAATATCGGGCCGCCTCCCCGGCATCCGCCGCCGATACTACCCGCTGGACATCCCAATCCCCGGCCGCAGCGTTCCCCGCCCGCAGCAGGCGAACATAGGGAAGCGCGGCGCGGCGGCAGGCGGCACGGATATTTTCCGTCACCTGAACCGCATGGGGATGGGTGGCATCCACTGCCAGCTCAAATGCCTCTCCAGCCATGAGATGTCTCATATCTTCTTCATCCGCTCTCCCTGCCAGCACTTGGATCCGCTGGGATTTGGGCAACAGGCTTTCTCCGTATTCCGTAGCCACGCAAACCAGCGCCTCAATCCCGTGTTCCTCACAATACTCCGCAATTTTTCGTCCTTCTGTGGTACCGGCAAACAGCAATACCCGTTTCATTCTCTCCACCTCACATTGATTCCATCCGCTCTTTTCCGCCGCCAATCCGATAGCCCCGTGGCGTCACCATGTACTCCCCCATCTGCCTGGTCTGAGAGTTTCCCACAAAAACAGTGGTAAACATGTCCGCCGAATATTCTCTCAGCTGATCCAGGGACAAAATGCACGCGGTCTGTCCTTCTCTGCCAATCTGTCTGACGCAGGCACAGACCGTTTCGGCAGCTGCCCATTCCCCTATGATTTCACAAGCCCGCCGCAGATAGTCCGCCCTTTTTTTGCTGGAAGGGTTATACAGACAAATTACCATGTCTGCCTGGGCTGCAGCCCGCAGTCTGGCCGCAATGGTTTCCCACGGCGTCATCAAATCACTGAGACTGATGACGGCAAAATCGTGCATCAAAGGAGCTCCCAGCACAGCAGCGCCGCTTAAGGCCGCCGTCACCCCTGGGATCACCCCGATTGTAACCTGGGGATATTCCCCGCTCAGCTCCAATATGAGGCCGGACATGCCGTATACTCCGGCATCCCCGCTGCAGATGACTGCCGTTTTCCTGCCGGACTGCGCCAGATCTAGGGCCAGGCGGCACCGCTCCTCTTCCCGCCGCATGGGAGTCGTAAAAAATTCTTTCCCTGGAAACGCTTCTCGAATCAAATCCACATAGACCGTGTATCCCACAATGACGTCACACTCTTTCAAAACGGAGGCCGCCCGTATGGTCATATCCTCATATCCTCCTGGGCCTATGCCCACTACCCACAATTCGTTTTCCATCGTTTCCTCCTTATCCGCCTGCTGCAAATACATCCTTTTGATAATCATTGGGCCATTATATCACGGTCATGGGAATTTTTCCATGCCTTCTTCTTTGATTTCATAGGCATACCGGCAGACTCTTTGCTCTTTGGGGGCCAAGACTCCCATGAATATTTGGTAGAGAAATATACAAATTTTTGTCCATTTTGTTGATTTACAGATGAGAGAAAATGGGATAGATTTTATGGGACGGAAAAGACGCTGGCTGCTGTTTTTTCATGAATACATACCGATTATATGAGGAGGACATACCATGGTACGCACTCTCACAGAAGGAAGACCCACCTTCCGCATTCTTTCCTTTACCATTCCCATATTGCTGGGAAATCTTTTGCAGCAAATTTATAACCTGACCGACAGTATCATTGTAGGGCGCTTTGTGGGAAAAGAAGCCTTTGCGGCTGTCGGCTCCACCGGATGCCTAAATTTTCTTGTCATTGGCTTTATGCTGGGGCTTTGCAGTGGACTGTGTATTCCCATTGCCCATCGCTTTGGTGCTGGAGACTATGTCCGAATGAGACGCCGTGTCGCCGCTGCCGTCTATATCGCAGGAGGCGTCACTTTGGTTCTGACACTGGTCACCGTGCTGTGTACCCGCCAGCTTTTGGTCTTAATGCAGACACCGGATAATATTTTGGAGACCGCGGTTTCCTATATCCGAATTATTTTCCTGGGCATCATCGCCACCATGATGTACAATCTTCCCGCCAATCTTCTTCGCTCCCTGGGCGATAGCCGAAGCCCGCTTTATTTTCTCATCATATCCGCCATTTTAAATGTGGTTTTGGATCTGGTATTTGTGCTGGTGTTTTCCATGGGAGCTGCCGGGACGGCCATCGCCACTGTACTGGCCCAATTTGTTTCCGGTTTTCTCTGTATTTTATACATGATGCGGAAGTATTCCATTCTCCGTTTCCAAAAAGGGGAGTGGCGGGTTACGTTCAGTGAACTGCGCAGTTCCTTCACTTTAGGCGTCCCCATGGGCCTGCAGTTCTCCGTCACCGCCATCGGTTCCGTTGTGCTGCAAAGCGCAGTCAACACCCTGGGTTCTGATATTGTGGCTGCCGTCAATGCGGCAGGCAAGGTCAATATTTTCCTGAACCAACCCATGGAGGCTTTGGGACTTACCATGTCCACTTACTGCGGGCAAAATATGGGAGCCGGAAAAATGGATCGAATCCGAGCAGGTGTCCGAAACGGTCTGATCATGACCATAGCCATCAGTATCGTCTGTGCCGTTATTATGGTGGCCTGCGGTCATTATCTCTCCTTGCTGTTCATACGCCAGGAAGAAATGACGCCTTTGATTCAGGATAGCATCAGTCAGTTTCTGGTGGCAAACAGCCTGTTTTTCCCATTCTTGGGCACACTTTTGGTTCTTAGAAATGCCGCCCAGGGGCTGGGATTCAGTATTTTGGCCATGGGCGCCGGTCTGTTTGAAATGATCGCGCGCTCTGTGGTGGCATTCTGTTTCGTGTCCGTTTTCGGCTTTTCGGCCATCTGTTTTGCCAATCCAGCGGCTTGGGTGGCAGCTACGGCGATTTTAATTCCCATTTATCTATATTCCCTTAAACAGGTGAAAAAAACTCTAGGCCTGCGGTAACACCGCAGGCCCTGGCCAAATCTCCAAGATCCCCAAACAATGAGCGGACTGTCCGCAGTCACGTCCCTCTTTCATCAATTTTGGCGCACTCAAACGCCTCCCCTCTCAGCACCTTCAGTCCATGCTCCAGCGTATCCATGATAAACGAAAGACTCTCCCTCACAGCCCTGGGACTCCCCGGCAGGTTGACAATTAGACTTCTCCCCCGCAGGACAGATTGGCCTCTTCCCAGCATGGCGCGTTGGGTCAGCGCCATGGAACCGGCCCGAATGGCCTCAGCGATACCGGGCGCCAAGCGGTCGGCCACCGCCAGCGTCGCCTCCGGCGTTCGGTCCCTCA
>CAJFUP010000211.1 GCA_904420225.1 uncultured Lachnospiraceae bacterium
AAAAGATGCTTATTCTTCTCGGATCTCCAGCCCCTCACAGTGCTTCCGCTCCATCTGATGCCGCTTTTTTCTGGTTTCCACACTGTCAAATACAATGGAAAAGTCATAATCCTCCGGATACATCTGCTCCGCTTTCACATGGAGCTTCACCCGCTTGTGGCTGACCCAGATTTTCTTTTGTTTCAGCTGTACCTGCAGAACCCCTTTTTCATCGGGTTTCCGGCAGACGATGCCGATTTTCCCTTCCGGGTACACCAGCACACAATCGCCCAGCTGATACTGTTCCATAATTTTGCGGACAGCTTTGTATTCTTTTTTCCGATTCAATCGGGGCGCATGCTCAGCCCCCAATGTTTCCCGCACAAAAGCGCCCAGATGGGAGATATCTTCTGTGCCATAGGCTGCCTGACTGGCCCGCTGCAGCATGGCCTTTGGCATTCCCAGGCTTTTGGCAATATAAAAGGCACAGCTTTCCCCCGCTTCCCCCAGTTCCAGGCGGTACAGAGGTTTCAGCGTTTCCCTGTCAAAGGCCATCCGCGCATTGCGTACATGCGCCGTCTCCCGGGCATACGTCTTGACTTCCGGATAATGGGTGGTGCATAAAAACAGACACTCCCGCATCCGCAATTCCTCCAGTATGGCCACAGCAATGCCCATGCCCTCCTGGGGATCGGTCCCCGACCCCAGCTCGTCCAGGATCACCAGACTGTTTCTTCCAGTTTTTTCCAGGATGGAAAGGACATTGGTGATGTGGGCGGAAAACGTGGACAGGTTCTGGGAGATATCCTGCCCGTCTCCGATGTCGCAGTATACGCCGCTGTTCATGGTGAAGGTTCCCTCCCGGCACGGCACATGAAGGCCGCACTGAGCCATGAGGGAAAACAGCCCCACAGTCTTGATGGCCACAGTTTTTCCCCCGGTGTTGGGGCCGGTGATGACGATCCCTCGGATGTCTCCCCCCAGGCAAAAATCCAGCGGCACACAGGCCTCATCATCCAAAAACGGATGACGCCCTTCTTTTATGATAATCCGCCGTTCCCTGGTAAATTGGGGCTCCCTTGCTTTCATATCCAGGCTCAGTTTCCCTTTGGCAAACATGAAATCCAGTGTCTCCACCACTTCTGCGTTGCGGATACACGCTTGAGCGTGCTCTGCCACCATGGCAGAGAGTTCATAGAGAATCCGTTTTTCTTCCTCTTCCCGGGCCAGTGCATATCCCGCCCGCTCCTGTGACATCCATCCCACTTCCTCTGGCTCCACAAACAGTGTCATGCCTGTGGCTGACTGGTCCACCACTGCCCCAGCGATTTTTCCCCGGTGCTCCTTCTTCACCGGCAGGCAGAGTCTCCCATTTTTCTGCGTCACAAAGGAATCGGTACAGTACGCGCTGTTGCGCCGCAGAATGGCGTCCGCCTTTTCCCTCATTTTCTGATCCAGCCGCTCCAGCTCCCGGCAGAGATCTTCCAAAACCTTGCTGGCGCGCTCATCCACCCGGTTTCCCCGGATCTTTTTCTCAATCTCTTCTTCCAAAACATGCAGTGGGTTCAGCTCATCCCCATAAAAGGCCGCAGAATAATTCCACATCTTGCAGGTGTCCAAAAAACGCTTCAGCCGTCTGACTGCCGCCAGTACGGTTCTCAAATATTCCAGCTGTTCCGGCATGAGAAAGCTGCCGCTGACGGCCATGCGGATCATGGCCCGCAGGTCCTTCATGGACACCAGGGGCGGCGTCCCCATGTGCTCCAGGATCTCCCTGGCCTCCGTGGTCTCCCTGATGCTGCACTCTAATTCCGTCTCCGAAAGAATGGGCGACAGGGCTTCCAGCCGCTGCTGGGCTTTCTCTGTCAGTGCCCGCTCCTTCAACATTTCTATAATTCGGTGAAATTCCAGCGTTTTGCTGGTTCTCTGCCAGTGTGATCTCTGATCCCTCTCCTGTACTCTTGGATCCATGATGATTTCCTCCTGTCTGATCCGCCATGCCTCTCACTTCTCTTGGCAGAGGCACGGCTTTCAATGGTTGTTTCTCTTATTTTCAGGTTTTCCATCGTTTCATGATTTCCTTTTGGATCGCATCAAAATCATCTGACAGTGGGCGGGACGTCCGGCGCATGTATCCTGCCCGAGGGCTTTTGTATCGTGGAGATCTCCGTGGAGGTCCCATGATACAAAAAACAGAGTATGCCGCATCCTTTCCACAGAATTCAGCATACTCTGCCATCTTTTGCGCAGATCGTTGGATTATGGGATCCCCCGGACGCTATGTCCGGCGCTGTCCCGATGTCTGCTCTGCTCCCGCTGATTCTGAGAATGTGTGTCTGCCTTGTACTGTGCGAACAGGTACGCC
>CAJFUP010000212.1 GCA_904420225.1 uncultured Lachnospiraceae bacterium
CAATCAGGCAGTGATGGAAGCAGTAATGAAGAACCAGGGAATAATGGCAGATGTGGAAAAAGAGTACGTATGGATGAAAAATTTGGCTGATACTGTGGGCGGGACGCTGCCAGGGAAGCGAAAGGTGGAGCTGGAGACATACGTGCAGATGACCTATTTTGACCGAATTCTGCGGCGAGCCAACCTGCGTTTTTTGACCATGAGCGGCGGCCAATATGAACTGAAACGGCAGGAAGAAGAGGGAAACCGCCGGGAAAAAGCGGGATTGGAGCTGAATGTCATTGATCATTGCAACGGCACCCAGAGAAGTGTCCGAACTCTGTCAGGCGGAGAATCGTTCCAGGCGGCACTTTCTCTGGCCCTGGGGTTATCCGATGAGATCCAATCCCATGTGGGAGGAATTCGCTTGGATGCCATGTTTGTTGACGAGGGGTTTGGATCCCTGGACGAGGAAGCGTTGGATCAGGCCCTCAAAGCATTGGATGGTTTAGCTGACGGAGACAGAATGGTAGGAATCATTTCCCATGTGGCAGAGCTGAAAGAACGGATTCCAAAGAAGATTTTGGTATCCAAAGCAAGGGCAGGGGAGATCGGCAGCTGTGTGGAAATCATGGGCCAGGAGTAGAAGGAAAACAGACAGCCAGATAAGGAGGGAGAGATGGAGCAGAATGAAAAAAAATCCCCCCATGGGGAACAAATACTTTTGGAGCAGAAAAATCAGCTGCTGCTGGAGAATTTCGACGGTGTCATGGTGGAAGAAGAGAATTTAAGCTCCATTGATATTATCAATGGTTTTCGGGTGCGTCCTGGCTTTTATGAGATCAACGGCGCTTCGGCTTTGCCCAATGGCGTCAATTTTACCTTGATCTCCTACCACGCCACATCCTGTGAATTGGTGCTGTTTCACAGAAAGTGTCAAGAGCCTTATGCCAGAATACCCTTTCCGTCCAATTATCGGGTGGGAAATGTTTTTTCCATGTTTGTGTTTGACTTAAAAATTGATGAATTTGAGTATGCGTATTGTCTGGACGGACCGTATCACCCGGAGAAAGGAATGCTCTTTGATAAAAATAAGTATTTGCTGGATCCCTATGCGAAGGCCGTCACGGGGCAGAGCGAGTGGGGAAAAGTATTGGCGGAGAATGAATTTTACAAGGCGCGGGTGGTTCACAATAATTTTAACTGGGAGATGCCGGACAAAACGGCGCCTAAGCTTCACGACTGTATTATTTATGAGATGCATGTGCGTGGGTTTACACGCCATCCAAGCTCCGGTGTCCGTCATCCGGGAACCTTTGACGCCATTGGGGAGAAAATCCCATATTTAAAACAGTTGGGTATCAATGCGGTGGAATTTATGCCAGTTTTTGAATTCGACGAGACGAGAAACATGAGAACCGTCAACGGAAAAACATTATTGGATTATTGGGGCTATAATCCTGTATGTTTTTTTGCACCCAATACCAGCTATGCATCAGAGGCAGAGTATAACAGAGAGGGAAAGGAGCTGAAATCGCTGATTAAGGATCTACACCAGAATGGGATAAAAGTCATTTTGGACGTGGTCTTTAATCACACGGCGGAGGGAAATGAAAAAGGTCCGTTTTTCTCCTTTAAGGGCATTGACAACAACATTTATTATATGCTGACGCCCAATGGATCCTATTATAATTTCAGCGGATGCGGCAACACGCTCAACTGCAACCATCCCATGGTCAGAGATCTGATTCTCAATTGTCTGCGCTATTGGGCCATCAGCTATCACGTGGACGGTTTTCGATTTGATCTGGCTTCCATTCTGGGAAGAAGCGAGGATTCCACGCCGCTGAATAAACCGCCGCTTTTGGAGCAGCTGGCCTATGATCCCATCCTGTTTGGAGTCGATCTCATTGCGGAGGCCTGGGATGCAGGCGGATTGTATCAGGTGGGCAGTTTTCCCTCCTGGAATCGCTGGTCGGAGTGGAATGGAAAGTATCGAGACGATTTGCGCAGTTTCCTAAAGGGAGATGACGGGTTTGCCATGGCGGCGGCTCAAAGAATCATTGGCTCTCCGGATCTGTACCCGCCGGAAAAAAGAGGAGCCAATGCATCGGTGAATTTCATCACCTGTCATGACGGATTTACGCTGTACGATCTGTACTCTTATAACCGTAAGCATAATGAGGGAAATGGGTGGAACAACACTGACGGGGCTGACGACAACAGAAGCTGGAATTGCGGGGTTGAGGGAGAGACAGCGGATGAAGCTGTTCTGCGCTTAAGATATCGAATGGTACGAAATGCCTGCGCGGTTTTGATGTGCAGTCGCGGAACTCCCATGTTTTTGGCGGGGGATGAATTTGCAAATACACAATTCGGCAATAATAATCCCTATTGTCAGGATAATGAAATTTCCTGGCTGGATTGGAGTCTTTTGGAAAAGAACGGGAGTCTTTTGGAGTTTTTTAAATTTATGATTCATTTGCGTCGCTCCCATGCTGTTTTGCGGCAGAATACGGCGCCGTGCTCCATGGGATTTCCCTCTGTCAGTCTCCATGGAACAAAACCGTGGGATAAGAATTATGGTTGGGAGACCAAAGTGATCGGGATCATGTTTGCCGGGAAAGGAAAGAGGGGAGAGGACGATATTTTGTATTTGGGCATTAATGCCTACTGGGAACCGCAGGAAATGGAACTTCCCCATCTGCCGGAGGGGAACTGCTGGATCCCACGCGTAGACACCTGGAGAGGGAAAAAGGCAGTGCTTCAGGAAAAGGAAATATTGGATCATGGAACGTATGTGATTCAGCCAAGGAGCGTGTGCGTGTTTCAGGTGATACCATCCGGTATGTAGTATGCTATCTGTAATGCTGGAATAGTTCAGGATTTATGGGGAGATTCTTGGAAATAGTCAATAAAAATTCAATAATATTTCTTTTTTCATTGACAGGGCGTAGGAACCGAATTATAATAGCCTCCATAGAGCAAAGGGGCTTTTAGGGGATGTCTTTTTGCTTTTTTTAATTTCATCGGCAGCACGAAGGGGTGCACTGTTGAATCTGTGAGACGGATTCAGCAGTGCGCCTTTTTGTTTCATCAATGAATTTTATTTCTTTTTGGGCTGTTGTGTAAGAATAGGTTTGGGAGGATGGCGTTATGTGTTCGATTATGTGTTGGTGCTCAGAAAAGGCAGATTTGAAGTTGTTTCAGGAAGGGTTTGCCAGAACCGTTTCTCGCGGGCCGGATGATACCAGAATTGTCAATACGGGACAGGGGGTAATGGGATTTCATCGGTTGGCCATCATGGGGCTTACAGCGGAGGGAATGCAGCCTTTCCAGCTGGGAGGGCGTGTACTGGTGTGTAACGGAGAAATCTATGGATTCCGTTCTGTGAAGGAACAATTGGAAGATAAAGGATACGTGTTTAAAAGCGACAGCGACTGTGAAATTTTGCTGCCGTTGTATGAGGAATATGGTACGGAGATGTTTTCCATGTTGGACGCCGAGTTTGCGTTGGTTCTATATGACGGAAATACAGCTTCCTATGTGGCAGCCAGGGATCCGCTGGGAATCCGTCCTCTTTACTATGGCTATGATGAGGACGGTCAAATGATTTTTGCCAGTGAGGCGAAAAATTTAGTGGGTTTGACGGAGCGCATTATGCCCTTCCCTCCTGGGCATTATTTTAAAGATGGGAAATTTATTTGCTATCGGGACATCACGGCAGTGAAACATGTCTGTGAGGATGATGTGGAAACTGTTTGCCAAACGATTCGCCAGAAACTGGTGCGGGGAATTGAAAAGAGACTGGATGCCGATGCACCGCTGGGGTTTCTGCTGAGCGGCGGTTTGGATTCTTCTCTGGTTTGTGCTGTTTCCGCCAAGATTTTGAAAAAACCCATACGCACGTTTGCCATAGGTATGAGCGAAGATGCCATTGACTTGAAGTATGCCAGAGAAGTGGCAGACTATCTGGGCGCAGATCACACAGAGATAATCATCACAAAGCAGCAGGTACTGTCCGCTTTGCCGGAGGTGGTAAAAGCGCTGGGAACTTATGACATTACCACCATTCGTGCGTCCATGGGAATGTATCTGATCTGCAAAGCCATCCATGAGACGACGGATATTCGGGTGCTGATGACTGGGGAAGTCTCAGATGAACTTTTTGGATATAAGTATACAGATTTTGCGCCATCTCCGGAAGCGTTTCAGGAAGAGGCGGTGAAACGGATCCGGGAGATTCATATGTATGATGTACTTCGGGCGGACCGCTGCATCAGTGTGCATTCCATGGAAGCACGCGTGCCCTTTGGAGATCTGGATTTTGTATCATATGTTATGGCAGTTGATCCCGCTAAGAAAATGAATGTGTATCACAAGGGAAAATATCTTCTGCGCCATGCATTTCGCGGCGATTATCTTCCCTATGATATTTTGATGAGGGAAAAAGCGGCTTTTTCCGATGCGGTGGGTCATTCCATGGTGGATTATTTGAAAGCATACGCGCAGGAAACATATAGTGACGATGAATTTGAGAAGAAGAAAGCGCTTTACACGCATGCGGCGCCGTTTACGAAAGAATCGCTGCTTTACCGAGAGTTATTTGAGACATACTATCCAGGTCAGTCGGAAATGGTTACGGACTTTTGGATGCCCAATAAAAATTGGGAGGGCTGCGATGTCACCGATCCTTCTGCCAGAGTGCTGTCAAATTATGGAGACAGCGGAAAATGAGAAAACCAGCTGAATTCTAGGCCCCAGAGAAACAGATTCCGTGGTATAATAATAAAATGCCGGGGGGAAAGTCCCTTCTTGGTCGGTATTACAGTAAAAGGAAGGAAAACAGAGAATGGAGCCTTTAGTTACCATTATTATACCCATTTATAACGCGGAAGCGTATTTGGCCCGCTGTGTGGACAGCGTACTGAATCAGGAATATAAAAATTTTGAGCTGTTTCTCGTAAACGATGGCAGTACAGATGAATCCGGAAAAATTTTCCGGGAATATGCCGAAAGAGACGGACGGATTCGCTTTATTCAGAAGGAAAATACCGGGGTTTCAGACAGTCGAAATGTGGCTCTGTCCATGGCTCAAGGGACGTATATCCAATTCTTGGACAGTGATGATTGGATTGCGCCGGAGGCCACGCGGCTTCTGGTTCAGTCCATGGAGAAAAATCAGTGTGACATGGTTATTTCTGATTTTTATCGGGTTTCCGGTGAACACATGGCCCAAAAAGGAGACATTAATGAGAACCGGGTTTTGAATCGTCAAGAGTTTTCCGATCATATGATTGAGGATCCTGCTGATTTTTACTATGGCGTATTGTGGAACAAGATATATAGAAGAAAAATCATCGAAGATTATGGGATTCGTATGGATATAACTTTGAATTGGTGTGAAGACTTTCTTTTCAATTTGGAGTATATCCGTCACGCCCATTCTTTTTATGCTTTGCAGATTCCCATCTATTATTATGTGAAGCGAAAGGGAAGTCTGGCCAGCCAGGGGATTAATATTATCAGTACCATTCGAATGAAGGTCAATGTATTTGAGTATTATAATGAATTTTACAAGGATGTGTACGATAAAGAGAGCTATGACACCATTCGTTTTCAGGTCTATAAATTTTTCCTCATGGCTGCCAAAGACGGCACGGTTCTTCCCGTCCTGCCCGGAGTTAAGAAATTGGGAGAGGAGAAGAAAAGATTTCATAAGGGGGCTCTGGAAAAAGACGGTATTCTCATGGATCAGTATCGGGAAAGAAAGCTGCTGGAATATCAAATGCATTATGCTGCCAGAAAGAATGGATTGACCGAGGAGGAAACACGTCTGCTCCATTGTGTCATGCATTCCGGAACGTATTCAGGACTGCAGGAAATGGCAGACTTTACAGGATTGTCTCCCAGAAAAATATCTGGCCTCCTCCAAAAACTGGAAAAGAAGAAACTCATAAGAAAAGATATAAAGAGAAAACATTGGGATGTGGAGCTGCTGCCCTCAGCCAAATCGGTGCTGGCGGACCTGAATTTGGCCGAGGAAGACTACGAAGCCATACGGTTAACCGGTTTTTCCCATGAGGAGATGACAACGTATCGCGCGGCAGCCCAAAAGATTCGTGAAAATATAGCCGCCTACTTTTCCCGAACGCTGCGAGAATAGGAGTCGGCGATGGCCTTGGCCATTTCCTTCATCTGCTCCATTTGATCCTCTTTCAGGGCAGAAGACAGGGAAAGAGGCTGCTCCAGAACGGTGACATTCTTCAGCTCGCCCAGCATGGCACGCATCTGTTTTCCAGCGGCATTGGCCCAGGTGCCGTTGTCAATCACGGCTGCCGTGCGGTTTTGAAGATTTAGCGCCTTCAAATCGTGGATGGCCGCTTCCATGGGGGGATATAAATTCATATTGTAGGTGGGAGCGGCGAACACCAGGTGGCTGCAGCGCCATGCCTCAGAGACCAAATAAGATACATGGGTGCTGGATACATCGTACATTTTGATGTTTTTGATGCCTGCCTGGGAAAGCATTGAAGCCAGAACAGAAGCGGCATTTTCAGTATTTCCATAGATGGAAGCGTAGAAAATAGCCAGAGCCTGTTCTTCCGGTTCATAGCGGCTCCATTTATCATACTTATCCAAAAACCATGCGATATTGGACCTCCACACAGGTCCGTGGAGGGGACAAATGGTCTGAATCTCCAGTCCGGCGGCTTTTTTTAGCACAGCCTGAACCTGCGGGCCGTACTTACCCACAATATTGGAATAATACCGGCGGCTGTCTTCCAGCCACTCAGCCTCAAAATTCACCTCATCATTGAACAGATTGCCGTCCAGGGCGCCGAACGTGCCGAACGCATCGGCGGAGAAGAGAACTTTCTCACTGGATTCATATGTCATCATCACCTCCGGCCAGTGGACCATGGGAGCCATGACAAAATGCAGGGTGTGGGATCCCAGACACAGAGAATCGCCTTCCTTTACGGCCATGGGGCGGTCTCCCAGATCAAAAGCATAGAACTGACGAATCATCTGGATGGCCTTGGCACTGGCGACAATTTTCACCTGGGGATAGCGGTAAACCAGCTCCTCAATATTGGCGCAGTGATCTGGTTCCATGTGATTGATGATCATGTAGTCCAGGGATCTTCCATTTAAAACATGCTCAACATTCTCCAAAAACTGACGGGTAATGGAAGAATCTACAGTGTCCACCAGCGCTGTTTTTTCATCCAGAATCATATAGGAATTATAAGAGACGCCGCGGGGAATGGGGAATAGATTCTCAAACAGAGCCAGTCTGCGGTCACTTCCGCCCACCCAATGGATATGATCTGTGATTTTTCTTGTACAGTACATAAAATCTCCTCCTGAAATAGTTTATGGAAACTTTTCGCCAAAGCGAAATGCATCTGCTGTCATTGGCAGATAAAGTATATCACGAAAAAAGTATTTTGTACATGTCAAATTGGTATCCCATTTCGTATTGCAATCAGAAACATATCATAGTAAAATAGAAAAGATTAGCAGGAAGTGTGCAGGATAACAGAAAAGAAATGAGGAAATGTGATATATGAATCAGGATGCAGTTCGTCTGAACAAATTTTTAAGTGAAAAGGGGATCTGTTCCAGAAGAGAAGCGGATCGGCTGACAGAAGAGGGAAAGGTACTGGTCAATGGACAGAAAGCAGTGCTGGGAATGAAAGTGATGCCAGAGGATGAAATCTGGGTAAACGGAAAGGAAGTCAGCCGAAAAAAGGTGAAGGATGTCTTAATTGCCGTCAATAAGCCCAAAGGGGTGGTCTGTACCACGGCAGAGTTCGAGACGGAAAAAAACATTGTGGATCTTGTCAATTATCCCACGCGTATTTATCCTGTAGGGAGATTGGATAAGGATTCAGAGGGACTCATTCTCATGACCAATAATGGTGATTTGGTTAATAAAATTTTAAAAAGCAGCAATAATCATGAAAAAGAATATGTGGTTGTGGTCAATAAGCAGGTGACAGAGAAGTTCTTGGACGGTATGAGAAGCGGCGTTCCCATTCTTGATACAGTGACAAAGCCATGTTCCTGTGAGAGAAGTGGAAACCGGGAGTTTCATATCACCCTGACGCAGGGACTTAACCGTCAGATTCGCAGAATGTGTGAATATTTTGGATATCGGGTAGAGAAACTGAAAAGGGTGCGGGTGATGAATATCCGTCTGGGCAATCTGCCGGTGGGCCATTACCGCAATGTGACGGAAAAAGAACTGCGCCAAATGAAACGAATGTTCCTGGAACAGGAGCAGACAGAAAGGCGTGGACAAGTATGAAAGACAAAATAGAGAGAATGCGGGAACTCATCCATACACTGGATCAGGCGGGCCGGGCATATTACCAGGAGAGCCGGGAAATAATGAGCAATTTTGAATATGATACCCTGTATGATGAGCTGTCTGCCCTGGAAAAAGAGACGGGAACGGTGCTGGCCGGAAGTCCTACGCAGAAGGCAGGGTATGAGGTGCTCAGTGAACTCCCCAAAGAAGAACACCAAAGTCCCATGCTTTCTTTGGATAAGACCAAAGACGTGCAGCGTCTTGCCGAATTCTTGGGGCAGCAAAAGGGTGTACTCTCCTGGAAGCTGGACGGCCTCACCATTGTGCTGACTTATGAGAAGGGGAATCTTGTCAAGGCAGTGACCCGTGGAAATGGGGAAGTGGGAGAGGTGGTGACGCCCAATGCCAGGACCTTTAAGAATTTGCCGTTGAAGATTCCTTTTCAGGGAAATTTGGTCGTCCGGGGGGAGGCGGTGATCCGCTATTCGGACTTTGAAAAGATGAATGAAGAGATCGAAGATGTGGACGCCAGATACAAAAATCCCAGGAATCTCTGTGCCGGTTCTGTACGGCAATTAAACAGTGAAATCACCGCATTGAGAAATGTAAATTTGATGGTATTTGCCCTGATTTTGGCTCAAAAGGACGGCAATGCCTTGGAGTTTGATAATTCCAGAATGAGGCAGTTTGCGTGGCTCAAGGAGCAGGGATTTGATGTGGTGGAACATTTCCTGGTGGATGCCGGGAATGTGGCCGAAAGAGTGAAATGGTTTTCTGAAGCTATATCAAAAAATGATAATCCATCTGACGGTTTGGTACTATTATTGGAAGATATTGCCTATGGAGAGTCCCTGGGAAGAACCGCAAAATTTCCGCGGAATGCCATTGCTTTTAAGTGGAAGGATGAAACGGCGCAAACGACTCTGGAATCCATTCAATGGAGCCCGTCACGGACAGGCCTCATCAACCCAGTGGCGGTTTTTGATCCCGTGGAGCTGGAAGGAACCACTGTGAGCCGCGCCAGTGTTCACAACATTTCCATTATGGAAAGTTTGGAATTGGGCATCGGGGATACAATCACTGTATACAAAGCCAATATGATCATTCCCCAAATTGCGGAGAATTTGACGCGTAGCGGCAATATGTCCATACCAGAAACTTGTCCTGTGTGTGGGGGAAAAACGCAAATTCGTCAGACAGCAGATGTGAAAAGCCTTTACTGCACGAATCCGGAGTGTCAGGCCAAACAGATTAAAGCGTTTGATTTATTTGTCAGCAGAAATGCGCTGAATATGGACGGACTGTCGGAGGCGACCATGGAAAAATTCATAGGACGGGGGTTCATTCGGGAGTTTGCCGATATTTTCCACCTGGACAATCACAGGGAAGAAATTGTGGAAATGGAGGGATTTGGAGAAAAATCGTATGAGAATATGATGGACTCCATAGAGGCGGCCAGAAATACGACCCTTTCAAGGCTTTTATATGGTTTGGGAATTCCGGGTATCGGCGCTGCCAATGCCAAGGTTCTCAGCCGAGCGTTTCAATGGGATGTAAACCGTATCCGCAGTGCCTCGCTGGAAGAGCTGACGGAAATTGACGGTATCGGACCGGTGTTGGCACAAGGAATTGTGGAATATTTTTCCAATCCCCAAAAGGCAGCCATGGTGGACCGGCTGTTGAAAGAATTGACGATCCAGCAGGAAGAAACCACAGAGGAACAGACGCTGGCAGGGAAAACCTTTGTCATAACAGGTTCTGTTCGCCATTTTGCCAACCGCAATGAGCTGAAATCCTTTATTGAACAGAGGGGAGGCAAGGTCACGGGAACGGTTTCCTCAAAGACCGATTATCTCATCAACAATGACACCGCCAGTACATCGTCCAAAAATAGAAAAGCCAGGGAATTGGGAATACCAATTCTGTCAGAAGAGGAGTTATTAGGAGGTGCGTATGCCGATACGAGTGGAAAATGATCTGCCGGCCAGGGCAGTTTTGGAATCAGAGAATATTTTTATGATGGGCATGGACCGGGCGGAGACTCAGCAGATCCGCCCGCTGGAAATCTTGATATTGAATCTGATGCCAGTGAAGCCTGATTATGAGACCCA
>CAJFUP010000213.1 GCA_904420225.1 uncultured Lachnospiraceae bacterium
GGTGCGGTGGACTCTTCCGGTGCTTTCTCTGTCCAGTTGGCATATAATGTCATGGGACCTTCCACAGTATCTTCTTCAAAATTCCATCTCTCGGTGCATTCCGCATCCAAATACCATCCCTCCAGATCATATCCATCCACTGACACGCCGTCCGGCTCCTGGATGGTACTTCCCAGAAGCACATCCGTATACGCTTCCACCGCTACATGACCGTCTGTATCAAAGGTCACATCCGTATATTGGGCAGTTTCCGTTGTATACCGCTGGGGATAAACAGGTAGATCAAAATTCAATACCCGATTTCTTCCCTCTTCATCTTCTCCCAGATAAAAACTGGTATGGGTGGGCTGATTGTAGGTGGTGTTCTGGTTGGCCACGGAATTGCGGTACACGCTGTCCTGCATCAGCGTATAAATGGTGTACTCTGTAGGAATGTTTGTCATATAAATGCGCAGTTCCTCATTATCCGCAGACCGTACCAAAATTTCCTCTCTCCAGTCTCCAAGTATATCTGCAATCAGATTGGGATTGTTTTTGGTGCTGTTGCTGGTCAGCGTTCCAGCAAAGGAAGCAATGGTCTCCGTCTCCCCAGTCTCCCAATTGTACTTATGAACTCCCATGGGCAGGCCGCTCTTATCGCCTCCTCCTGCCGGATTGGAATCCGGAAGTTCAGAGAGCAGATCTCCATCCCAGTATGAACTCCATGTCTGAACGGCCGGACGCTGATCGCTGACCACATGTCCATAGGCATCATACAGCGCAGAGGTAAGTCTTCCCTGGGCATCGGAGGAAGGATTGCTGGCCCACAGGTTATATCCCGGATCCGGCGTCACATTGGCCAGCATACCGCGGCCGGTGTCGCCTGTTCCAAAGGTATGTGCCACGATTCTGGCTCCCGTGGAACCATTGCTCAATGCGTAGTTTGCCACAGCGGAAACAGAACTGTCCTCCACCGGTGTAAATACATACAGCTGATCGCTGTCGGGGAATACGGCTGTCATATGAATCATGTCGCCATGCTTCATAAAATCCATGTTGTCAAATCCATCCTTGGCCCAGAGCACGGTCCCGTCATGATCAATGGCCGTACCTCCCATGTATATCTCGTCAAATCCGTCATTGTCCAAATCTCCTGTGGCCAGGTTATGATTTCCGCCGCCCTGGGATGCCGACGGTATATATGTCTGCCAAGCCGTCTGTATTTTCCCGTCCCGCAGCGTATATGCTACTAGAGACATATCTGAATAATATGCCCGGTTACAGATAACTGCCGGAATGGTGGATGTACAGGAAGCATCGCCGACATCCCCCGGAATCGTGGCAATGCCGATATTAAACCGATGTACTGTTTCCGTCTTATTATTGGTGGTTTCTTCCATGAAAAATCTGGTGGAATAACAGTAATCCACAGTATCAATGATTTCTCCTGTGGCGCCGTTGAACACAGTAAAGTATTCCTCCACTTCCTCCGATTTGAAACCGGTATCCAGGATTCCCACGCCTTCCTTTTCAATATCCCCCACCACGTCCACCAGATAGCGATCATCCATCATGGGGCTGCCTTTGGTTCCCACATAGGCAAAGTCATATCCGGCAGCGTTGCTCAGCACATAACCGCTTCCATCCGCACTGAGCACGTATGATCCCGCACTCTCCGAATTGGACGGATCATCAGGCTGGAACACATAGCCGCCTTCCTGGGCTGTTACATACGCAAACTGTCCGTTTTCATCCGGACGGTATGTCCGGGTGCCATCCTGGGTCAAAATAGAGAGCTCCGCTTTGCCATCCTGATCCAGATCATAAGCCATGAAATTGTCAAAATGCTGGCCTGCCGGAGAAGAATATCCCATGAACAGACGCCACAAAGCCGTTCCATCCATTTCATAAACGTCAATGATATGCGGAGACGATGTCCGGCCGCTGACAGATTTTCCAGGATCGAATCCGTTGTTGGGATACCATTTGACAATCAGCTCATATTCACTATCTCCATCCACATCCGCCACTTCCGTATCGTTGAGACGGTAAATGGCCAGCTGGTCTGTCATGCTGTAAGAGGGCAGCGGCCTCTGAAGCTGTACAGAGATGTAATTGTCTTCCAGCGCTTCCACCTCTTTGCTGTAAGTATAGATGCCCTGCTGGACAGCCTTTACCATATAGACATCTCCCACAGCTCCGCCTTCATCCATGTAGTTGGTCACATTGGTCAGGGACTGTATCTTTGTACCATTACGGTAAATCTCAAAAACAATATCCTGTCCCTGGGACACACGTTCATATTCATCTGCCAAAATTCTCCAGGACAGATAAATTCCTCCCTGAGCGCTTTCCACATACGTACCGGACGCTTGATCATATACCACATTATTGATGGCATACAAGCCTCGATCCAAATACTCCATAGCCCGCTCATGCCCGTTGAAATTGTCATCATAGGAAAAATAATTGACTCTCCACTCCACCCAAATTTCTCTGGAAAGCGGATATTCGCCGTCATCGGCCAGTTTTACCTTATAGATATAAATTCCTTCTTCTTCAGGATCAAAGGACGGCGGTATTTCTGGTATGGGGTGATTCTCCGGATCCGGCTCGTAGCTGCTGGGCAGAGAATTATTGATGGCCGTCCAGGAATCCGGATCCAAGGCAGCATATGCCGTTTCTCCATTGCTCAATACCACCTGAGTTTCTGTGGGACGCAGGGCCTCAAATTCCTCCACAGAGGATACTGAGCCAAATTCCATTTCCAGTGTGGTGGGATCATATGCGCCTTCCACAGTAAAGTTTTTCACATACTCCATCTGATACGTCAATGCCAGGTTCTTTGGATTTCGGATCCCTTCCGGAACCATCAAAGGCGCTGTCCATGTATACGTACCATACACCTCAGGATCAAATGCTGGTTCGCTGGTCCATTCCCCGATTTCCAGAGTCATGGTACTATTGTCTCCCAGAGTAACCACAGCCTGCGTTGGACGCTGCGCCACATGCTCTTCCCATTTTTCTGCCAAAACTGTCACATTTTCCGGCTGTTCCACCGCTACAATGGTGGAAGCATCCGAATACCGGTATCGAATCCCCATGTTATCCAGTCCCATGGAGCTCTCTGCTTTCCAGGCCCCAGCAGAAATCATGGATACATTGACGGCGGAAGCATAGATGGGAATATCCGACTCCTGGAATAAAATCATCTCCGGATTTTCCCGTTCTGTCAGGGTCAAAGACGCTGTATGGCTATCATAGTTAAAATCAATCTTCACCGTATACCAAGTGGAACCATCGGCCGTAATCCCTGTATCTCTGGCTGTTCCCGAATCCACACTGCTGTTTCTCTGATATCCTCCCTCAAGAACCTCATCGGAGTATGACAGTCCATATCCCTGCTCCACATTCTCACCCATGGTATAATAGTGAATGCGGAAATTTTTGTCGAATTGGAGGCCGAAGTAAGCATATGTATTATCTGTTGAGTAGAATGCCACATCTCCAAACCGGCTTTCCGTATCCTGTATTGCGGCGGGCATCCAATCAAATGTCACTTCCGCTCCAGAAGCTGCCTCATTGGATACATCCAGCTTGGAAACTCGATATTTTCCCCCGCCTTCTCCAGCCACATACATGTATTGGTTTCCCTGCTCCTCCTGCTGCACAGTCAGTGTAGCCGGACTGGTACCGCCTTCAGCGATGATATCGTTTCCGATGGCGACAGACGGCCAGACGTCTTCTTCAAAATCATTCCAATAGACATTGTAATAATATTCCGGCGGAAAATCCGTCAAATATTTGATTCCCAGATTGTCCATCCCCATCTCAATGGCACATTTCCAGCCGCCGACAGACATGGAGGCCAGATCCTGGACAGATCCGTAAATGGGAATATCTGACTCAGAAAAAAGAATCGTATCCGGCGTATCCCGCGGCACAATAACCAGAGACGCGGTATGACTCAAATAATCAAAGGTCAGCCTGACCGTATACCAAGTGGAGCCATCAGCCGTAATTCCTGTATCCCTGGCCGTTCCCGAATCCACGCTGCTGTTTCTCTGATATCCTCCCTCCAGCGTCTCATCGGAATAGGAAAGAGAATAGTCCGCGTTGACCTTCTCCCCCACCGTATAATAATGAAGCTTCAAATCACGGTCAAACTGCAGTCCAAAATAGGCATATGGGCTTTCTGAAGCAAAAAAGCCGATATCACCGAACCGACTGGCAGTCTCTTCTGATGACACAGGCTTCCAGTCAAAACTAATTTCCGCTCCCGACAGCGCAGGAGAATTCAGATCCAATTTGGAAACTCTATATTTTCCTCCGCCCTCCCCCTTGACACTCATATACTGATTTTCTGCGTTTTCATCCGCCAATGCCAGCGTAGCCGGACTGGTTCCGCCCGGCTCAATAACAGAAGTTCCTATGGGTATATTTTCCCATATACTTCCTTCAAAATCCCACCAGACATTGTAATACGATTCCGGATCCTCCACAGTTTGCCTGCTGACACCGGCGGATTGTGCATCCGTCGGCTGTGCCTGTACCATGGTCATATTTCCAGCCGCCACGGCCACAGCAAGCAGTACTGCCAGACAACGATTCCTACGTTTTTTTCTCACATTCTTCTCCCCTTTCCTGATCTTTTCAAGATCCGTTCATTTCCTCTATGGGCAAACATATTTTTCAATGATGTTTTCCATACAGGATTCTATCAGCATTATAACGTTAATACATTTTTGAATGTGAGTTCTTTCTTGCTTTTTTTCACAAAAAATTATACAATTATTGCAGTCCTTCCGGACGATACTGCTCACTCCGCATCGTTCCTGCTTTCACTTGGTTCTCTGCGGAATATGAATCATGGAGGCCGTTTCAATGTACCATACCGCGTTTGTGCCATACTCTTCCCTGCATGTGGAATATATGGAATCCCGAACAAAGCATGACATGCATGTTTTGCACTATCATGATACCTATGAAATTTATCTTCAGACTGCTGGGGAACGCTACATTTTTTTCAACGGATTCCGCCACACACTGAAACCTGGAGATTTATACCTCATCCAGCCATTTCAAATGCATTACAGCCAAAGCCTGACGTCCGACTATTATGCCAGATATGTGATGAATGTCTCGGCCAAGGGACTTCAAACTCTTCTCACACCTACAGAGACCAACCTTCTTCTGGCCAAACTGGTTCCTGGCCTGTATCACCTGTCACCGGAACAATACGAAGAAATGGAACGGCTCTTTCGCAGCCTTCACTCCTGTCACGGAAAAGAGCAATTTCTTTCCGAAAAGCTTCAATATGCCCATGTCCTGCAAATTTTGCTGAATGTGCGGCAATATACCCCTCACAAAACCTCTCTGCCGCTGGAAACCGGCACAGACCCTGTGAAACCGGAGATTATCCATGCCATAAATTACATTAATTCCCACTATATGGAACCGCTGACCCTGGATATGATTTCCCGGGAGGTACATATCAGCAAATATTATCTCTGTCGGCTTTTTCGTGAAGCTACAGGTACCACATTCCTGGAATACCTCAACGATATCCGCCTTTCCAAGGCCCATCAACTTCTTCTGGAGACAAATTTATCCATTGGAGAAATCGCTGCCAAAACCGGGTTTTCCTCCGGGCTCCGTCTTTCCAAGGTATTTCACTCCTCATACCATATGCCGCCGTCGAAATTTCGCCGCCATCCCCATGAACAGGAAAATAATTCACAGGTCCAAAAGGTTGCGGATTCTCACTCATTGTCAAAGGGGCTGCCGCAGACGGAATAATGAAAACGATCTGTCTGCAGCAGCCCCCTCAGGGAGAAGTAATATAGTTAACAAATATTGTCAGTACGCATTTTCAATGGCCCTTACTCGGAGTATCCAATCTTCCCGTTATAGGGCCTTCATTAATGAATAAGATGGCAATATCACCATTTAATTTCCGTAATAAGCTTTCAAATACATTTCTTTGATTTCGCTCATCAGCGGATATCTGGGATTAGCCCCTGTACACTGATCATCAAAGGCGTCCTCCACCATCTGATCCAGTGTCTCCAGGAAATAGGTCTCATCAATGCCATAATCGCGAATGGTCTTTTTGATTCCCACAGCGTCTTTCAGCTCTTCAATTTTCTGAATCAGCTTCTGTACGCACTCGGCATCATCTTTGCCGGTGATACCGCAGAAACGGGCGCACTCAGCATAACGGGCACGTGTGTGCGGATATTCATACTGAGGGAAGGTTCCCATCTTTCTGGGGCACTCCTCCGCATTATAAGCAACCACCAGACTAATCAGCAGCGCATTGGCAACGCCGTGGGGCAAATGATGGTAAGCGCCCAGCTTATGCGCCATGGAATGGCATACGCCCAGAAATGCGTTGGCAAACGCCATACCCGCCATACAGGATGCATCGGCCATTTTATTTCTGGCCTCCACATTGCTGCCGTCGCGATACGCGGTGGGAAGGTAATCAAATACATTTTTCATGGCCTTGAGCGCCAAGCCGTCCGTGTAATCGGTGGCCATGAGAGAAGCATATGCCTCCAGCGCATGAGTCAATACATCCACACCGGATGCCGCTGTCAGTCCCTTGGGCTGTGTCATCATGTTGTCTGTATCCACGATGGCCATATTGGGAGTCAGCGCATAGTCAGCCAGAGGATATTTGATTCCCGTTTCCTGATCGGTGATAACAGCAAAGGGTGTCACCTCGGAACCGGTTCCAGAAGATGTGGGGACTGCCACAAAGTAGGCTTTTTCACCCATTTTGGGGAATGTGTATACTCTCTTTCTAATATCCATGAACCGCATGGCCATGTCCTTGAAGTCCACTTCCGGATGCTCATACATTACCCACATGATCTTTCCAGCATCCATGGCAGAACCGCCGCCCAAAGCGATGATCACATCCGGCTGGAATGCCGTCATGGCCCGTGCTCCTTCCTGGGCATTGGCCAGGGTGGGATCCGGCTGCACATTGGAGAATACCGTATGGGTAATTCCCATCTCGTCCAGACGATCTGTGATGACTTTCGTGTATCCGTTCATATATAAGAAAGAGTCCGTTACGATGAAAGCTCTCTTCTTGCCAAGCACATCCTTCAGCTCTCTCAGCGCCACTGGCAGACAGCCTTTCTTGAAGTAAACCTTTTCCGGTACGCGGAACCAAAGCATATTTTCTCTCCTCTCTGCCACGGTCTTGATATTCAACAAGTGTTTTACGCCGACATTTTCAGAGACAGAGTTTCCGCCCCAGGAACCGCATCCCAGAGTCAGAGATGGAGCCAGCTTAAAGTTATACAGATCGCCGATTCCTCCCTGGGCGGAAGGAGTGTTGATGAGAATACGGCAGGTCTTCATCGCCTGGGCGTGCTTCTCCATCTTTTCCTTCTCATTGACATTAATATACAGAGAAGATGTATGACCGTAGCCTCCGTCTTCCACCAGACGCTCCGCCTTTTCAAGAGCCTCATCAAAGGTCTTTGCCTTATACATGGCCAGAACAGGGGAAAGCTTTTCATGGGCAAACTCTTCGGAAATATCCACCGACTCTACCTCACCGATGAGTACTTTGGTGTCCACAGGCACCTCCACACCGGCCAAAGCTGCAATGGTATGGGCACTCTGCCCCACAATCTTGGCGTTGAGCGCGCCGTTGATAATGATCGTCTTTCTCACTTTATCCAGCTCATCGCCCTTTAAGAAATAGCAGCCGCGCACTTCAAATTCTTTCTTAACCGCCTCATAAATGGGTTCCAGCACCGTCACAGACTGTTCCGATGCGCAAATCATTCCGTTATCAAAGGTCTTGGAGTGGATGATGGAGGAAACCGCCATCTTGATATCTGCTGTGTCATCCAGGATAACAGGCGTATTTCCAGGACCCACGCCCAGAGCGGGCTTTCCAGAGGAGTAAGCGGCTTTTACCATACCCGGTCCACCTGTGGCCAAAATAATATCGGATTCCTTCATCACCTCATTGGTCAGCTCCAGGGATGGCACATCGATCCAGCCAATAAGTCCCTTGGGCGCTCCCGCCGCCTCTGCTGCCTCTTTCACCACTCTGGCCGCCTCGATGGTACATTTCTTTGCCCGAGGATGGGGACTGATGATGATGGCATTTCTGGTTTTCAGCGCCAAAAGACACTTGAAAATTGCAGTGGAAGTGGGATTGGTGGTGGGAATTACCGCCGCGATCAGGCCAATGGGCTCAGCGATCTTTTTAATTCCATACTCTTTATCTTCTTCAATGACACCACATGTCTTGGTGTCTCTATATGCATTATAAATATATTCTGCCGCATAATGATTTTTGATGACTTTGTCTTCCACAACGCCCATTCCAGTCTCTTCCACTGCCATCTTGGCCAAAGGAATACGTTTCTGGTTTGCGGCCATTGCTGCTGCAAGGAAAATCTCATCGACCTGTTCCTGTGTAAATGACGCAAATGTTTTCTGCGCAGCGCGGATTTCGCTCATCCGGATCTGTAAAGCTTCTACACTGTCGACAATCTGGGGGGATACTGTTTCCTTCGCTTTCGCCATATCTTTTCTCCTTTACTTTGCCTCCGCTTTTTATCTAAAGAAATATCTCTCAGAAAAACGGATGAGCAATCAACAAAAAGTTTGTGGTTAATTTAACGACAATGTCATTATATATTATTGTTAAATTTCTGTCAATATTATTTCTTTTGTTTTCTCTTTTGTCTCATTTTTACCTTGTAAACGCTTTATTATGCATAGAGCAGACAATAACTTTTTTGAGACTTTGTTATTTTATTGTCAATTTATTTTTGTTTTCCCATCCTCAATTGCACGTCTTTTTGTGCAGTATGCATAATTCCCAATTTCAATATATAGTACCCCAGGGGGTTCGCCGGTGAGGCTTTCATTATTTTCCCCATTTATAAAAAAAAGAGGATGTCTCTCATACATCCTCCATTTCTTATGATGGGCCAACACCTTTTTGCTCATTTCTGCTCATACTATTTCTGTGCTAATCGGACATCTTTTCACACTGAATTGCAATTTCCAATACTTCTTTTTCCTCTTCGCTGAGAACACTCAGCGCTTCTCCGTGAATGATTTCTTTCATATAATTATAGCATCCATCCTGCGTATGCATGCAATTCAACACAAAGCCGCTGTCCTCACCGTCCAGAAGAGCAATGGAAAAACTGAGTTTTCCGGCCATGCCTCGGAAAGAATCATACTTTAAAAGTCCAATTTTTTGATAAGACGCCTTAACATGCTTTTTCATATCTATAATGGCATCAATGTTATTTCGGCATTGCTGCTTCACTTTTTTATTATCCTCTACCACTTTAATGAGAATCTCTTCCAGAGATTTGCTGTCCCGCCCCTCCATGAATGCCTGGTATGACCGCTGGATTTTTGCATATTTGAACATAAGCATAATCACCATCACAAGAAGAACCATGACAATGACTCCCAGCGCAATGATAATGAAACCGGGATCGATGCCGATATTGTTCAAAAAAGAATTCATATTATTATCCTCCTGTCCGTTTTCGTCTTTCGTCATTTGTATGCCCATGTATTCCAAATCATACCTGATTTTTATTCCTATTCATTGGATTCCAGTCCGATGTTGCATTTCCTTCTCTATTCTTTAGAATCCCTCTATATTAACCATTTTATCAAATGGAAGTACAGGCAAATTTGGTGAATGCTGTAAGAATGAATCATTCTTTAGCCATTTGTGATATGATCTTTATATATTCCCATGAGCTCCATGATCCTCTCCAGGTCATCGGCAGAATAATATTCAATTTCAATTTTTCCCTTATTTTCATCTTTTCTCTGAATATGTACCTTGGTTCCAATCATTTCCTTCATGCGGTCTTCTATAGTATGATAAAGCGCTTCATTTTTTAATATTTTCTTTTCTTTGGGCGCTTTGGGAGTCAACAGCTGCTTCACCGCCTGCTCGGTTTCTCTCACACTCAGCTGTTCATCGACAATTTTTTCCGCCAACAAAAGCTGCTGCTTGGGATCATCCAAACCCAAGAGCACTTTTGCGTGTCCAGTGGTAATGAGTCCCTCCACCAACATGGTCTGCAGCTTTTCATCCAAACGAAGCAATCGCAGGGCATTTGTAATGACAGTCCTACTTTTGGATACTCTCTCGGCCACCTCTTCCTGCTTCAAATGAAACTCTTTCAAAAGTCTTTGGTATGCCATGGCTTCTTCAATGGGATTCAAATCTTCCCGTTGAAGATTTTCCACCAAAGAAATTTCTGATAATTGCCTTTCATCATATTCCTTAACTATGACAGGAACTTCTTTCAATCCTGCCATCTTTGCCGCTCTCCAGCGTCTCTCCCCTGCTACAATTTCGTAGTGATCTCCCTGTCTCCTGACGATCAGTGGCTGAATAATACCATAATTTTTTATGGAATCCGCCAACTCCTCCAGTGAATCCTCCTCAAACTGTTTTCTGGGCTGATTGCGATTGGGTTCAATATCCCGCAGTTTAACCAATACCTCCTGGCCTGTCGGTTCCTTATCCTTCTTATCATTTACTTTTTTTCTTCCCGAAACCATTTCCGCTTCTTTCTGGAAATCGCCCCCAATCAGAGAGTCCAATCCCTTTCCCAGGCCTCCAATTTTTGCCATTATTCTTCGTCCTCCCCTCTGTGAATCACTTCCTCCGCCAACAGTCTATAGGCCTCCGCCCCCGCAGATCTGGTATCGTACAGATTAATGGGAAGCCCATGGCTTGGAGCCTCTGCCAAGCGGACATTTCTTGGTATAATTGTTTTATATACTTTTTGTTTCAAATTGTCTTTTACATTCTCCACCACTTGAAGAGACAAATTGGTTCTGGCATCATACATGGTGAATACCACTCCCTCCATGACCAGTTCTGGATTCAGCCTCTGTTTTACCAGATTAATGGTGTGCATCAGCTGGCTGAGTCCTTCCAAGGCATAGTATTCGCACTGAATGGGTACCAGTACGGTATCTGCCGTTGTCATGGCATTGACTGTCAGCATATTCAAAGAAGGCGGACAATCAATGATAATGAAGTCATAGGATTCCCTCACTGTCTCAATTTGTTTTTTTAATATGTATTCCTTTTCCTGGATTCCTATTAATTCAATTTCCGCTCCCGATAAGTTTACATTGGAAGGAATCAGGTCCAACTTTTCAATGGCGTCTTTTACAATACATTGATCCAGAGTACACGCTCCAATCAAAAGCTGATATACAGTATTATCCACAGAATTCTTATCCACCCCCAATCCGCTTGTGGTATTTCCCTGGGGGTCCATATCTACCGTTAATATCTTCTGTCCCATTTCTGCCAGGCAGGAAGACAAATTAATGGCTGTCGTTGTCTTTCCCACTCCCCCTTTTTGATTGGCAATGGCAATGATTCTTCCCATTTTTATACACACCTCTTTCTTCTGTTTCGTAACTGTAGATTCTCTGGATTCATACGGTTCATAAAGTGATGCACCAGTTTTAATAACCCTTTTCTGTTCTTCTTCAGCCAGATGTTTCTATGATACCAGGGTCAAAAACTCAAAAATCCGATGCAAGCTTGCTTGATACCGTGTTTCAGTATAACACCATTTTTTTCTTTTTGCCATATGAAAAATGTTCCACGTGGAACATTTAAGAGTTTTTTAATAATATAGTAACATTTTTGAGCCACAATCCTTTATGTAACACAAGACTAATTTTCCGCATTTTTTTACCATAGACAATGGCTGAGGCCGTATGATATAATGATCGCAGAACACTTACCACCAATCCGTTGTCAGGGCAACGGATTTTATATCACAGGAGGTATTGCTTCATGAAACTGAAGGAAAAAATTTTTTCTGTTATTACTCTGACCGCCGCCACCACCGGCGCGATTTCAATGATAAACCGTTTCGTTTTTGCCAGAGCCAACTCCCATGTATTTCCATCCCAATCCCCCTCTTCGCTTCCCTCTGTTTTTTCGTGGCGTTTTGGCCGAATTCGCTATAGAAAATATGGAGATAACGGCAAGCCGCTTCTTCTGGTTCATTCCATTCATCCTCTTTCCAGCAGTTATGAGTGGGATCGGCTGATTCCTTTGCTGACAAAGGAACACACTGTTTTTGTTCTTGACCTCATTGGATGCGGCTTTTCAGAAAAACCCGCATTCCTGTACACCAATTTTCTCTATGTTCAGCTGATCAATGATTTTATTACAGATGTCATTGGACGCCGAACCGATGTACTTTGCTCGGGGAATGCTTCTTCCGCCATCCTTATGGCCTGCCGAAATAATGACAGTCTTTTTGATCATATTACCATGATAAATCCCGAGTCCATTGGTGACTCCATGAAAATCCCCTCTTCCGCCAGCCGTATGCTTCGTTATTACTATGAGCTGCCAATTATTGGAACCTTGGGATATAACATTGCTTTTTCCAAGCGAATGGTGACTGAATATCTGTTTAAAGATATGATTGGCGATCACACATCCATTTGTCAAGCCGATATTGAACAATTTTATAATACTGCCCATCTGGGCGGGGCTAACTGTAAAAGACTGTATGCTTCCCTGTGCGGAAATTATGTGAATATTAATATAACCAATGCCGTCAGGGATATCAATCACTCCATTACCATAATCGGCGGTGGAAAATGCTCTGGAATTTCAGAATGCATCCAGGAATTCAAACAGACAAATTCGTCAATAGAATCCTTTATCATCAAAGATGCCAAACAGCTTCCCGCATTTGAATGTCCAGAGCTGGTGGCGCAATATATCTTTTAGCCCAATTACATGAGCTATCCTGATTTATCTTTTTATTTATTAACTATTAACTCTTGCTTATGCTTCATTTTCTGCTTCTGCTTTCTTTTTACCATGGCTCAGCAGGGAAAGTTTCACATTGAATGAACGATTTGTTTCATTCTGCGAAGGAATTTTTCCAGAAATATTGGCATGAATATGGAACCAGATTTGGAAATTTAGCATTGTTAAAAGGCTCTATGGAAAATGTTCCACGTGGAACATTTTCCATAGAGCCTTTTAACAATGCTAAATTTCCAAATCTGGTTCCATATTCATGCCAATATTTCTGGAAAAATTCCTTCGCAGAATGAAACAAATCGTTCATTCAATGTGAAACTTTCCCTGCTGAGCCATGGTAAAAAGAAAGCAGAAGCAGAAAATGAAGCATAAGCAAGAGTTAATAGTTAATAAATAAAAAGATAAATCAGGATAGCTCATGTAATTGGGCTAAAAGATATATTGCGCCACCAGCTCTGGACATTCAAATGCGGGAAGCTGTTTGGCATCTTTGATGATAAAGGATTCTATTGACGAATTTGTCTGTTTGAATTCCTGGATGCATTCTGAAATTCCAGAGCATTTTCCACCGCCGATTATGGTAATGGAGTGATTGATATCCCTGACGGCATTGGTTATATTAATATTCACATAATTTCCGCACAGGGAAGCATACAGTCTTTTACAGTTAGCCCCGCCCAGATGGGCAGTATTATAAAATTGTTCAATATCGGCTTGACAAATGGATGTGTGATCGCCAATCATATCTTTAAACAGATATTCAGTCACCATTCGCTTGGAAAAAGCAATGTTATATCCCAAGGTTCCAATAATTGGCAGCTCATAGTAATAACGAAGCATACGGCTGGCGGAAGAGGGGATTTTCATGGAGTCACCAATGGACTCGGGATTTATCATGGTAATATGATCAAAAAGACTGTCATTATTTCGGCAGGCCATAAGGATGGCGGAAGAAGCATTCCCCGAGCAAAGTACATCGGTTCGGCGTCCAATGACATCTGTAATAAAATCATTGATCAGCTGAACATAGAGAAAATTGGTGTACAGGAATGCGGGTTTTTCTGAAAAGCCGCATCCAATGAGGTCAAGAACAAAAACAGTGTGTTCCTTTGTCAGCAAAGGAATCAGCCGATCCCACTCATAACTGCTGGAAAGAGGATGAATGGAATGAACCAGAAGAAGCGGCTTGCCGTTATCTCCATATTTTCTATAGCGAATTCGGCCAAAACGCCACGAAAAAACAGAGGGAAGCGAAGAGGGGGATTGGGATGGAAATACATGGGAGTTGGCTCTGGCAAAAACGAAACGGTTTATCATTGAAATCGCGCCGGTGGTGGCGGCGGTCAGAGTAATAACAGAAAAAATTTTTTCCTTCAGTTTCATGAAGCAATACCTCCTGTGATATAAAATCCGTTGCCCTGACAACGGATTGGTGGTAAGTGTTCTGCGATCATTATATCATACGGCCTCAGCCATTGTCTATGGTAAAAAAATGCGGAAAATTAGTCTTGTGTTACATAAAGGATTGTGGCTCAAAAATGTTACTATATTATTAAAAAACTCTTAAATGTTCCACGTGGAACATTTTTCATATGGCAAAAAGAAAAAAATGGTGTTATACTGAAACACGGTATCAAGCAAGCTTGCATCGGATTTTTGAGTTTTTGACCCTGGTATCATAGAAACATCTGGCTGAAGAAGAACAGAAAAGGGTTATTAAAACTGGTGCATCACTTTATGAACCGTATGAATCCAGAGAATCTACAGTTACGAAACAGAAGAAAGAGGTGTGTATAAAAATGGGAAGAATCATTGCCATTGCCAATCAAAAAGGGGGAGTGGGAAAGACAACGACAGCCATTAATTTGTCTTCCTGCCTGGCAGAAATGGGACAGAAGATATTAACGGTAGATATGGACCCCCAGGGAAATACCACAAGCGGATTGGGGGTGGATAAGAATTCTGTGGATAATACTGTATATCAGCTTTTGATTGGAGCGTGTACTCTGGATCAATGTATTGTAAAAGACGCCATTGAAAAGTTGGACCTGATTCCTTCCAATGTAAACTTATCGGGAGCGGAAATTGAATTAATAGGAATCCAGGAAAAGGAATACATATTAAAAAAACAAATTGAGACAGTGAGGGAATCCTATGACTTCATTATCATTGATTGTCCGCCTTCTTTGAATATGCTGACAGTCAATGCCATGACAACGGCAGATACCGTACTGGTACCCATTCAGTGCGAATACTATGCCTTGGAAGGACTCAGCCAGCTGATGCACACCATTAATCTGGTAAAACAGAGGCTGAATCCAGAACTGGTCATGGAGGGAGTGGTATTCACCATGTATGATGCCAGAACCAATTTGTCTCTTCAAGTGGTGGAGAATGTAAAAGACAATTTGAAACAAAAAGTATATAAAACAATTATACCAAGAAATGTCCGCTTGGCAGAGGCTCCAAGCCATGGGCTTCCCATTAATCTGTACGATACCAGATCTGCGGGGGCGGAGGCCTATAGACTGTTGGCGGAGGAAGTGATTCACAGAGGGGAGGACGAAGAATAATGGCAAAAATTGGAGGCCTGGGAAAGGGATTGGACTCTCTGATTGGGGGCGATTTCCAGAAAGAAGCGGAAATGGTTTCGGGAAGAAAAAAAGTAAATGATAAGAAGGATAAGGAACCGACAGGCCAGGAGGTATTGGTTAAACTGCGGGATATTGAACCCAATCGCAATCAGCCCAGAAAACAGTTTGAGGAGGATTCACTGGAGGAGTTGGCGGATTCCATAAAAAATTATGGTATTATTCAGCCACTGATCGTCAGGAGACAGGGAGATCACTACGAAATTGTAGCAGGGGAGAGACGCTGGAGAGCGGCAAAGATGGCAGGATTGAAAGAAGTTCCTGTCATAGTTAAGGAATATGATGAAAGGCAATTATCAGAAATTTCTTTGGTGGAAAATCTTCAACGGGAAGATTTGAATCCCATTGAAGAAGCCATGGCATACCAAAGACTTTTGAAAGAGTTTCATTTGAAGCAGGAAGAGGTGGCCGAGAGAGTATCCAAAAGTAGGACTGTCATTACAAATGCCCTGCGATTGCTTCGTTTGGATGAAAAGCTGCAGACCATGTTGGTGGAGGGACTCATTACCACTGGACACGCAAAAGTGCTCTTGGGTTTGGATGATCCCAAGCAGCAGCTTTTGTTGGCGGAAAAAATTGTCGATGAACAGCTGAGTGTGAGAGAAACCGAGCAGGCGGTGAAGCAGCTGTTGACTCCCAAAGCGCCCAAAGAAAAGAAAATATTAAAAAATGAAGCGCTTTATCATACTATAGAAGACCGCATGAAGGAAATGATTGGAACCAAGGTACATATTCAGAGAAAAGATGAAAATAAGGGAAAAATTGAAATTGAATATTATTCTGCCGATGACCTGGAGAGGATCATGGAGCTCATGGGAATATATAAAGATCATATCACAAATGGCTAAAGAATGATTCATTCTTACAGCATTCACCAAATTTGCCTGTACTTCCATTTGATAAAATGGTTAATATAGAGGGATTCTAAAGAATAGAGAAGGAAATGCAACATCGGACTGGAATCCAATGAATAGGAATAAAAATCAGGTATGATTTGGAATACATGGGCATACAAATGACGAAAGACGAAAACGGACAGGAGGATAATAATATGAATTCTTTTTTGAACAATATCGGCATCGATCCCGGTTTCATTATCATTGCGCTGGGAGTCATTGTCATGGTTCTTCTTGTGATGGTGATTATGCTTATGTTCAAATATGCAAAAATCCAGCGGTCATACCAGGCATTCATGGAGGGGCGGGACAGCAAATCTCTGGAAGAGATTCTCATTAAAGTGGTAGAGGATAATAAAAAAGTGAAGCAGCAATGCCGAAATAACATTGATGCCATTATAGATATGAAAAAGCATGTTAAGGCGTCTTATCAAAAAATTGGACTTTTAAAGTATGATTCTTTCCGAGGCATGGCCGGAAAACTCAGTTTTTCCATTGCTCTTCTGGACGGTGAGGACAGCGGCTTTGTGTTGAATTGCATGCATACGCAGGATGGATGCTATAATTATATGAAAGAAATCATTCACGGAGAAGCGCTGAGTGTTCTCAGCGAAGAGGAAAAAGAAGTATTGGAAATTGCAATTCAGTGTGAAAAGATGTCCGATTAGCACAGAAATAGTATGAGCAGAAATGAGCAAAAAGGTGTTGGCCCATCATAAGAAATGGAGGATGTATGAGAGACATCCTCTTTTTTTTATAAATGGGGAAAATAATGAAAGCCTCACCGGCGAACCCCCTGGGGTACTATATATTGAAATTGGGAATTATGCATACTGCACAAAAAGACGTGCAATTGAGGATGGGAAAACAAAAATAAATTGACAATAAAATAACAAAGTCTCAAAAAAGTTATTGTCTGCTCTATGCATAATAAAGCGTTTACAAGGTAAAAATGAGACAAAAGAGAAAACAAAAGAAATAATATTGACAGAAATTTAACAATAATATATAATGACATTGTCGTTAAATTAACCACAAACTTTTTGTTGATTGCTCATCCGTTTTTCTGAGAGATATTTCTTTAGATAAAAAGCGGAGGCAAAGTAAAGGAGAAAAGATATGGCGAAAGCGAAGGAAACAGTATCCCCCCAGATTGTCGACAGTGTAGAAGCTTTACAGATCCGGATGAGCGAAATCCGCGCTGCGCAGAAAACATTTGCGTCATTTACACAGGAACAGGTCGATGAGATTTTCCTTGCAGCAGCAATGGCCGCAAACCAGAAACGTATTCCTTTGGCCAAGATGGCAGTGGAAGAGACTGGAATGGGCGTTGTGGAAGACAAAGTCATCAAAAATCATTATGCGGCAGAATATATTTATAATGCATATAGAGACACCAAGACATGTGGTGTCATTGAAGAAGATAAAGAGTATGGAATTAAAAAGATCGCTGAGCCCATTGGCCTGATCGCGGCGGTAATTCCCACCACCAATCCCACTTCCACTGCAATTTTCAAGTGTCTTTTGGCGCTGAAAACCAGAAATGCCATCATCATCAGTCCCCATCCTCGGGCAAAGAAATGTACCATCGAGGCGGCCAGAGTGGTGA
Organism: uncultured Lachnospiraceae bacterium; assembly: GCA_904420225.1. Classification (GTDB taxonomy): domain Bacteria; phylum Bacillota; class Clostridia; order Lachnospirales; family Lachnospiraceae; genus Fimimorpha. The sequence goes on from CAJFUP010000213.1 coordinate 17,974, forward strand.
AAGAGGCAGCAGAGGCGGCGGGAGCGCCCAAGGGACTTATTGGCTGGATCGATGTGCCATCCCTGGAGCTGACCAATGAGGTGATGAAGGAATCCGATATTATTTTGGCCACAGGTGGACCGGGTATGGTAAAAGCCGCTTACTCCTCTGGAAAGCCCGCTCTGGGCGTGGGTCCTGGAAATACGCCTGTTATCCTGGATGACACAGCAGATATCAAGATGGCGGTTTCCTCCATCATCCACTCCAAGACCTTTGATAACGGAATGATTTGCGCATCGGAACAGTCTGTGACGGTGCTGGAACCCATTTATGAGGCGGTTAAGAAAGAATTTGAAGTGCGCGGCTGCTATTTCTTAAAGGGCGATGAGCTGGATAAAGTGAGAAAGACGATCATTATCAACGGCGCGCTCAACGCCAAGATTGTGGGGCAGAGTGCCCATACCATTGCAGCTTTGGCCGGTGTGGAGGTGCCTGTGGACACCAAAGTACTCATCGGTGAGGTAGAGTCGGTGGATATTTCCGAAGAGTTTGCCCATGAAAAGCTTTCCCCTGTTCTGGCCATGTATAAGGCAAAGACCTTTGATGAGGCTCTTGAAAAGGCGGAGCGTCTGGTGGAAGACGGAGGCTACGGTCATACATCTTCTCTGTATATTAATGTCAATGAGAAGGAAAAGATGGAGAAGCACGCCCAGGCGATGAAGACCTGCCGTATTCTCATCAACACTCCTTCCGCCCAGGGAGGAATCGGCGATCTGTATAACTTTAAGCTGGCTCCATCTCTGACTCTGGGATGCGGTTCCTGGGGCGGAAACTCTGTCTCTGAAAATGTCGGCGTAAAACACTTGTTGAATATCAAGACCGTGGCAGAGAGGAGAGAAAATATGCTTTGGTTCCGCGTACCGGAAAAGGTTTACTTCAAGAAAGGCTGTCTGCCAGTGGCGCTGAGAGAGCTGAAGGATGTGCTTGGCAAGAAGAGAGCTTTCATCGTAACGGACTCTTTCTTATATATGAACGGATACACGAAAGTCATCACAGATCGTCTGGACGAGATGGGAATTACCCATACGGTATTCTCCAATGTGCAGCCGGATCCCACCCTGGCCAATGCCCAGGAAGGAGCACGGGCCATGACGGCATTCCAGCCGGATGTGATCATCGCTTTGGGCGGCGGTTCTGCCATGGATGCTGGAAAGATCATGTGGGTAATGTATGAGCATCCGGAAGTGGACTTCAAGGACATGGCCATGCGGTTCATGGATATTAGAAAGAGAGTATACACATTCCCCAAAATGGGTGAAAAAGCCTACTTTGTGGCAGTCCCCACATCTTCTGGAACCGGTTCCGAGGTGACACCCTTTGCTGTTATCACCGATCAGGAAACGGGAATCAAATATCCTCTGGCTGACTATGCGCTGACTCCCAATATGGCCATCGTGGATACAGACAACATGATGACACAGCCCAAGGGACTGACAGCGGCATCCGGTGTGGATGTATTGACTCATGCGCTGGAGGCATATGCTTCTCTCATGGCCACCGATTACACGGACGGCTTGGCGCTCAAGGCCATGAAAAATGTATTTGATTACCTTCCCACCGCGTATCGCGACGGCAGCAATGTGGAGGCCAGAAATAAAATGGCCGATGCATCCTGTATGGCGGGTATGGCGTTTGCCAACGCATTTCTGGGCGTATGCCATTCCATGGCGCATAAGCTGGGCGCTTACCATCATTTGCCCCACGGCGTTGCCAATGCGCTGCTGATTAGTCTGGTGGTTGCTTATAATGCGGAGGAGTGCCCCAGAAAGATGGGAACCTTCCCTCAGTATGAATATCCGCACACACGTGCCCGTTATGCTGAGTGCGCCCGTTTCTGCGGTATCACCGGCAAAGATGATGCCGAGTGCGTACAGAAGCTGATTCAGAAAATTGAAGAGCTGAAAGACGCTGTGGGAATCAAAAAGACCATTCGCGATTATGGCATTGATGAGACCTATTTCCTGGAGACACTGGATCAGATGGTGGAGGACGCCTTTGATGATCAGTGTACAGGGGCTAATCCCAGATATCCGCTGATGAGCGAAATCAAAGAAATGTATTTGAAAGCTTATTACGGAAATTAAATGGTGATATTGCCATCTTATTCATTAATGAAGGCCCTATAACGGGAAGATTGGATACTCCGAGTAAGGGCCATTGAAAATGCGTACTGACAATATTTGTTAACTATATTACTTCTCCCTGAGGGGGCTGCTGCAGACAGATCGTTTTCATTATTCCGTCTGCGGCAGCCCCTTTGACAATGAGTGAGAATCCGCAACCTTTTGGACCTGTGAATTATTTTCCTGTTCATGGGGATGGCGGCGAAATTTCGACGGCGGCATATGGTATGAGGAGTGAAATACCTTGGAAAGACGGAGCCCGGAGGAAAACCCGGTTTTGGCAGCGATTTCTCCAATGGATAAATTTGTCTCCAGAAGAAGTTGATGGGCCTTGGAAAGGCGGATATCGTTGAGGTATTCCAGGAATGTGGTACCTGTAGCTTCACGAAAAAGCCGACAGAGATAATATTTGCTGATATGTACCTCCCGGGAAATCATATCCAGGGTCAGCGGTTCCATATAGTGGGAATTAATGTAATTTATGGCATGGATAATCTCCGGTTTCACAGGGTCTGTGCCGGTTTCCAGCGGCAGAGAGGTTTTGTGAGGGGTATATTGCCGCACATTCAGCAAAATTTGCAGGACATGGGCATATTGAAGCTTTTCGGAAAGAAATTGCTCTTTTCCGTGACAGGAGTGAAGGCTGCGAAAGAGCCGTTCCATTTCTTCGTATTGTTCCGGTGACAGGTGATACAGGCCAGGAACCAGTTTGGCCAGAAGAAGGTTGGTCTCTGTAGGTGTGAGAAGAGTTTGAAGTCCCTTGGCCGAGACATTCATCACATATCTGGCATAATAGTCGGACGTCAGGCTTTGGCTGTAATGCATTTGAAATGGCTGGATGAGGTATAAATCTCCAGGTTTCAGTGTGTGGCGGAATCCGTTGAAAAAAATGTAGCGTTCCCCAGCAGTCTGAAGATAAATTTCATAGGTATCATGATAGTGCAAAACATGCATGTCATGCTTTGTTCGGGATTCCATATATTCCACATGCAGGGAAGAGTATGGCACAAACGCGGTATGGTACATTGAAACGGCCTCCATGATTCATATTCCGCAGAGAACCAAGTGAAAGCAGGAACGATGCGGAGTGAGCAGTATCGTCCGGAAGGACTGCAATAATTGTATAATTTTTTGTGAAAAAAAGCAAGAAAGAACTCACATTCAAAAATGTATTAACGTTATAATGCTGATAGAATCCTGTATGGAAAACATCATTGAAAAATATGTTTGCCCATAGAGGAAATGAACGGATCTTGAAAAGATCAGGAAAGGGGAGAAGAATGTGAGAAAAAAACGTAGGAATCGTTGTCTGGCAGTACTGCTTGCTGTGGCCGTGGCGGCTGGAAATATGACCATGGTACAGGCACAGCCGACGGATGCACAATCCGCCGGTGTCAGCAGGCAAACTGTGGAGGATCCGGAATCGTATTACAATGTCTGGTGGGATTTTGAAGGAAGTATATGGGAAAATATACCCATAGGAACTTCTGTTATTGAGCCGGGCGGAACCAGTCCGGCTACGCTGGCATTGGCGGATGAAAACGCAGAAAATCAGTATATGAGTGTCAAGGGGGAGGGCGGAGGAAAATATAGAGTTTCCAAATTGGATCTGAATTCTCCTGCGCTGTCGGGAGCGGAAATTAGTTTTGACTGGAAGCCTGTGTCATCAGAAGAGACTGCCAGTCGGTTCGGTGATATCGGCTTTTTTGCTTCAGAAAGCCCATATGCCTATTTTGGACTGCAGTTTGACCGTGATTTGAAGCTTCATTATTATACGGTGGGGGAGAAGGTCAACGCGGACTATTCTCTTTCCTATTCCGATGAGACGCTGGAGGGAGGATATCAGAGAAACAGCAGCGTGGATTCGGGAACGGCCAGGGATACAGGAATTACGGCTGATGGCTCCACTTGGTATACGGTCAGGCTGACCTTTGATTATTTGAGTCATACCGCGTCTCTGGTTATTGTGCCGCGGGATACGCCGGATACGATTCTTTTTTCTGAGTCAGATATTCCCATTTACGGATCTGTCCAGGATCTGGCCTCCATGTCTGTCGGCGGCTGGAAATGTGCCATTGAGATGGGGATGGACAATCTGGGAATCAAATATTTGACGGATTTTCCGCCGGAATATTATTACAATGTCTATTGGAATGATTTTGAAGAAGACGTCTGGCCGTCTGTCGCCATCGGAAACGATATCATCGCTGAAGGCGGTACCAGTCCGGCTACACTGACTGTGCAGCAGGAGGAGCAGGGAAACCAATACATGTATGTGGCTGGAGAAGGCGGGGGAAAATATCGAGTTTCCAAGCTGGATGTATCCAATGAGGCAGCTTCTGGAGCGGAAGTGACATTTGATTGGATGCCCGCCGCAATACAGGATACGGAAAGCCGGTTTGGAGATGTGGCATTCTACTCAACAGATAATACATATGCTTACTTCGGCCTCCAATTCGACAAAAATTTCCGCATTCACTATTATACCATGGGTGAGAATGTGGAGCAGGGATATGGACTGTCATACTCCGATGAGGTTCTTGAGGGAGGATATCAGAGAAACAGCAGTGTGGATTCGGGAACAGCCAGAGATACAGGGATTACGGCCGATGGTTCCACTTGGTATACGGTGAAGATTGATTTTAACTATGATAGCCATACAGCGTCTTTGACCCTGACAGAACGGGAAAATCCGGAGATGATTTTATTCCAGGAGTCGGATATTCCCATCTATGCTTCCGCCGTCAATGTATCCATGATTTCTGCTGGGGCCTGGAAAGCAGAGAGCTCCATGGGACTGGATAACATGGGGATTCGATACCGGTATTCGGATGCTTCCACCATTGTAGCGGTGGAACAGCCGGAAAATGTGACAGTTTTGGCAGAAAAATGGGAAGAGCATGTGGCGCAGCGTCCAACGCAGGCTGTGGTTACTCTGGGAGACAATAGTACCATGACTCTGGAAATCGGGGAATGGACCAGCGAACCAGCATTTGATCCTGAGGTGTATGGTACGTATACATGGACAGCGCCTTTGATGGTTCCGGAAGGGATCCGAAATCCAAAGAACCTGGCATTGACGTATCAGATGGAGTATGTGAAAAACTTTACTGTGGAAGGCGCATATGATCCCACCACACTGGAAATGGAATTTGGCTCAGTATCCTCTGTGGAGGAATTTGAGGCCCTGCGTCCCACAGAAACTCAGGTGGTATTGAGCAATGGAGAAACGGCATATGCTGCCTTGGATCCGGATTCCTGGACGGCCATCAATAATTCTCTGCCCAGCAGCTACGAGCCGGATCCGGAGAATCACCCCATACCAGAAATACCGCCGTCCTTTGATCCTGAAGAAGAAGGAATTTATATCTATAAGGTAAAACTGGCCGATGACGGCGAATATCCGCTTTCCAGAGAAATTTGGGTGGAGTGGAGAGTCAATTATTTTTCCTATGATGACAATTTCAACGGGCATGAGCGGGCTATGGAGTATTTGGATCGAGGCTTGTATGCCATCAATAATGTGGTATATGATCAAGCGTCCGGTACGTATGTGGAAAGCGCTCAGGGAGGAATTTATCTGTCCTGGAGAATTTTGGCAGATGAATATGAACGTGTGTCCCAGGGACAGGATATTGTTTTTGAGATTTACCGTAATGGTACAAAGATACAGTCCCTGACCAATGTGACCAACTACATGGATGAAGGCGGAGCTGTGGGAGATGTCTATATGGTAAAGGCTGTCCAGCAGGGCATCTATACTTACAGCAAAGAGGTGGAAGCGCTGGAAGACAATTACATCTCTGTACAGCTTCAGAGGCCGCTGCCCTCTTACAGCATGACAGACCAGCTGGCCATTTACCGTCTCAACGATACGGAAGTGGCGGATGTGGATGGAGATAGTGAATATGAGCTGATTGTCAAATGGTATCCCAACAACGGATTCGATCCTGGAAAATCTGTCAGCGGCCGGACATCGTCTCCGCATATCATTGACGTTTATGAAATGGATGGAACGGCTTTGTGGCGTCTGTTCATGGGATATTCTTCTCCGGCAGGCCAGCATTTTGACAATTTCATGGCTTATGATCTGGATCAGGATGGCAAAGCGGAGCTCTCTATTTTGACCCAGGATGGCACCCGGACATACCGTCCGGATGAAAACGGACAGTTTGCGTATGTAACAGCCCAGGAAGGCGGCTATGTGTTCCAGCCTGATGATCCGTCCAATTCGGAGAGTGCGGGATCATACGTGCTCAGTGCGGATGGAAGCGGTTATGTGCTGAGCAACGCTGCCGGATATGACTTTGCCTATGTGGGAACCAAAGGCAGCCCCATGATGGATGATCGCTATCTGGTGGACGTGGTGGGGGATATTGAAAAGGAAGGCGTGGGAATCCTGGATACCGGTTTCAAATCGGAGGAAGTGGAGGAATACTTTACTGTGTTCAACGGCGCCACAGGAGAAATCATTGATACTGTGGATTACTGTTATTCCACCAGATTTTTCATGGAAGAAACCACCAATAATAAGACGGAAACAGTACATCGGTTTAATATCGGCATTGCCACGATTCCGGGGGATGTCGGCGATGCTTCCTGTACATCCACCATTCCGGCAGTTATCTGTAACCGGGCATATTATTCAGATATGTCTCTAGTAGCATATACGCTGCGGGACGGGAAAATACAGACGGCTTGGCAGACATATATACCGTCGGCATCCCAGGGCGGCGGAAATCATAACCTGGCCACAGGAGATTTGGACAATGACGGATTTGACGAGATATACATGGGAGGTACGGCCATTGATCATGACGGGACCGTGCTCTGGGCCAAGGATGGATTTGACAACATGGATTTTATGAAGCATGGCGACATGATTCATATGACAGCCGTATTCCCCGACAGCGATCAGCTGTATGTATTTACACCGGTGGAGGACAGTTCTGTTTCCGCTGTGGCAAACTACGCATTGAGCAATGGTTCCACGGGAGCCAGAATCGTGGCACATACCTTTGGAACAGGCGACACCGGCCGCGGTATGCTGGCCAATGTGACGCCGGATCCGGGATATAACCTGTGGGCCAGCAATCCTTCCTCCGATGCCCAGGGAAGACTTACCTCTGCGCTGTATGATGCCTATGGACATGTGGTCAGCGATCAGCGTCCGGCCGTTCAGACATGGAGTTCATACTGGGATGGAGATCTGCTCTCTGAACTTCCGGATTCCAATCCGGCAGGAGGAGGCGATAAGAGCGGCCTGCCCATGGGAGTTCATAAGTACAATTGGGAGACTGGGGAGACGGAGACCATTGCTTCCTTTGCTGGAACGCTGACCAGCAACAGCACCAAAAACAATCCCAATCTGATTGCAGATATACTTGGAGACTGGAGAGAGGAAATTTTGGTACGGTCTGCGGATAATGAGGAACTGCGCATTTATATGACAAACATTCCTACAGAGTACACCATTTATACGCTGATGCAGGACAGCGTGTACCGCAATTCCGTGGCCAACCAGAACACCACCTACAATCAGCCCACCCATACCAGTTTTTATCTGGGAGAAGATGAAGAGGGAAGAAATCGGGTATTGAATTTTGATCTACCTGTTTATCCCCAGCGGTATACAACGGAAACTGCCCAATATACGGATGTGACCTTTGATACAGACGGTCATGTAGCGGTGGAAGCGTATACGGATGTGCTTCTGGGAAGTACCATCCAGGAGCCGGACGGCGTGTCAGTGGATGGATATGATCTGGAGGGATGGTATTTGGATGCGGAATGCACCGAGAGATGGAATTTTGAAGAAGATACTGTGGAAGGTCCCATGACATTATATGCCAACTGGACAGAGAAAGCACCGGAAGAGTCCACCGCACC
>CAJFUP010000214.1 GCA_904420225.1 uncultured Lachnospiraceae bacterium
CCTCATGAACCCCATTCATGCGCGCTACCAAACTGCGCTACGCCCCGCCTAAACACTCGATTATTATAGCAGGTATCAAAAGATTTGTAAAGTATTTTTTTCAGTTTTTTTCTTTGTTTTGACATATGAGGAAATTCGTAGTATAGTAACGTCAGTGTCCCTGATGGGGACGGCGGAAAAATGTAAGGGGCAGAAGAGAATGGGACAGATTTTGAGTGTAATGGAATCCATATTGGAATGGATTTGGGATAATCTCTATATTATTAATGTGGTATTTGCCATTGCCATTGTTTTTTTTCAAAGGAAATCGCCGAAAGAGGTATGGGCTTGGCTTCTGCTGATGTACTTTATTCCCATTGTGGGTTTTCTTTTGTATATGGTGGTTCACCAGGACATGTATAAGCGCCACATGTTTCAAATCAAAGAGATTGAGGATAAATTGAATGCATCCATCCGAAAATTGGAAAAGCGGATTCAGAAAGACAAAAAGATGCTTCTGCCGGATGATATGAAACAGTATAACAATTTAGTGCTGTATAATTTGGACACAACAGGAAGTGTTTACTCCAATGACAATTCCGTGGAAATTTATACAGATGGAGTGGAAAAGTTCCAAAGGCTATTGGATGAGATTGATAAGGCAGAGTCGTTTATCCATATTGAATACTACATTATAAAAAAAGACGAATTGTTTCAAAAGATTAAAGAACATTTGGTGGAAAAGGTTCGTCAGGGAGTGGAAGTGCGGATCCTTTATGACAGCATGGGATGCCGCAATATGATGAAAAAGGACTGGAGAGAGCTGAACGGATATGGCATTAAAACGGGGGATTTTTTCCCTGCTTCGCTGAAGTGGCTTCATGTCCGTCTCAATTACCGCAATCACAGAAAGATTGTCGTCATCGATAACAAAGTGGGTTTTGTCGGGGGATTCAATGTGGGAAGGGAATATATTTCTCTGGATAAAAAGTTTGGATATTGGCGTGACACGCATTTTGTCCTTTACGGCACCAGTGTGGCCGATTTGGAAATGCGGTTTGCGCTGGATTGGAATTACGCCACCAAGGAAAACCTATTTTTGGACGGCCAGAAATATTTTGCCCGGTGGGAAGAAACCTGCAGCGGTCATAAGGGAATGCAGATTATCACCAGCGGTCCCGACTCCAAATATCCCCAGATCCGTGATACGTATTTGAGCATGATGCATAAGGCCACCAAAAATATTTATATTCAGACTCCGTATTTTGTCCCGGATGAACCGATCCTGGCAGCTCTGAAGTTTGCGGCCAGAGCGGGAATTGATGTGCGCCTGATGATTCCGTGCAAGCCGGATCATCCCTTTGTCTATTGGGCCACATATTCTTATATGGGGGAACTTCTGGAAGCCGGTGCCAAGTGTTATACGTATGAGAACGGCTTTTTACATGCCAAAGGGATCACTGTGGATGGAATGGTCACATGCTATGGAACGGCCAACATGGATATCCGAAGTTTCGCTTTGAATTTTGAGGTGAATGCCGTGGTATATGATAGGGAAACGGCAATGGAAATGGAAGAGATTTTCAGGCGGGATATGGAACACAGCAAAGAAGTGACGTGGAATGATTACAGCCACAGAAATTTGTCCATTCGTCTGAAGGAGCAGATTTCGCGCCTGTTTTCCCCGGTTATGTAGCAGAGGAGATTTTGGACGCGATCTGCGGCAGAAACAGGGAGGTGCTTATATGCCTGGATTTATGACACATTACATTCTGGGAATCAAGATGTATCAGGATATTCCTGATACCCTTCTCAAAGAGAGTATCCACAGACACAAAAATTTGTTTCGATTGGGACTCCAGGGACCGGATTTTTTGTTTGCCTATCCCCGGACTGTCATCGGAAAAAAGGGGAACCATATCGGCTCTCGGCTCCACAAAGAAAAGGTTAATCTTTTCTTTGAAAACATGCTGACCATGGCCTGTGAAGAACGGGAAAGAGAAAATAAAGAGATGGCAGTGTCCTATATCAGCGGGTTTTTGTGCCATTATATACTGGATTCCACCATGCATCCGTATATTTATGACGTGGCGGGGTATGATCCGTATGTGCCCAATTCCAATGAGGTGAACGGGGCTCATACGCAGCTGGAAAATCTTTTGGATACATGGCTGATCCAATATTATAAAGGTAAGAAAAGTCTGAAAGTCCGCAAAGCTGCCATTGTGGTGCAGTTAACTTTGCGGGAAACCAATTTTCTGGTTCGTTTTTTCTCCGCCAGTGTCAATGGGACGTATTACAAAGGCTCGCAGAGCAAATACGCGACGACAGAAACTTTTATCCGGCATGCGCTGACCTTTTATCGGATTACCTGCGATTTGTTCCATGATACCACCGGGAGAAAGCGGCGGGTTATGGAAGGGGTGGAGCGCCATACCTGGAAATATCCCTTTGTCTCTCCACTGATTTATCCTGGAAAGGATCCGGATATTGAGGCGATTATGAATCTGAACCACTGGCGCTGGTCCAACCCATGGGATCGATCCAGAGTGTCTTCGGAATCCTTTTTGGATCTCTATCAGAAAGCGCAGGCTGAGGGGACGAAAATATTCGCGTCTTTGAATGCGTATCTGGAGCCGTTTTATGCGGGAGAGGATGTTGCGGATAGGAAAGGACAGCTGCTGGCGGTCATTGGCAATCGTTCGTATCATTCCGGCTTGGACTGCCTGGAGACAGAGAGACGTTTGGCAGCGGGAACAAAGTGGCAGACCCCCTGTGCGCCCCGCCGGGAGGCTTCCTGGGAGACGGTTAAACACCGCAGGCAGGAGCAGGGGATGGCTGCGGGAAAGGAAAAGGTATTGTGATTATGGAGACAGAGAAAAAAACAGAGCGCTTTCATCGCTTGGAGAGATGGCTGACTCATCTGGCGGTGGGATGGCTGGCCGCCAATGTGGCGGCGCTTTTGCTTACGCCCATGAATTGGACAAAACTGGACTATGCCAATGCTGTGTCGCTGCCCTTGTTCTGTGTCATCATGGCGGCGGCTGCGCTGATTTCGCTGGCGGCAGAGAAATGTCTGGGGGAAAAAAGGTACTCAGTAAAAGTTGCGGCATGGCTGATGATTTGTGTATATCTTCTGACAGCTGCGCTGGTGGCTGCATAAAATAGAAAGGCCGAAATAAGGAGACAACAGAATGGAACAGATGAAAAGGCAATTCCTCTGGGTCAAGATAGGGGTGGGCGTTATGGCAGCCCTTTGGCTGGGATTTGTGATCAGCGGCACGGTGTGCCGTTATCTGCTGAATTGGTCATCCACATTTGACTTCGGGATTTTTTCCCAAATGTATTATTATATGAAAGAAACCGGACTGCCGCTGACCACATGTGAGCGGGACATGCTGCTTTCCCATTTTGCGGTACATATGTCGCCGGCCTATTATCTTTTGCTGCCGGTGTACTGGCTGTTTCCCAATCCCATTACTCTGTTTGTTATGCAGGCGGCGGTGATTATTTTGGGAGTAGTTCCCTGCTATCTCATTGCCCGGGATAAAGGTTTGCCGCCTTTGGCTGTGCTGGCATTCTGCGCAGTTTACTGCCTGTATCCGTCTTTAATCGGCGGTGCGTTTTACGACTTCCATGAAAATGCCATGCTGACGGGATTTATTTTGTGGGCGCTGTACTTTATGCAGAAAAAGCGGTTTTTGTGGATGTATCTATTTTTGCTTTTGACGGCGCTGGTTAAAGAGGATGCGCCTGTATATGTGGCTTGCATTGGTCTCTTTTTGCTGTTCCATGAGAGGGAGTATAAACATGGGGCAGCGGCTTTCACGGGAGCGGTCATTTATTTTGTCTGTGTGTTTTTGTGGATGAAGAACCACGGAAACGGCGTCATGATAGGACGGTACGACAATATTATGCCGGATGAAGATCTGGGACTCATTGGTATCTTTAAAGTGATTTTAGTGAATCCGGCGTACCTTTTGCAGGAAATGTTCAATATGCCTGAAAAAGTGGAGTTCTTCTTTCAAATGATGATTCCGCTGGCGTTTCTCCCCTTTTTTACCATCAAGGTATGGCGCTATATCCTGATGATTCCCTTTGTACTTTGGAATTTGCTGCCCGACTACCAGTATCAGCATTCCATTTATTTTCAATACACCTTTGGGGCGTCGGCCATGCTGTTTTATATGGCCATTCTCAATTACGCCGAACTGCGTGCCTGGCTGGGAGAGAGGAAAAGAAAAGAGAAAAGCTTGGCATGGACGCGCTGGCTTTCCGCCGGAATTCTGGGCTTGGCCGTATGTCTGGCACTGGGGGTGAATCTGTCCACAGTGTCCTCCAAGGGGGATTATGTGAGACGCTATGCGCGAGACAGAGAAGCCGTAGGTCAGGTCAATGAAATATTGGATTCAATACCGAAAGAAGCTTCTGTTCAGGCGTCTACGTTTTATGTGCCCCGTATTTCCATGCGGGATGTGGTGTATCGCATAGAGGGGGATAAACTGTTGAAATTTGACACCGACTACGCGGTGATTGATCTGCGCCCCGGTGTGGAGGATGAGCCGCAGCAGCAGGTGCAGGCTTATGAGGAAGCGGGATACGAACTGACAGAATATATGGAAGATAAGATTGCTGTTTTGAAAAAAGGATAGCGAGGCAGGCGTTTGGAGCGGAGGAATCGCCGCCTGGGGAGAGAAAATCTGGAAAAAAAGTGATTGACAAGGGTACAGGCTTGTGATACGATGATATATGCACTATTGTGGCGGAATGGGCGTTTTTGCGCGCATTTTTATCTGATAGACTGTAATAAATAGAAAAACAGGGGTGAAACGTTA
>CAJFUP010000215.1 GCA_904420225.1 uncultured Lachnospiraceae bacterium
GAAGAATGCGGCCATGGGCATCATCATGGGCATGGGGAAGAATGCGGCCATGGGCATCATCATGGGCATGGGGAAGAATGCGGCCATGGGCATCATCATGGGCATGGGGAAGAATGCGGTCATGACCATCATCATGAGCACGATGAAGAATGTGGTCATGGGCATGGACATCATCATGAGCACGATGAGGAATGCGGCCATGACCATCACCACGAGCACCATCATGAAGATACCTGTGGGTGCGGTCATGATCACCATGGACATCATCATGCGGATGAGATATTTACCAGTTGGGGAAGGGAAACCGCTCACAAATATACGAGGGAGCAATTGGATGCTATTTTAAAAGAGCTTTCCGACGGACAAGCGTATGGTATGATTCTCCGAGCAAAGGGTATGCTTCCCACTCCTCAAGGGGAATGGATATATTTTGATCTTGTGCCGGAGGAATATGAAATCCGAGACGGCGCTCCGGAATATACGGGACGCATCTGTGTAATCGGCTCCAATTTGAAAGAAGAAAAGCTGGAAGAGCTGTTTTTGCTGTAAAAGCAGAAATCTGGGAGGAATAGAATGGAAGAAAATATGATTCCAGTTTATCTGGTTACTGGTTTTTTGGAGGGGGGAAAGACCTCATTCTTGAATTTCACCATGAATCAGGAGTATTTTGCCGATGGAGAGAAGACACTTTTGATTGTATGCGAGGAAGGGGAAGAGGAATACAGCGAATCCATGCTGGCCTCCAACAACACAGTTATGGAAATCGTTGAGGATGAGGAAGAATTAAGTGAAGCCTTTCTGGACAGCCTCAATAAAAAATATCGGCCAGAGCGCGTGTTGATTGAATATAATGGTATGTGGTCTGTCAAAGCTTTTTTGCAGAGGCAGCTGCCAAAACACTGGGGCATCTATCAGATTATCACCATTTTAGATGGCGGTTCATTTCAGCTCTACCTAAATAATATCAAATCATTGGCCATGGAATTGGTCACTTATACAGATTTGGTGATCTTCAATCGGTGTGATGAAAATACACCGTTGGCCACCTATCAAAGATCTGTCAAGGCGGTGAACCGGAGGGCGCAGGTGGTGTTTGAAGATGAAAACGGAGAGATGGAAAACCCGGAGGAAGATTTGCCCTATGATTTGGAATCAGATGTGATCGATGTGGATGACCGTGATTATGGGATTTGGTACATCGATGTGCAGGAGCATCCGGAGCGGTACCAGGGGAAAAAAGTGAGATTTTTAGCGCAGCTGATGACCTCGGACGAATTTCCCGTCGGAATGTTTGTGCCGGGAAGAAACGCCATGACATGCTGTGCAGAAGATATTACATTTTTGGGCTTCATCAGTTCTTATAAAGGGCCGAGAAAAATTCAAAATACAGAATGGGCCAGGATCGTGGTCACCGTAAAGTGGGAGTATTCTCCAGTATATAAGGAAGAAGGTCCAGTGCTGTATGTTTCAGAGATTGTTTCGGCACAAAAGCCCCAGGAAGAATTGATTTATTTTTAAATCGCTGTAAGAATAAGTGAATTGAGTGATGCGTCAACGGATCGGTCCGGTTTGCCAAAGCAGTATAGTATGCTTTTGGTAGACCGGATTTTTTAATGAAACCGTTTGTCTTATCGGATGAATAATCGGACGAGAAATGAGAAATACTAATCTCAAATTTATGAAAGAATATGTCCGGACGGCCGATTGAAAAAAGGAGAGCCGCTTCCAGGAAGAAAAGAGGATGAAGATGCAAAAAGAGATTTCACTGCTGAACAAAATTCATGAAAATGCCGATATGGGTCTGGATAGTTTAAAACATATTGCTGAACTGTCAAGGGATCAGGAATTTACGAAGGCAATTTTAAACTGGATGAACGAGTATCGGGAAGCTTATCAGAAAAGTGAAGAATTGCTGAAGGTCTATCGGCAGGAAGAAGGAAAAGATGCTCCAGCCATGGGAAAAATGATGTCCAATATAATGTCTAAAATCAAAAACATGGTGGATCCATCCACCTCTAAGTTGGCCGAGATGGTACTGGAAGGCGCCACCATGGGGATCACTCAATTGACACGTCAGGTCAATGACTATGACGGAAACGATAAGAAAGTCGTGGAGCTGGCCAAAGAACTTTTGAAAAAAGAGGAAAAAAATGTGGAAGCTATGAAAAAATTTCTCTGAGATATGACAAATCGTTGTTGGGGTCAAAAGGTATTTTGGCCCTAGTTTCTTTGTATGAAAACATCCGATTTAGAAAGCTAGATAAAATACATACTATAGGCGATCTAACCCAAGCTAATCCGGTATTTATCCACCAACATTCACCAGTGTAAATGAAAGCCGAAAACCAATTGCATTTTAGCATGAGATGGTATAAAATAGGGAAAGTGCGTAGTGAGCGGACTGGAAAAGGGCTTGTTTATTCTTAACGCCGTCGCACAATAATGATACGGGAGGAATGATTTCATGCTGAATGTAAGCGGACTGAAAGAAGGCTTCGTATTGGATCATATCAGAGCCGGGAAGTCCATGTCCATTTACCACTATCTGGGCTTGGATAAACTGGATTGCCAGGTGGCGATCATCAAGAATGCCAGAAGCAATAAAATGGGACGAAAGGATATCATCAAAATTGAGTGCAGCATTGATGTGCTGGATTTGGATGTTTTGGGATATCTGGATCATAACATTACCATTAATATCATTAAAGACGAAAAGATTGTTGAAAAAAAGACACTCAAACTTCCCAAAAAGATCACCAATGTGATTCACTGCAAAAATCCTCGCTGCATCACTTCCATTGAACAGGAACTTCCGCATGTATTTGTTCTGACAGATGAAAAGAGAGAGATTTACCGCTGCATGTACTGCGAGGAGCAGTATAAAAAATAAATGGGCAGACGGGTGATTTGCCCATATGCTGAAATGATTGTGGAGGTTAAAATGAGACATTTAATAAGCCCGCTGGATTTTACAGTAGAGGAATTAACAGAGCTGCTGGATCTGGCCAATGATATTGAGAGAAATCCTGAAAAATACGCCCATAAGTGTGAGGGAAAACAGCTGGCGACGCTGTTTTATGAACCCAGTACCCGTACCCGCTTAAGTTTTGAGTCTGCCATGAACAGACTGGGGGGGAAAGTCATCGGATTTGCCACGGCAGATTCCAGTTCTGCTGCCAAAGGGGAGAGTGTGTCTGACACCATTCGGATCGTGTCTTGCTATGCCGATATTTGTGCCATGCGTCATCCAAAAGAAGGTGCAGCCACAGTGGCAGCGCTGAAGTCGAAAATTCCAGTTATCAATGCCGGCGACGGAGGGCATCAGCATCCCACCCAGACATTGACGGACCTTTTGACCATCCGTTCTTTAAAAGGCCGCCTGGATCATATTACCATCGGACTTTGCGGTGACTTGAAGTTTGGACGCACCGTTCACTCTCTGATCAATGCGCTGGTTCGCTATGAAGATGTGAAGTTCGTTCTTATTTCCCCGCCGGAACTGCGGGTTCCCAGCTATATTAGGGAAGAGGTGCTAAACGGGTTTGATTTCCAGGAAGTGACGGACTTGGAAGACGTTATGCCTCAGTTGGACATTCTTTATATGACCCGTGTTCAGAAAGAACGTTTTTTCAATGAGGATGATTATATCCGTATGAAGGACTGCTATATTCTTGATAAGGCCAAGATGAAATTGGCAAAGGAGGATATGCTGGTGCTTCATCCGCTGCCGCGCGTCAACGAAA
The DNA here is from genome assembly GCA_904420225.1 of uncultured Lachnospiraceae bacterium. Taxonomy (GTDB): domain Bacteria; phylum Bacillota; class Clostridia; order Lachnospirales; family Lachnospiraceae; genus Fimimorpha. The sequence continues at coordinate 3,744 of CAJFUP010000215.1, forward strand.
TATCAGTGGAGGTGGATGACGATCCCAGGGCAGCATATTTTAAACAGGTTCAGTACGGCGTTTATGTCCGAATGGCGTTGATTCTGAAACTTTTGGAACTGGCGTAATTGAATAAAGAACATTGGAAGAAATGGCTGTATCGGTATTCTGTATCCACACAGCCTTTGAAAGAAAAGGAATGATGAATCATGGAAAAGAAAAAATTGGAGACGATATGCATCCAGGGCGGCTGGACGCCCAAAAAGGGAGAACCGAGAATTCTTCCCATTTATCAGAGCACCACATTTAAGTATGATGACAGCGAGCAAATGGCCAAATTGTTTGATCTGGAGGAAGAGGGATATTTTTATACCAGACTTCAGAATCC
>CAJFUP010000216.1 GCA_904420225.1 uncultured Lachnospiraceae bacterium
CAGAAGGACGATGCGGTTGACCAGGCGGATCTGTGCGTAGGGAAGATTGGATACATCCTTATTGACGCGGAAAAAGTTCCCCATATTGTTCAAATTGGTATGGAGAAGGGTAATCAGCAGATATCCCATGGACAAATATATCATCAGGGAACGCAGCCATGGACTCTTTAAGTAGAGTCCCAAAAAATAAACGGCTAGAAAGAGAAGTTCATAATAAATGGCAGGCGCCTGGGTCCATGGTTGGTTATCACTGATCCTGTGAATGATGTACGTCACAATCAGCAGTATGACGGCCAGCTCCTGATAGACAAAATCAGCGGTATCTGTGCGGATCAAATATGGAATGATCAGCAGCGGGATACATACCAAGAGGAAGCTGAAGATGCTTCGGCATTTTCGCTCCGCAAAAAAGAGAATGATAACAGCAGCCAGAATAAACAATGTCTTTACCATCAGGATTGTTTTGTCCGCATATGACTGCTGCGAGATGGGAATGGCCATCAGTGCCAAGAGCAGTATATACGAGTGGATGAATTCCAAAATATAGGTAAAACGGCTTTTAAATCTCATGCTGCACCTCCCATTTCACAATTTCCAGATTATCAGAGGAGGATGTGGGTATCTCCTGATTTTTTTCGCACAGAGCAATCCACATGGCGCCGCTGCCCAGATCCGCCAGCTGTTTCAGATATTCTTTTCGTTGATGACCAAAGCTGTTGCCGATGAGTATATAATAGGGGTGACGATTCCCCATATTGGCCAACTCTTCCGCCATTTGTTCTGTACAGGGAACTGGATCCTGGGATAAGTCAATTCTGGACAGGCTTTCGTTGATGGCGTCCATTTGGCGGCGGCCGTTGCCCACTGGAACCTGGACGATTTCTTTTGTAATCTGATCCTTTCCGTTGCACAGTATGCGGGTGGGGATGGACTGCTCCAGAAACCGAATGGCGAAGGATGCCGCAATGCGGATGGCCATTTCGTGAAGGTTCTCATATTTCCATAGGGTGTCATCCTGAAGATCCAGGAAGATGACAGCTTCCTGGGAGAGGGTGGAGTGATGGACATTCACCATTAAATCACCGGTTTTGGCAGTGGCCTTCCAATTGATCGAATTCATAGGGTCGGTAATCTCGTAATCGCGGATTCCACGAAATTCAAAGGGATCCTCAAATAAGTACCGCTTGCTCAACAGCGTTCCCATGGCTTTTTTGAAGGGGAGATCAATGGATTCTGTACTGACGGTGCGGGGATACACGTACATATATGCATTTTGCTTCACGGACTTCACCATGCTGCGGGATAAAAACAGATTGGTGGCCACCAGATTGGCCCGATCAATGGCGTAGAATCCCCGCTTTGTACATTGAAACTCCAGGGTTCTTGTGATTTTTTGGTAAAAGAGGATGGAAAAAATATCATGCCGATAGCTGAGATCGGAGACAGAAGTATTGTCATCGCCTCCAAAGCGCAGATTGCGGCTGATCTGGAATTTTACGTGGAGAATGGGGAGGGGAAGCCGCTTGGCATTGGTGATGACTTCCACCAGGGAGGCCGTTTCCCCTTCCACAACCACCTGTTTGGGAAAGCGGATGGAAACCCCCAGTCCTTGGCTCCAGCGGCGTGCGTACAGCCGGTCCTGCACCAGATAGATCAGGGCGGCTCCCAAAAGTAATAAAAATATTGTCATGGCAACCTCCGTATCAGCTGTTCCAGGTTTCTGTGGGTACGGGAATTTCGTCCAGAATGGAGTGTATCGTTTCTTGGCTGTCAGCAAGGATTCCCACGCTTCTGGAAAGAATCAGGCGGTGGGCCAGCACAGGTACTGCCACCGCTTTGACATCCTCTGGCACGGCATACTCCCGCCCTTGAATCAGAGCGTATGCCTGTACAGCGCGCAGGAAAGCAAGTGTGCCTCTGGGGCTGACTCCAGAGACAATATCGGCGTGGTTTCTGGTGGCCTGTACGATGGATACCATATATGCGCGCAGTACCGGGTGAACAAATATGGTCTTATAGGCCTGCTGAAGTGTTAACAGATCTGCCTTTTGGCAGACAGGTTCCAGATGCTCCAAAGGCTGATCCTGTATGAAACGTTCCATGATGGCCAATTCTTCGTCAGATGTGGGGAGTCCCATGGCCAATTGCATAAAAAATCGGTCCATTTGTGCCTCTGGCAGCGGAAAGGTGCCGGAGGTTTCCAGGGGATTCTGCGTAGCAATGACAAAAAAAGGTTCTTCCAGTCTGCGAGTTACGCCGTCCACTGTGATTTGCTTTTCTTCCATACATTCCAACAGACTGGATTGGGTGCGGGGAGTAGCGCGGTTGATTTCATCGGCCAGCAATATATTACAGAACGCAGGTCCTTTTTTGAAGACAAAATCGCTTTCTTTTTGATTGAAATAGTTTAAACCCGTCACATCGGAGGGCAGCAGATCTGGTGTGAACTGAATGCGGCTGAAGTTGGCGTCAATGGAACGGGCCAGAGATTTGGCCATGACAGTTTTTCCGGTGCCGGGTACGTCCTCCAATAAAACATGGCCTCCAGCCACCAGAGACGTGAGTACCAGATCGATGACATGACTTTTGCCTATGAGCACACGTTCAATATTTTCTTTTACCGCCTGAATGGTTTTGTTTATCATCTTTATTACCTCCTGAAGTTGATTTTTTCCCGGCTGGGGTGCCATTGGTACGAATTGTTTAAAATAATTATACAGCAAAAAAAGTCCGGGAGGTGATTTCTGTAATAAATCGGGGCTATTTTTGTATTTATTACGATTTTTTCATTTACATTTAGCGCGAGATATAGTAAATTTGATGAAAAGGGTGTGACAAATCAGTAACGGGAACAAGTGATGAAAGAGTGCGGGAGGCTGAGAAAGAAAAGAACGGTCTGCTGTTGCGGCATGGTCTGTATAAAAATTGAGAGGAGATACTGAATTCATGGAGTGGAATAAGGAAACGTTCAAACAGCTTTGCTTTTTGGTGGCGTTTGGGGTGTTGCTGTATTTGGGAATTGAACATTTTGATGTGGTGATTTCTGTGTTGGGAACCATTTTGTCCCTTATTTTTCCATTTATTTTGGGGGGATGTATGGCATTTATCCTGAATGTTCCCATGCGCGCCATTGAGAAAGTGCTGTTTTCCAGGGTGAAAAATCAGTCTCGGCGTGTCAGGAGGCTAAAACGGGTGGCCAGTTTGTTTTTGACCCTGGTGCTGATTATTGGCATTGTATTCCTGGTGGTGTTTTTTGTGGTTCCAGAATTGTGGAGAACCATTATTACCATCGGAAATGAGATCCCGGGATTTGTGAGGGAAACCCAGGCCTGGGCAGAGGAGACTCTGAAGAAATATCCGGAATTGGTGAGCTGGATCACAGGGCTGCAATTTGACTGGCAGTCCATGTGGCAGAATCTCATAACGTTTGTGGGAAATGGAGCGGGGAATATACTGAATTCCACTGTTTCTCTGGCCACTGGCATTGTGTCCGGCGTAACCACCATGATCATCGCCTTTGTATTTTCCATTTACATCTTGGTGCAAAAGGAAGCATTGGGGCGTCAGGGGAAAATGGTTATTTACGCTTTCAGTAAAAAGCAGGTTGCGGAAAGACTGATCCGAATTTTTTCTCTGACCCACAGGACATTTGCCAATTTTCTCACCGGCCAGTGTGTGGAAGCGGTGATTCTGGGATGTATGTTTGTGGTATCCATGGGGCTGCTGAAAATGCCGTATGCTCTGCTGATTGGCGTTCTGATCGCATTTACGGCCCTGATCCCCATCTTCGGGGCATTCATCGGTTGTGTTATCGGTATTTTCCTAATCCTTATGGAAAGCCCCGTTCAGGCAGTGGTTTTTTTGATTTTGTTCCTTGTCCTTCAGCAGATTGAGGGAAATCTGATCTATCCGCGTGTGGTGGGAAGCTCAGTAAATCTGCCGTCCATTTGGGTACTGGTGGCCGTGTCAGTGGGAGGCAGCCTTATGGGGATTGCCGGGATGCTGATCTTCATTCCCATCGTATCCGTGATTTACGCTCTATTCTCAGAGCATGTGAAACATAAGGTGACAGAAAAGGGTATCAAAGTGCCGGTAAATCAGGAACCTTTGGATGAGGGCCCTCAGGGGATTTTTGGAAAATTGAAACAATTGAGACGTACAGGAAAACAAAAAAAGAATAAAAGTAAAGAGATGGAGGAAAAAACGGAACAGAACAAGCAGGACGGAAAATGACGGCGTTTCGCTTGCGGTGTTTTTTTCGAAAACCGCCCACAGAGAGCATGGAAAATAACAGTTGAAACGGAACATATATTCTGATATGATGGATAGAAGTAGAAAAGAGAAATTGAAGGGCTGAGAAGATGATAACGACATTGGAAATATGTGCCGGGGCCGGCGGTCAGGCGTTGGGGCTTGAGCAGGCCGGTTTTCATCATATTGCGCTGGTGGAGATTGAAAAACAGTATTGTGATACGTTGAAAATAAATAGACCCAATTGGAATGTGATTTGTCAGGATGTACAGGTATTTCAGGGAAAATTGTACCGGGGGCATGTGGACCTTCTGGCGGGAGGAGTTCCATGTCCTCCATTTTCTGTGGCAGGGAAGCAGCTGGGACGTCATGACGAGAGAGACTTGTTTCCAGAGGCCATCCGGCTGACAGAGGAGATTTTCCCCTGCGCTGTCATGTTGGAGAACGTGCGGGGGCTTCAGGATCCAAAATTTGATGAGTACAGAAGCTATATTGAGAAATCATTTGCTCAGTTGGGATATCGGATATTCTGGAGCCTGGTGAATTCTTCGGACTTTGGAGTGCCTCAGCTGCGCCCTCGGATGATTTTGGTGGGAATAAGGGAGGACTTTTATCACGGGGACTTTTGTTTTCCCTCTCCGGCAAAGAAGCCGCCCACTGTGGGCGAGACCCTGGAGGATCTTCTGGGGCAGAGAGGCTGGAAAGGAGTGGGGGCCTGGAAGCAAAAGGCGGATAAAATCGCCCCCACCATTGTGGGAGGAAGCAAGAAACACGGAGGCCCGGATCTGGGACCCACCAGAGCCAAGCGTGCCTGGGCAGAGATGGGAATAGATGGAAAAGGAATCGCCAATGAAGCTCCAGCGGCAGAATTCCAGGGGATGCCTCGCCTCACTTGCCGTATGGTGGCCAGGATTCAGGGGTTCCCCGATGAATGGGTATTTTCCGGCAGTAAGACGGCACAGTACCGCCAAATTGGCAATGCGTTTCCGCCGCCGGTGGCCTGTGCCATTGGGAAACAGATTAAGGAGTATTTTAAATGGAAGCATTGATTGCAAAGGCCAGAAAGCGCTATCACCAGGCACTTCTGGGAACAATTCTCACTGTGGATAAAAACGGTGTGCCCTCCAATGCGGATAAGGCCAGCCGTCTGTCCATTGCACTGGCCAGAGGGATCACCAACCGGCTTCTGGCATCGGAGCAGACAAAGAGCCTGGGCCAAACCAGCGGGGCGAAATTTGAGGAGCTGAATATGGAGTTTCTGAGAGAGACATTTCCGAAGCTCCAGGGACTCCGTCCGGGAAAGTGGGAAATCCTGAAATTGGGAAATAACAATCGACTCAAGACATCGGACTTTGCCCAGTATGAGCATCTCTCCTATCTTCAGGAATTGATGAAAGCCAATTCTCAACTGGCAGCATCTCTTGGAAATGATTATATGGTGGCGCCTGATGTGATCATTTATCGTGAATTGTGTGCGGATGAGGAAATCAATGAAAGCGGTATGGTGGTGGACGACTCCGTGTGTCTGGGAGCCGATCTGCGAAAAAGCAATGGAGGAAAACCCATTCTTCATGCCAGTATCTCGGCAAAATGGACCATACGCAGCGACCGGGCCCAGAACAGCCGTACGGAGGCATTGAACCTGATTCGCAACAGAAAAGGACACCTGCCTCACATTGCTGTGGTTACAGGTGAACCCATGCCGTCACGCCTCTCTTCCTTGGCTTTGGGGACAGGAGACATCGACTGTGTGTACCATTTTGCACTGTATGAGCTGATGGAGTCCATACGGGAACTGGGGGACGAGGGCGCCATGGATATGCTGGATATTTTGATCCGCGGCAGGAGATTGAAAGATATTTCCGATTTGCCGTTGGATCTTTGTGTATGATATAAAGACGGGCCGCCGATGGCAGAAAGGGGGAAGTAATGAGCATCCGGATTCCCATTGAAACCAGCGCAAGACATATTCATATTTCCAGGGAAGATTTTGAGAAGCTGTTTGGCCAGGGGGCAGAACTGACTTTTGTGAAAGAACTGAGTCAGCCCGGTCAATTTCTGGCCAAAGAGAGAATTACCATAGTGGGACCCAAGGGGTCCTTTATCCATGTGGCCGTACTGGGGCCGTTTAGGCAGGAAACACAGGTGGAGCTGTCACTCACCGATACGAGGAAAATAGGGCTTCCCGGTGTAATTCGTCAGTCAGGTGACATCCAGGGGACGCCTGGCTGTACGCTGGTAAACGGCCATCGTTCCCTGGAAATTGCCAAAGGAGTCATTGTGGCAAAGCGCCATATTCATATGGCACCAGAGGATGCCATGAAGATGCATGTTTCAGATAATGACAATGTGTTTGTTATTACCCAGAGTTATGAACGGTCTCTAATTTTTGCCGATGTCATTGTGCGTGTCAGCCCGTTATACCGTCTGGCGATGCATGTGGATACGGATGAGGCCAATGCCTTTGCCAGCGAGACGCCTCCCACAGGTATCATTCTCCCTCTCTTTGACGGAAAGTCCTACAGCCTGCAGAAATGGGCAGAGGAGCTGCAATCTGGAATTAATCGCTGATGCATGTAGCGGTTTCGGTGCGGGGGAAGAGTTTTAACTTTGGTGCTAGTTTATATTTTTTTTATAATTTTTTTCTTTACAAATGTGAGAATATGGGATACTATTGTTATATGCAATATAGAACAAATAACATAACATGCCCAGTGGGAGGTGTCCTATGAATATCAATAAATTTACGCAAAAATCCATGCAGGCCGTCCAGGACTGCGAAAAACTTGCATACGAATATGGCAATCAGGAAATTGACCAGGAACATTTGCTATATGCCCTGCTGACACAGGAAGACAGTTTGCTGGCAAAGCTGGTGACCAAAATGGAAATCCAGGTTCAGTACTTCATTGATAGCGCCAGACAGGCATTGGAAAAGAAGACAAAAGTATCAGGAGGCGGCCAGCTTTATATCAGCAACGCGCTGAATAAAGTGCTGGTCAGCGCTGAGGACGAGGCCAAGGCCATGGGAGATGAATACGTCTCTGTGGAGCATCTGTTTCTCGCCATGATTAAATATCCCAATGCTGTTATAAAAGAGGTATTTCGGGAGTTTGGCATCACCAGAGAGCGTTTTTTGCAGGCTTTGTCCACAGTACGGGGGAACCAGCGGGTGACCAGCGACAATCCGGAGGCCACGTATGATACCCTGGAAAAATATGGACAGGATCTGGTGGAAAAGGCCAGGGATCAGAAGCTGGATCCGGTTATTGGGCGGGATGGCGAGATTCGCAATGTAATTCGCATTCTGTCCAGAAAGACAAAAAACAATCCAGTCCTCATCGGTGAGCCTGGTGTGGGAAAGACTGCCGTAGTGGAAGGTCTGGCCCAGAGAATTGTCCGGGGAGATGTGCCGGAAGGCCTGAAAGATAAGAAAATTTTTGCCCTGGATATGGGGGCACTGGTGGCAGGCGCCAAGTATAGGGGAGAGTTTGAGGAGCGTCTGAAGGCGGTTCTGGAGGAAGTGAGAAAAAGCGAAGGCAGAATTATTCTGTTCATTGATGAGCTTCATTTGATTGTGGGAGCCGGAAAGACAGAGGGCGCCATGGATGCGGGCAATATGCTCAAACCCATGCTGGCCCGCGGGGAACTGCACTGCATCGGCGCCACCACTCTGGATGAATACAGGAAATATATTGAGAAGGATCCCGCTCTGGAGCGCCGTTTCCAGCCGGTGCTGGTGGAGGAACCCACGGTGGAGGATACGATTTCCATCCTAAGAGGGCTAAAAGAGCGGTATGAAGTATATCACGGAGTCAAGATTACAGATTCGGCTTTGGTGACGGCAGCTACTCTGTCCAACCGTTACATTTCCGACCGTTTTTTGCCGGATAAGGCCATCGACTTGGTGGATGAAGCCTGCGCCATGATTAAGACGGAAATGGATTCCATGCCCGCAGAGCTGGATGAGCTGCAGCGGAAAATTATGCAGTTGGAAATAGAAGAGGCGGCGCTGAAAAAGGAGACAGATCATCTAAGTATGGATCGTTTGGAGGCCCTTCAGGAGGAATTGGCGCAGCTGCGGGAGGAGTTTGCCGGTAAGAAGGCTCAGTGGGATAATGAGAAGCACTCTGTGGAAAAGCTCAGTAAACTGCGGGAGGAAATTGAATCCCTGAATCAACAGATTCAGACGGCAAAACAGCAGTATGATTTGAATAAAGCGGCAGAGCTGCAGTATGGAAAGCTTCCGGCTCTCCAGAAACAGCTGCAGATCGAGGAGGAGAAAGTGAAAGGGGAGGATTTGTCTCTGGTTCATGAAAGCGTGACAGAGGAGGAGATTTGCCGCATTATATCCAAATGGACTGGCATTCCGGTTGCAAAGCTGACGGAAAGCGAGAGGAATAAGACGCTTCACCTGGATCAGGAATTGCATAAGAGGGTCATTGGACAGGATGAGGGTGTGACCAAGGTCACAGAGGCCATCATTCGCTCCAAGGCCGGTATTAAGGATCCAACCAAACCCATTGGCTCGTTTCTGTTTCTTGGTCCCACCGGCGTGGGAAAGACGGAGCTGGCCAAAGCGCTGGCGGAAAGCCTGTTCGATGACGAATCCAATATGGTGCGTATCGATATGAGTGAATATATGGAGAAGCACTCTGTGTCCAGACTCATCGGGGCGCCTCCGGGATATGTGGGCTATGATGAAGGCGGTCAGCTGACAGAGGCGGTGAGACGCAAGCCATATAGTGTGGTTTTGTTTGATGAGGTGGAAAAGGCGCATCCGGACGTATTCAATGTATTGCTTCAGGTACTGGATGACGGCCGCATCACCGACTCCCAGGGCCGTACAGTGGATTTTAAAAACACCATTTTGATCATGACCTCCAATATTGGATCGGCATATCTTTTGGATGGCATTGATGAAGATGGAAAGATTCGCAGCGAGGCGGAAAATATGGTCATGAATGATCTGAAAGCTCATTTTAGGCCGGAATTTCTCAACCGTTTGGACGAGATTATTTTGTTTAAGCCGTTGACACGGGAAAATATCAGCGGAATTGTGGACTTGATGATTGCGGATGTCAATAAACGTTTGGAAGATAAGGAATTGACCATTGAACTGACAGAGGCTGCCAAAGCTTATGTAGTGGAACACGGATACGATCCGGTATATGGCGCGCGTCCGCTGAAGCGATATCTGCAGAAGAACGTGGAGACACTGGCGGCGCGGTTGATTTTGGAAGGCGATGTCAGGGCTCAGGATGTGATTCTGATGGATGTGAGAGACGGGCATCTGCAAGCCGGCATCAAATCGGCGGTTTCCGCGCAATAATGAATGTGACGGGGCGTCAAGCTCGCCTCAACTGGGTGGCCGGTGAGGCAGCTGGCGGTATAAGGAAAGAAATAGGGCGTTTTGGGGTTCTTTCTGGAAGCAGAGAGGATCCCAAAACGCTTTTGTGGGCTGGGGATGTTTTCGGAGGGGCGGAGATAGTTCTTTCATTATTGACATGGGAGGATTGTGGGCATTATAATAAAAAGGATATTGTGCTTTTTGCGGCTCGGACGGAATGGCTGCGAAGCAGCGCAATGGGACAGAACAGAAGAAAGCAGGAGCAGTTATCAGACGTTTTCAGCCGGGATGGGAGAATAGATGAAGATTAGAGAAATTTTGGAGAGAATCCCTTTTCAGTGTCTTCAAGGAAGCCTGGATGGGGAAATTACAGGATATTGTCATGATAACAGACAGGTGAAGCCGGGAGATATGTTTATCTGTATCAAAGGGGCACGGTTTGATACCCATGACTGTGTGGAAGATGTGGCAAAAAAAGGAGCCAGGATGATCGTTGTCCAGAAACCGGTGGCGGTTTTGGCAGATGTGACAGTTATTTTGGTAGAGGATACCAGGAGGGCCAGCGCATTTTTGGCGGCGGCTTTTTATGGTCATCCTGCCGAGCGGATGACAGTGGTGGGGGTCACAGGATCAAAGGGAAAAACCACGGTGACCCATATGCTGGCGGATATTCTTCGAGCTTTTGGCAGACAGGTGGGAACTCTGGGGACCAACGGCGCAGTCATTGGTGAGAACATATATGAATTGAATAATACTACGCCGGATGCGCAGGAAGTGCAGATGTATTTGCGTATGATGGCAGATGCAGGCTGCACCCATGCCGTGGTGGAGGTGTCTTCCCAGGGAATGAAACAGCATAGAGTGGATGGTTTTACTTTTGATTATGGAATCTGGACCAACATATCTGAAGGAGATCACATTGGGCCCAATGAGCATAAGGATTTTGAAGAGTATCTGTATTGCAAGGCGCAGCTTTTGCAGCACAGTCGACAGGCGTTTGTCCATGTGGACGATGTTCATGTGGAACAGCTGATGAAATATGTGACAGTGCCGGTGACCTATTACGGATATGGGGAGAGGGCCGATTACCGCGCAGAGCAGGTGGAGAAAACCTATGATGAGGTCAGTGGAGAACCGGGAATTTCATTCCATGTCAGCGGGAGGATGAATGGACAATTTCATGTCAACATGCCGGGAGAATTCAATGTCATGAATGCGCTGGCTGCTGTCAGTGTGGCGGATGTCATGGGCGTTTCTCATGATGCCATGGAGCAGGCATTGAGCCATATGAATATTAAGGGAAGAATTGATATGGTTTACAGAGGCGCCTTTTCCGTATGTGTGGATTTTGCACACAACGGTTACAGCACCAGAAATCTTTTGGAAGCGCTTCGGGAATACCGGCCCAAGCGGCTGGTCTGTGTATTCGGCGCCGATGGAAATCGATCCAAATCACGTCGATATGAGATGGGAGAAGCCAGCGGTCGGCTTGCAGATTTAAGTATTGTCACTGCCGGCCATAATCGGTATGAGACATTTGAGGACATTTTGAAAGATATTCATGTGGGACTGGATCGCACTGCCGGTTCTTACATTGTCATTCCCAAAAGGGAAGATGCCATCCGCTATGCGGTGGAGCATGCGGAAGCAGGAGACGTCATTGCCATCATTGGACTGGGCCATGAGACATACCAGGAAGAGAACGGAAGGAAATATCCTCACAGTGATACAGAATTTGTGAAGCGGGTTATCAGAGAAATGGGATTATAGGAGGCGGCCATGATTTATCTTGTGTTTGCGGCGGTTGCTTTTCTGGCATCTGTTATTGGCGCCATATGCGGAATCGGCGGCGGTGTCATCATAAAACCTGTTCTGGATATGGTGGGTATCTTGGATGTGAAATCCATCAATTTTTTATCAGGGTGTACGGTATTGGCCATGAGTACCTATTCCATAGTAACAGCCAGGATATCGGGGGAATCTTTGGTAAAATGGAGAACAGCCACGCCGTTGGCTTTGGGTGCGGCGGCAGGCGGATTGCTGGGAAAGGAATTGTTTCAGGCTGTCAGCCGTTCTTTTGGGGAGCAGGCAGGCGCCGTGCAGGCGGCATGCCTGATTGTTATGACAGTGGGAACACTGATTTATACCATAGAGAAAAATCGGATTCCAACGCACCAGCTGACCAATGGCGTGGTGTGTGTGCTGGTGGGATTGGTTTTGGGTCTTGCCTCTTCTTTTCTTGGCATTGGAGGAGGTCCCATTAATTTGGTGGTTTTGTTTTTCTTTTTTTCCATGGGAACCAAAACTGCCGCCCAGAACTCACTTTATATCATTTTGTTTTCCCAAGCCGCCAGCCTTTGTTCCACGCTGGTCACCAGGGCAGTTCCAGATGTGAGCATATGGCTGTTGGCCCTGATGATTATATGTGGTATCATGGGAGGATTTTTCGGAAGAAAAATCAATAAGAAGATCGATGCGGCGACGGTGGACAAATTGTTCATTGCTCTGATGACGGTCATTATTTTGATCAATATTTACAATGTGGTAAAATTCTTGGCCATCTAAGAGATGACAGAAGGTTAAACGGGTGAGAAGCCATTGCGTTTTCGGGAAGTGTTTTTGAGAACGCGATGGCTTTGTTCGCATCTTCAAGTTCTAAAAAAAGTGTGAATTGGCTTGATTTTCAAGGAAACACTCTTTATAATAATACAAGTATTGCGGGATACCAAAGGTATTGTGTGATACCGCTGTATTCCAATATCATTGCAAGGAAACGCAATGGAAACATTGCCGATAGAATGGAGGATAGGGTGGAACAAAATCAAAATAATGATAAAAAGAAACCCACAAATGGGAAAGGCCCAAAGAATTCCCAAATAATCATTGCGCTGGTGGTAGTCGGCGTTTTGACACTGCTGATTATGACGGGAATGGACCGTTTCATTACCAGTCGGACGACACAGCAAATTTCATACGATGAGTTTTTGGATGATCTAAGAGAAGGACAGATCGAGGCCGTGAGACTCAATGGCGAACGGTTGGAAATCACCATCAAGGATCAGCCGTTGATGACATATTATACCACGTATATGCCAGATGATCAACTGGTGGACCGCCTGGACGAGGCGAATGTCACTTTCTACAGGACGGACGATTCCGGCGGCTCTGTGATCCTGAATTTTTTGATCATGTACATTTTGCCCCTGGCAGTCATTTGGATTCTCATGATTTTTGTCATGAGGAAGATGTCGGGCGGCGGAGGCGTCATGGGTGTGGGAAAAAGCACAGCCAAAGTGTATGTTCAAAAGGAAACTGGCGTGACCTTCAAAGATGTGGCAGGCCAGGATGAGGCAAAAGAATCCTTGACAGAGATTGTGGATTTTCTTCACAATCCGCAGCGCTACGTCACCATTGGCGCCAAGTTGCCCAAGGGTGCGCTGCTGGTGGGCCCTCCGGGAACCGGAAAGACGCTGTTGGCCAAAGCAGTGGCTGGGGAGGCAAAAGTACCGTTTTTCTCTTTGTCTGGTTCTGATTTTGTGGAAATGTTTGTGGGTGTGGGGGCCTCCCGTGTGCGCGATTTGTTTAAACAAGCGCAGCAGAATGCGCCCTGTATCATTTTCATCGATGAGATTGATGCCATCGGAAAGAGCCGAGACAGCCGTTATGGCGGAGGAAATGACGAGAGGGAGCAGACACTGAATCAGCTGCTGGCTGAGATGGACGGGTTCGACACTTCCAAGGGAATTCTTATTTTGGCTGCCACCAATCGGCCGGAGATCCTGGATAAGGCGTTGCTTCGCCCGGGGCGTTTTGATAGGCGCATTATCGTGGATAAACCGGATCTGAGGGGAAGAATCAATACTCTGAAGGTCCATTCCAAGGATGTGCGTATGGATGACAGCGTGGATCTGGAAGCCATTGCCCTGGCCACCAGCGGTGCCGTTGGTTCTGATCTGGCCAATATGATCAATGAGGCTGCCATCAATGCTGTGAAAAAAGGACGTTCTGTGGTAACCCAGTCGGACCTGCTGGAAGCAGTGGAAGTGGTTCTTGTGGGCAAGGAAAAGAAGGATCGTATCATGAGCCCGGAGGAGAGAAGAATCGTCTCCTATCATGAGGTGGGCCATGCGCTGATCAGCGCTCTGCAGAAGGATGCGGAGCCGGTACAGAAGATCACCATCGTGCCCCGCACCATGGGGGCCTTGGGTTACGTAATGCAGACTCCGGAAGAAGAAAAGTATTTGAATACCAAGAGTGAGATTCATGCCATGCTGGTGATGTCTTTGGGCGGCCGTGCGGCAGAGGAGATTGTGTTCGGAAATGTAACCACTGGTGCGGCCAACGATATTGAGAAGGCCACCAACTACGCCAGAACCATGATTACCATGTATGGTATGTCGGATCATTTCGGACTTATGGCTCTGGAGTCGGTGGAGAATCAATATTTGGATGGAAGACGCGTGTTGAATTGTTCGGATCTGACGGCGGCGGAGATTGACCGAGAAGTTATGAATACCCTGAAGCAGGCTTATGAGGAGGCCAAGGAGTTGTTGGCCGCCAATCGGGGTGTCATGGATGAATTGGCGGAATTCCTCATTGAGAAGGAGACCATCACCGGAAAGGAATTCATGAGAATCTTCCACGCATATAAAGATCGCCAGAAAGAGGGGGCGACACAGCTTCTGGAGGAGAAAGAGCCGCAGGAGGATTCTGATCAGCTGTCTGACTCTGTCCAGACAGAGGGAGAGTTCCGCTGGGAATCTGAGCTGCCTCCCTCAGAAGAAGAGCAAAAATAAATATGTCATGATGCGGGCAATAAAAAAATTCTGAACCAGCACCATGTCATGGGGATGTCGGCTGATGAGGGAGACTTTGTCAGCCGACATTCGCTTATTGTACAAAGAACGTAGAATGGCGTCTTCTTGCCAAGAAACGCAGTGGGCAGCATTTGTCCTGCGGGTAAGAGGAGTGGAAGAGGGAAAATGGATAAAGATACTTTTAATATAGAAGAAGAATTAAAAAAGCTCCCCAGTCGGCCAGGAGTATATCTGATGCATGACAGCAGCGATGAAATTATCTATGTGGGAAAAGCCATTAGTCTGAAGAATCGGGTGCGCCAATATTTTCAAAGTAGCAGAGGAAAGACGGCAAAAATCCAAAAAATGGTGGCCCATATTGCCTATTTCGAATATATTATCACAGACTCAGAAATGGAGGCTCTGGTGCTGGAGTGTAATCTCATCAAAGAGCACCGTCCCAAATACAACACCATGCTTATGGATGATAAGGGATATCCGTACATCCGGATCACGGTGGATGAGGCGTTCCCGAGGGTCATGATGGCCAGAACCATGAAAAAGGATAAATCCCGCTATTTTGGTCCTTATACCAGTGCAGGCGCTGTGAAAGATACTCTGGATCTGGTGCATAAATTGTATAAGATCCGTACCTGTAGCCGCAATCTGCCAAGAGATATGGGGAAAGATAGACCATGTCTCAACTATCATATCAAACAATGCAGCGCGCCGTGCCAGGGATATGTGTCCCAGGAAGCATACTGGGAAGGAGTCCATCAGGTCATTGATTTTCTGGGAGGAAAATATGAAACGCTGATGAAAGAGCTGGAGGATAAGATGAATCATGCGGCAGAGGAGCTGGAATTTGAGGAGGCCATTCGTTACCGGGAACTGATCCAGAGTGTGAAGCATGTGGCTCAAAAGCAGAAGATTACGGACAGCACTTCCACCGATGATCGGGATGTCATTGCCATGGCCCAGGAGGGCAGGGATGCCATTGTGCAGGTTTTTTTTGTCAGGGAAGGGAAACTCATTGGACGGGATCATTTTCATCTGACAGTGGCAGAGGGGGATAGCAAGGCCAGTGTTCTTTCCAGTTTTGTGAAGCAATTTTATTCTGGGACGCCATTTCTTCCCCGGGAGCTGTTTTTGCAGGAAGAAATGGAAGATGCGGATATCATCGGCCAGTGGCTCAGCGAGAAAAAGGGAAAGAAAGTCACCATCAAAGTTCCCAAAAAAGGGGAAAAGGAGCGTTTAGTTGAGCTGGCCGCTAGGAATGCCCGGATGGTGCTGGATCAGGATCGGGAAAAAATCAAACGGGAGGAACTGCGCACCGTGGGAGCTTTGAATCAGATTGCAGGTTGGCTTTCCCTGACGGGCTTAAAGCGTATAGAAGCCTTTGATATCTCCAATATCAGCGGGTTTCAGTCTGTGGGATCCATGGTGGTATTTGAAAACGGAAGACCAAAGCGCAACGATTACAGAAAGTTCAAAATTAAATGGGTGCAGGGCGCCAACGATTACGCTTCCATGGATGAAGTACTCACCAGGAGGTTTGTTCACGGCCTGGAGGAGAAGCGGGAGCTGGGGAGCCAGCACACCGATGTGGGGAGTTTCACCCGCTTCCCCGATTTAATCATGATGGATGGCGGCCGAGGGCAGGTGAACATCGCCCTGGAGGTGCTGAACCGGCTGGGAATCACCATACCGGTCTGCGGCATGGTGAAAGACGATCATCACAGAACCAGAGGACTCTATTATAACAATGTGGAAATTCCCATTGACCGCCATAGCGAGGGCTTTCATCTGATCACTCGTATCCAGGATGAGGCACACCGTTTTGCCATAGAGTATCACAGAAGTCTGCGCGGGAAAGGAAGCGTTCACTCCATTTTGGATGACATACCGGGGATCGGTCCCAAGAGAAGGAAGGCATTAATGAGAGCCTTTGCCAGCTTGGAGGAGATCCGGGAAGCGGATATGGAGACACTGAGGGCTGTGGAGGGAATGAATGAAGGGAGCGCCAGGGCAGTGTATGAATTTTTTCACTCCGTCCTCTCATAGATGAATTATGATTTTTACCATAAAAACAGTTGAGATAGGATTGTTCATAAATAAAATTGAGCTGATATTGAGAAAGGAATAAGATTAAGAATAGAGATATGCATTGACATTATATGGTTTTTATAGTATTCTCTAAATATAAGGATAAGAGATGGAATATTTTTATAAGAGAAACAGTATGGTATCGCAAATGGATTTGCAGAAAATTGGGTTGCCCAAGCCAAAGAAAGGGGGAGGTAAAGGCTCATGGACCCTGAAACCTGATTTTACTGGGGTCGAGCCGATTTTAGGCGCATAAAGTTGACACTACCGTTAAGGGGAGGAGGGAATGAATATGAAAAAGATGGTAGCGGTAGCATATATGCTGACAGGAATTCTTCTGATTGGCGCGGCTGGATGCGGTGGTCAGAAGGCTGGGATTTCAGTATCTCTGGAAAATAGAAATCTGCAGGATTTTCTTGCGGCAGACGGTGATCAGATCATTCTGGATGGGTTGGACGTGCTGCAGAGGGTTTCGGGAGAATGGGACGAGGAAACGATTCAGGAACGCTCCCATGAAGCAGGGGATGGAGATATTGTAGATTTGGTGACGAAAGAACCGGTTCACTTCCAGGATGTAGATGCGGATGCTTATATCATCTACCGTATTTCGGACGGTACTTTTCTGGGCTGCCAGCTTGTGTGGTTTGCCCGGGAAAAGGCGGAGCTGGAAGAGGAAATGCGGCGCGTATATGAGTGCCTGGACGGGATGCTGGGGACAGGACAGGAAATAGGTACGCTGGGATTGGATTTGACAGTGATGAGGGAGCCGGGAGAAGAGATCTACGTAGATGCTAGGGAAGAGGGAACAGCCGCTGATGGAAGTGTTTCCTACAGTATGCGGAGAGCCGATGTGCCTGACGGAATGGAGGATCCCATGCGGATGCCGGAAGGCTCTTGGCGGTCTGCCAATGGGGAATACCAGAATCTAACTGTGGGAACCGGACTCTATGGATTTCCTGGCATGAAACCGGCATATGTGCCGGGAGCGGACGGCACATATTGGGCGCTGATGACTTTCAGCGGCGGGAGAACAGTTGAAACAGGTGCTGAGTCCTGATGATCGGCAGAGGTTCCCGGCACAGTCGGTTCCATGAATGTGATTTAGGAGAAACGATCCGTATGAAATAGGAGAAGGGGCATGCAGTCATTTGTGAACCTCAGATGACTGTGCGCCCCTTCTCTTGCGCGCAATTCAAATCCCCTCTTTACAGATTAGTGAAGTCTTGTTAAAATAACAGTTAAAGAAAAGAGATGAGCTTCTTTTGCCCTGGGCGGTTCAGAAGAAAAATGAACGGGAGGAACAATTATGAGTGGCGTATCCATCACAGCATTAATTAAAAAAATGAATTTGCGTCTGCTGAACAATCAAATCAATACGGATAAGATTAAACTGATTCATCCGGATATCAACCGGCCTGCTCTGCAGCTGTCCGGCTTTTATGACCATTTCGACAATGAGCGTGTTCAGATCATTGGCCATGTGGAATATGCGTATATCAGCCAGATGGATCCTCAATTACGGGTGGAAATGTATGAAAAACTGCTGAGCAGTAAGATCCCCTGTATTGTTTATAGCAGCAGCATGGAGCCAGACGAGACATTTTTGGAAATTGCCACCGGCTACGGCGTACCGGTGATGGTATCGGAAAAGGCCACTTCCGTGCTCATGGCGGAGATTATTCGCTGGCTCAATGTGGAGCTGGCTCCCACCATTTCCATCCACGGCGTGCTGGTGGATGTATACGGAGAGGGCGTCTTAATCATGGGCGAGAGCGGTATTGGAAAGAGCGAGGCAGCGTTGGAATTGATCAAGCGGGGGCATCGTCTTGTGTCGGATGATGTGGTGGAAATTCGCCGTGTCAGTGATGATACGCTGGTGGGATCGGCGCCGGGGATCACTCGGCATTTCATTGAGCTGCGCGGCATCGGCATCATTGATGTCAAGACTTTGTTTGGTGTGGAGAGTGTCAAAGATACCCAATCCATTGACATGGTTATCAAGCTGGAGGATTGGAGCAAAGATAAGGAATATGATCGGCTGGGCCTGGAGGAACAGTACACAGAATTTTTGGGAAATAAAGTGGTGTGCCACCAGATTCCCATCCGACCGGGCCGTAACCTGGCCATCATCGTTGAATCGGCTGCTGTAAACCATAGACAGAAGAAGATGGGATACAATGCGGCCAGAGAGCTGTATAAGCGTGTACAGCAGAATTTGGCGAAAAGAAATGACGAAGACTAAACGGGAACGGAGCGCGGATATGGATATCAGAAACCGGATGGAGCAGGTCGTTTCAAAGGAAAATGTGCTGACGGAGGAACCCATGAAACAGCATACCACATTTCAGGCGGGGGGATCAGCCCGCCTGTTTGTGATGCCAAGAAATGAGGTGGAAACAGCGCAATTGGTGCGAATCTGTCGGGAAGAAAGCGTGGACTGGTTCATTTTGGGCAGAGGTAGTAATCTTTTGGTCAGTGACAAAGGTTACGATGGAGTCGTCATATGGCTGCAGAAATATTTGAATCAGTGTCATACAGATGGAACGGAAATTTCGGCCCAGGCTGGAGTTATGTTGCCAGCTGTGGCCCGGGAGGCGCAAAGATGCGGCTTATCGGGGCTGGAGTTTGCCTCTGGGATTCCTGGAACGGTGGGAGGCGCTTTAACCATGAATGCCGGCGCTTATGGCGGGGATATGAGCCAAGTGGTGAAGGAAGCTGTGGTATTGACGGAAGACGGAGCGCTGCGCCGGATGGCCAGAGAGGAGCTAATGCTGTCGTATCGACACAGCGCGGTGCCCGACCAGAATCTGGTTGTTCTGCGCGTTATTTTCAGCCTGACCCCTGGTGATCCCGTTGACATAAAGGCGAAAATGGATGATTATAATGGCAGGAGAAGAGAAAAACAGCCACTGGAATATGGCAGTGCCGGCAGTACGTTTAAACGCCCGCAGGGGTACTTTGCTGGAAAACTCATCGAAGAGGCCGGGTTAAAGGGATTTTGTATTGGCGATGCCCAGGTATCGGAAAAGCATGCTGGTTTTGTCATTAATCGGGGAAACGCCACCGCTCAGGAGATCTGGAGCGTCTGCTGCTATGTTCAAAAGAGGGTAAAAGAAACCTTTGGCGTGGAATTGGAGCTGGAAGTCAAGACTGTGGGTGAATTTGTGAGGGCAGATCAATGAAATTTATTATTGTGACAGGAATGAGCGGAGCGGGAAAGTCCACAGCGCTGAAAATGCTGGAAGATATGGGGTTCTACTGTGTGGATAATTTGCCCATCCCCCTGTTGGATAAATTTGCGGAATTGACATGCAGCGCAAATTCTGGTATAAATAAAGTCGCGCTGGGAATTGATATCCGCAGCGGCCAGCATCTGGAGATGCTGGAAGTGATGCTGGAACAGCTGTGTGACAATCATGTGTCGTATCGGATTTTATTTCTGGATGCATCGGATGAATGTCTGCTGAAGCGGTATAAGGAGACGCGCAGAACGCACCCGCTCTCCGAGGGGGGAAGGGTTGACTCCGGAATTCGAAAGGAACGGGAAAAGCTCCGTTTTCTCCGGAAGGAGGCGGATTATGTCATTGACACCAGCAAACTTTTGACCAGGGAACTGCGGGTACAGCTTGAGAAGATATTCATGGCAGGCGATAATTTCAAAAGCCTCTATGTGACCATACTCTCCTTCGGATTTAAGTATGGGATACCTTCGGATTCCGATTTGGTATTTGATGTTCGTTTCCTGCCAAATCCCTATTATTATGAGAACATGAGATATCATACAGGAAATGACGCTGTGGTGAGAGACTATGTCATGGGATTTGACACCAGCAGGGAATTTTTGTATAAGTTGGAAGATATGGTGAAATTTTTGATTCCCAATTATATGTCAGAAGGGAAAAATCAGCTGGTGATCAGCATCGGATGTACAGGCGGCAAACACCGTTCTGTAACCATTGCCAATGAACTGTATGATTCCCTTAAGGACAGCAGTGAGTACGGAATAAAAATTGAACACAGAGATATTGATAAAGATTCCAAGCGCCAGTAGGAGGATGCCATGTCATTTTCTGGTGAAGTAAAGGAAGAACTTTCGCGCTGTCTGCCCAAAGCCAGACATTGTCAGATTGCTGAGATTGCCGCCATTTTGGGCATGTGTGGACAGATCCAGCGGACTGGGGCCTTTGCGGCAGTGCGGATACATACGGAAAACATTGCCGTGGCTCGGAAATATGCCAGGCTGCTGGAAGCAGCGTTTCAAATACGGACGGATACTTGTGTCAAAAGAAATGCCTATTTGAAAAAAAGCAGAACATACAGTATAATAGTGTCTGGACAAAAAGAGGTAACGCGGCTGCTGGAAGCGGTGAAAATTGAGGATGAGATGGGAAATCTTTCGGAAAAGGAAGGATTGGTGGACCAGAGAATTGTGCAGAGCACCTGCTGCAGAAGGGCGTTTATCCGCGGAGCATTTTTGGCTGCGGGTTCCATCAGCGATCCGGAAAAGTTTTACCACCTGGAAATTGTATGCGCGTCTGCTCCCAAGGCAGAGCAGATGAAGGAGATCATCAATTCTTTTCCTGTGGAGGCAAAAATTGTCAGGCGTAAGAAATATCATGTCGTGTATATTAAAGAGGGGGAACAGATCGGTGAAATGCTTCGCATCATGGAAGCGTCCCTGGCAGTGATGAATCTGGAAAATATACGCATTGTAAAAGAGATGAGAAATTCCATCAACCGCCAAGTCAATTGTGAGACGGCCAATATTCATAAAACGGTATCAGCTGCTGTGGAGCAGATCAATGATATAAATTATATTCGCGAGCATTTGGGCTTGGACAGTCTCCCAGATGGGCTGAAAGAGATTGCCCTGATGAGATTGGAAAAGCCGGATGCCACGATGAAAGAACTGGGGGATTCCCTGAACCCTCCTGTGGGAAAATCTGGTGTCAATCACCGATTGAGAAAACTAAAGATGATCGCAGACAAAAGCAGGGGAAAGAAGGAGGAAGATTTATGATTTCTAAGACAGTCACCGTAGCGATTCCATCCGGGATTGAACATAGTCCAGTGGCCATGCTGGTACAGGTTGCCAGTCAGTATGACAGCTCCATTTATCTGGAAAGCGGGTCGAAAAGGGTGAATGCCAAGAGCATTATGGGCATGATGACCATGGGATTTAACAAGGGAGAACAGATTAAAATCTGTGCGGAAGGAAATGATGAGGCCAGTGCCATCCAGAAGATGGAGGCATTTTTGTCAGGCCAGGAATAAATGGAGTGAGAAAACCGCTGTTTTCATGGAACGCATGTCGGAGAAAATTCGGAGTGCCGTTTCGGGGACAGCGGTTTTTTCCGGCAAGCGGCGAACTGATTGGTGTTCCTGATTACTTGACGTTGGAAAAGCGGCGGTATGGGAAAAATTGGGAGGAGACATGGATTTATTTGATTATATGAGGCAAAACACCATGGAAAAGGAGGCACCACTGGCGTCCAGGATGCGGCCGAGAACCCTGGAGGAAGTGGTGGGGCAGAAGCATATCATTGGAAAAGATAAATTGCTGTACCGGGCCATCAAAGCGGACAAACTTCGTTCCGTTATTTTTTACGGCCCCCCAGGTACGGGAAAAACCACTCTGGCCAAGGTCATAGCCCACACCACCAGCGCAGATTTTATGCAGATTAATGCCACAGTGGCTGGGAAGAAAGACATGGAAGAAGTGGTGCAGAAGGCCAAAAATAATTTGGGAATGTACCAAAAAAAGACCATTTTGTTTGTGGATGAAATTCACCGCTTCAACAAAGGACAGCAGGACTATCTTCTTCCTTTTGTTGAGGATGGAACATTGATTCTGGTGGGGGCCACCACAGAGAATCCATATTTTGAAGTGAATGGAGCGCTTCTCTCCCGCTCCGTTATATTTGAGCTGAAGGCATTGGAGAAAGCAGATATCCGAGAGCTGGTATTGAGGGCGGTTCAGGATACGAAACGGGGTATGGGCAGCTACGGTGCCGTCATCCATGAGGATGCCCTGGACTTTTTAAGCGATGTGGCCAACGGCGATGCCAGGGCGGCTCTCAATGCTGTGGAATTGGGGATTTTGACAACGCAGCGGGAAGAGGATGGAAAAATACATATCACGCTTGATGTGGCTCAGGAGTGTATTCAGAAGCGTGTTGTGCGGTATGACAAAAGCGGGGACAGCCATTACGACACAATCAGCGCGTTTATAAAGAGTATGAGGGGGTCTGATCCTGATGCTGCCGTCTACTATTTGGCCCGTATGCTGTATGCCGGGGAAGATGTGAAATTCATTGCCCGCCGCATCATGATCTGTGCCGCTGAGGATGTGGGAAATGCGGATCCCCAGGCGTTGATGGTGGCGGTGGCGGCTGCCCAGGCGGTGGAGCGCCTGGGAATGCCCGAAGGCAGGATTGTGCTGTCCCAGGCTGTCACTTATGTGGCGTCGGCGCCCAAAAGCAACGCCGCTTGCGTGGCCGTGGATGAGGCCATGGAGCGGGTGCAGACGGACCGCACGGCTCCGGTGCCGGTTCACCTGCAGGATGCCCACTACAAAGGAGCCGCCAAGCTGGGCCATGGAAATGGATACCGGTATGCCCATGATTTCCCATATCATTATGTGAAACAGCAGTATCTGCCTGAGGGAATGGAGGGAACGCATTTTTATCGCCCAACGGAAAATGGATATGAAAAACAGATTTCCCATTACCTGACCTTTCTGAAAACATTGGGGGAGGATGGAGAACCGTGATTCGTGCATGTAACTGTGCTTTTTTGCCTGTTGGCTGTGTGGGCGGGGAAACAGTTCATGGGGTGTAGCGGTCAAGTGGGAGATTCTCAGTTGAAAAAAAGCAGAAAACTGCTATAATCATATGGTGTAAATGCCGTTTTGCGGCGGATGGGAGGAAACATGATCAATAGTAGAATTCAGGCCCTGCGCGGGCAGATGGAAGCGGAAGGGATCGATATCTATCTTGTGCCCACCGCAGATTTCCATGAGTCAGAGTATGTGGGGGAATATTTTAAGGCCAGACGTTTCATCACGGGCTTCACCGGTTCCGCCGGAACCGCCGTTATCACAAAGACAGAATCCGGTCTCTGGACGGACGGCCGCTATTTTATACAGGCAGCCAATCAATTGAAAGGAAGTGAAGTGCAGCTGTATAAAATGGGAGTGGAAGGCGTCCCCACAGTGGAGGAATTTGTGAAAGAGAAACTGTCGGAAGGCGGATGCCTGGGCTTCGACGGTCGTGTGGTCAACACAACCGAGGGCAGAAGATTGGAAGCCATGGTGAAAGCCAAAGGAGGGCACTTGAAGGTGGATACAGACCTCATTGACCGGATCTGGGAGGAGCGCCCGCCTTTGTCAAAGGAACCGGCTTGGCTGTTGGATGAGAAATACGCTGGGGAGTCAGCGGTCCACAAGATGGCCCGTGTCAGACAATCCATGGAAGCAGAGGGTGCAGATGTGCTGATTCTCACTTCTCTGGATGATATTGCCTGGCTGCTTAACATCCGCGGAAATGATGCCACCCATTTTCCCATTGTACTGTCCTATATGATTTTGACGCAAAAAAGCGCTCAGTTTTTTGTCAATGGGGAGGTACTCGGCCATGAGATCCCAACTGTTTTGAAAGATGAAGGAGTAGAAATTCGGGAATACGGAGAAATCTATGAAGCTGTGAAGTCCATTTCTCAGGGAAGCCATGTGTGGATGGACTGCGCAAAAGTAAATTACAGGATTTTCAGCAGTCTGCATCCTGAGACTGTGCTGATAGACAAAACCAATCCCACACTGCTGATGAAAGCGGTGAAAAATGAGACGGAGTTGGAAAACATCCGCTGGGCCCATGTGAAAGATGGGGTGGCGTTCACTAAATACATGTACTGGCTGAAAACCAATATTGGCAAGATTCCCATGACGGAGATCACCACAGCCGATTATTTGGCAGACAGAAGGCGGGAACAGGAAAATTTCGTGGACTTGAGCTTCGATACCATCAGCGCATATGAGGCCAATGGCGCCATGATGCATTACAGTGCCACTCCGGACAGTTTTGCCGTGCTTGAGCCCAGAGGATTTCTTTTAGTGGATTCGGGGGCGCACTATCTGGAGGGATCTACGGATATCACCAGAACCATGGCTTTGGGCCCCATTACTGAGAAGCAGAGGGAGTATTTTACTCTGGTGCTGCGAAGCAATCTGAATTTGGCAGCCGCCAAATTCCTTTATGGCTGCAGTGGCCTGAACCTGGATATTTTAAGCCGCGGCCCCTTATGGGAGCTGGGCTTGGATTATCGCTGCGGTACCGGCCATGGCATCGGATATTTGCTGAATGTTCATGAAGCGCCCAACGGATTTCGCTGGAAACATGTGCCGGAGAGAAACGATAGTGCCATCCTGGAGGAGGGCATGGTAACCACCGATGAGCCCGGTGTATATTTGGAAGGCGAATTCGGCATCCGCACGGAAAATGAATTGATCTGTGTGAGAGATGAAAAAAATGAATATGGGCAGTTCATGAAGTTTGAAACTGTCACCTACGCACCCATTGATTTGGACGCGGTGGATCCGGAGGCCATGACCAAGAGGGAGAAGGAGCTTTTAAACGGCTACCACCGGATGGTTTACGAGAAAATTTCTCCCTATCTGGAGCCGGAAGAAAAAGAGTGGCTGAAGAAGTATACAAGAGAGATATGATAAACGGAGGAAATCATGGAAAGAGAAAATGTTTGGAAAAGTTATGATGAGGCGGCAATTCAGGAGCTGAACCGTGTCAACGAGGGATATAAAGCATTTATCACCACAGCCAAGACTGAGAGAAAATGTGTCAGAGAGACCATCCGTCTGGCTGAAAAGGCTGGTTACCGGGATCTGGATCAGGTGATTGAAAAGGGGGAAACACTGAAAACAGGCGACTGTGTTTATGCCCAGATCATGGGAAAGGCCATCGCTCTGTTTAAGATCGGCGCCCGTCCGCTGACAGAGGGAATGAACATCCTGGGGGCCCACATCGATTCTCCCCGCATTGATATCAAGCAGAATCCCCTGTACGAGGACGCCGAAATGGCATTTCTGGATACCCACTATTATGGGGGAATTAAAAAATATCAGTGGGTCACTCTGCCATTGGCCATTCACGGTGTCATTGTGAAGAAAGACGGCACAGTAGTGGATGTGGAAATCGGAGAAAAAGAAGACGATCCCGTGGTGGGAATTACGGATCTGCTGCCGCATTTGGCTGCAGATCAAATGGGAAAAAAGGCCAGCGCCATCATAGAAGGCGAGGATTTAAATATCCTTGTGGGAAGTCAGCCTCTGAAAGGGGAAGAAAAGGATGCGGTGAAAGCGCAGATCCTGACATTTTTGAAAGATACATACGATGTGGAAGAAGAAGACTTCCTCTCTGCGGAGCTGGAGGTGGTTCCGGCAGGAAAAGCCAGGGACTATGGATTTGACCGAAGCATGGTGATGGGATATGGCCAGGATGACCGCGTATGCGCATATACATCCCTGGCAGCCCTGCTGGAGACGGGAGATCTTCAGTATACGGGAGTCTGCCTGCTGGTGGATAAAGAGGAAATCGGCAGTGTGGGCGCCACAGGCATGGCATCCCATTTCTTTGAAAATGTGGTGGCGGAGCTGCTGGACCGTTTGGGAATCTACAGTGGCCTCAATGTGCGCAGGGCACTGAAAAATTCCAGAATGCTCTCCTCCGATGTCAGCGCGGCATTCGATCCCATTTACCCGGCAGTTATGGAAAAAAAGAATGCAGCCTATTTTGGGAAGGGCCTGACGTTCAATAAGTTCACCGGAAGTCGCGGAAAGAGCGGTTCCAATGACGCCAATCCGGAATATATGGCAAAAATTCGCCGGATCATGGACGAGAATCATGTGGCTTTCCAGACGGCTGAGCTGGGAAAGGTGGACCAGGGAGGCGGCGGCACCATTGCCTATCTTTCCGCCAAATATGGAATGCAGGTCATTGACAGCGGCGTGCCGGTTTTATCCATGCACGCGCCCTGGGAGATCTGCAGCAAAGCGGATATCTTTGAGGCAAAGAAGGGATATGAGGCGTTCCTGAGGGAGGCATAAAACAAAATCTCATATAAGTTGTGTGGGCGAGACGTCCGGAATGCAGCCTTATGGCTGTGCCCGGGCGTCTTTTCCTTTTGCCAATGCTTTGAATGCGCCCTCAAGGGGAAAATCCGACAGGAGACGACAGAGACTCTGCGAAACTTGCGATGGAATGATGGTGCAAAAAAAACATAACCGCGCTAATCTATACGTATATTGGATTGAGCACCTGATCAGTACGGGTGGATTCCTATAAGTAAGCCATTGGAAGGAGAAATACTATGTCAGAAAAAGTAATTGAGAACAACAGGGTCAGCGTCATCGGAGAGGTTGTTTCTGAATTTACATTTAGCCATGAAGTGTTTGGAGAAGGATTTTACATACTGGAACTGGCGGTCAACCGTTTGAGTGATCAGGTGGATGTGATCCCGCTGATGATTTCCGAACGTCTCATAGATGTCCGCGCGGACTATCGGGG
This sequence comes from uncultured Lachnospiraceae bacterium, assembly GCA_904420225.1. Lineage (GTDB taxonomy): Bacteria > Bacillota > Clostridia > Lachnospirales > Lachnospiraceae > Fimimorpha. The sequence continues at coordinate 27,081 of CAJFUP010000216.1, forward strand.
ACAGACCATGGAGGCCATCGGCCAGTTTCGATCCTACAATCGACATGAGGGAGTGAAAAATCGTCTTGTGCTGTCCATTTTTGTCAGAGAATTTTCATTTATGGAGTCCTTTACGGATTATACCAAGACGAACCAGATCTTTCTGGACGGATTCATCTGCAAGGAACCCATTTACAGAAAAACGCCTCTGGGAAGAGAAATCGCTGATTTGCTCATTGCCGTAAATAGGCCATACGGAAAATCCGATTACATTCCCTGCATTGCCTGGGGAAGGAATGCCCGCTATGCCTCCCAGTTTCCAGTGGGCAGTCGACTAAGAATTTGGGGGAGGGTTCAGAGCAGGGAGTATACGAAGCGCATCAGTGAGACCGAGACGGAGAAGCGCATTGCCTATGAAGTGTCTGTCAGCAAGCTGGAGGATATGATCCCGGAAGAAGCATAAGGTACGGGGATATATGCGGAAAGCTGTGTGACAGCGGAAGGATTCTTGTGGGAAAGAAGGAATTGGCGTTGACACCCGGCGCTGTGCAGTGTTATACTGGAAAAAAGTGAAAAGGGCGGGATTGCCGCAAAAGGTAGAGGTCGCGCAGTAGATGAGTAGTCTGTCAGATATGGATCGGCATAGGAGAAGACAGGGGAAAGGCGAAGCGCCGAAAGCAGGGCTTACCGGTAAGGGGTCTGCTTGGGCATATGGTGAAAAACCATATGACTGTCATCTGTGATGAATGGAATCTGGGATGGAGAAATCGTGTTTCGTCCGATGCAGATGGAGGGCTACTTAAAGAAATATGGAATCTTTAAGGGCCGACATTCGTTGGCTCTTTTTCACGCAAAAATTTGGGAGGGATTCATATGGCAATTTTTAAAGGCGCGGGAGTGGCCATAGTCACACCATTTACAGAGGACAATCAGGTGAATTTTGACGAGCTGGGCAGAATCATTGATGATCAGATCGCCAACGGGACGGATGCCATCATTATCTGTGGCACCACCGGCGAGTCTGCCACACTGTCCCATGATGAGCACGATGCGTGCATTCGATTTGCTGTGGAGCATACAGCAGGGCGGGTTCCCGTTATTGCCGGGACGGGCTCCAACAGCACAGCGGAGGCGGTGCGTCTTTCTGTTCATGCTGAACAATCAGGGGCAGATGCCTTACTTCTGGTGACGCCATATTACAATAAGGCAACTCAGGGAGGTCTGATCGCTCATTACAGCGAAATTGCCCGCCAAGTACATATTCCCATGATTATGTATAATGTTCCGTCCCGTACAGGAGTGAATATTGAGCCTGAGACGGCGGTTTATCTGGCTAAAAACGTGGAGAACATTGTGGGCATCAAAGAAGCGTGCGGCAATATTTCCCAAGTGGCGAAGCTGGCGGCTTTGGCGGACGGATGTCTGGATATTTATTCTGGAAACGATGATCAGATCGTCCCCATTTTGTCTCTGGGAGGAATCGGCGTGATTTCCGTATTATCCAACGTGGCGCCTAGAATGACCCATGACTTGGTTATGGCTTATTTGGAAGGTGATGTGGAGAAGAGTAGGAAAATGCAGTTGGACGCCATGCCGCTGTGCAGCGCTCTTTTCTGTGAGGTGAATCCCATCCCAGTGAAGGCAGCCATGAAAATGCAGGGGTGGAAGGTGGGAGGTTTGCGCTCTCCGCTTTCGGAGATCACAGATGCCCACCGGGAAACGGTGAGGGCCGAAATGGAGAAGGCAGGGCTGCTTTAATGGCAGATGCAGCTGACAGGCGCAGATACGGGCAGGCTTCATAAAAGATAGGGCGGGAGGATTTTTTGCCGCAGTACGGAAGAAAGGAAGAAAAGATGGTTAAAGTCATTATCAACGGATGCAATGGAAAGATGGGGCAGATGCTCAGTGAGATAATTGCGCCCATGGAGGATGTCACCATAGTGGCTGGCGTGGATGTGGAGGATAAGGGATTGCATTCCTACCCGGTTTTTACATCCATAGAGGCTTGTGGAGTGGAAGCTGACGCAGTCATTGATTTCACCATAGCTGCCATCACAGACGATGTGGTCACAGCATGTACAGAAAAAAAGCTTCCCTTGGTACTTGGTACCACAGGACTGTCCGGGGAACAATTGGAGCATGTGAGACAGGCATCGCAGCAGATCCCCATTGTCCAGTCGTATAACATGTCACTGGGAATCAACACCTTGGTGAAGCTTTTGCGGGCGGCCGCTCCGGTTCTGGCAGAGGCAGGATTTGATATTGAACTCGTGGAAAAGCATCATAACCAGAAGATCGATGCGCCCAGCGGCACAGCTCTCCTGCTGGCGGATACTGTCAACCAGGCGTGTGGCAATGGGTATCAATATATATATGATCGTTCCGCTGTCCGTGAGAAGAGGAGAAAAAATCAGATCGGAATCAGTTCCCTGCGCGGTGGAACCATTGTGGGAGAGCATGAGGTGATTTTTGCCGGTACGGACGAGGTGATTAGTCTGAAACATGAGGCGTTTTCCAAGGCGGTGTTTGCCAAGGGAGCAGTTCAGGCTGCCAAATTCCTCAAGGAAAAGGAAAAGGGACTGTATACTATGCAGGATGTAATCGCTTAAACAGCATGATAAAAAAGAACATATAGGGGATGCCAAAGCATCCCCTATATGTTCTTTGGAAACTAACATCCGCAGCCGCATCCTCCGCTGAAGTTGCCGAAGCTGCCGAAGCCGCTGCCGCCGCAGAAGCAGGACAGCAGGAGAATCCAGATCAGCAGGTCACAGCATCCATTGGAGCCGCATCCATCGCCGCATCCGTCACTGCGGGATGATCCGAATCCACCGCAGCAGAAGAGAATCAGAAGCAAGAAAATACAATTGTTGTTGCCGCTCCTGTCACATCCGCATCCTCCGCAATTTGTAGCAGCCAAATCACTCATGTCGATACCTCCATAGATTTTGTTTCTGTTTACATTGTATATTATGAGGAGGTTTCCAATGTGTTCCCATTTTTCCTTCGGCTTTTCATGATTTCCTGTACTGCCGCAAACTCTTCTTTGGATATGATGGCTTCATGGGTATCAGGGATGACAATCCAGCGCTCCTTTGGCATGTGAACCATTTTTTTGCTTTTGTAGCTTATTTTCTGTTCTTTTCCTTGGACAAGGCAGCCGGTATAAGTGGGATTTTTCAGGATTCGCTTTATGGTATTGGGACTCCAGATATTTTGTTTTTCCTGGGGTTTATCGGTGAAGGGGGCGCGGAAGGAGAGGCCTTGAGATCGTTTATGCATGGTTGGGGTGGGAATGCGGCATTGGGTCAAATGGGCGGCGATGGCTCGAATGCCATAGCCTTTTTGATACATGGAAAAAATCCGTTTCACAATGGCGGCTGCATCATCATCCACCACCAGCCGGTGACGGTCGAGGGGGGATTTGGAATATCCATAACAGGCAAAGGAACCAATGAACTGGCCGTTTTCCATTTTTTTGCGCAGCACGGCGCGGATATTGTCCGACAGATCCTCACAATACCATTCATTGATGAGACCGTTGATCTGCCGGGCTTTTTTATTGCGTCTTTCATCGGTGTCCACGCCATCCACCACTCCGATGAAACGAATGCCCCAGAGGGGAAAAAGGTGATGCAGATAGCGTTCCACCAACTCCATATCACGGGTAAAACGGGATTGGGTTTTGCACAAAATCACCTGGAAACGGCCAGATTTGGCGTCTTCAATCATCCGCTTGAAAGCAGGGCGTTCCCTGTCAAGGCCGGAATAATCCTCATCGACGTAGATGGCATAAAGATCATAATGATGAGCGTTCATGTAGTCCACAAGCAGCATCTGCTGATTCAAAATACTTTCACTGGTGTTTTTGAAGCCGTCCTTATCCTCATCCTCCACAGATAGACGGCAGTAAAGGGCTGCTTTCACGGCATTATCCGTTCCTCCCCTGGTCATGGGCCAGGAAAAGACCTTTCTATTCTTTTATAATTAGTATATGATGTCAGGGAAAAAAGGTCATGCGTTTCATGCTTGCGGGAAACGGACAGAGGAAATGTACATTGCGTCTGGTGGGCGAATGTGGTAGACTGGAAAAAGAAAAATCTGCAGATGTATGCGGGGAAAGGATGAATGGTGGAAAAGACAGCGGAATGTTCTTTAACAGAACAAGTGCATATTGTCATGAGCGAGGATATCAATGGGGCAGGCCGCCTGTTTGGAGGCCGCCTGGTTGAGTGGATTGATGAGGTGGCCGGCATTGTGGGACTGCGTCATTCAGGGCATAATGTGACGACAGCTTCCATAGAAAATCTTCAGTTTAAGGAAGGTGCCTACATCGGCCAGATCATTGTGCTCATGGGAAGGGTGGTATACACGGGACATACTTCCATGGAAGTGCGGATCGACACGTACCGGGAGGAGCGGGACGGCATGCGTTATCCCATAAATCGGGCATATTTTACCATGGTGGCCCTGGATGAGCAAGATCGGCCTGTTGCCGTGCCCGCCCTAAAGATTGAGACAGAAAGTCAACGGGCTGAGTGGGAGTATGCGCTGGCCAGACGGAAAAACAGAAAGAAACGCAAATCAGATGGTTTCACCGGATGAAGAAGAAACGGAGAAAGGATAGGAGACAACCATGCCGCCGGTATATTTACTGATAAAACCGTCATCGGGAATGTGCAACCTTCAGTGCGAATATTGCTTTTATTGCGACGAGACCAAAAACAGAGAGAATGCCTCTTACGGCTTTATGTCAGAAAGCACCATGGAGCAGGTGGTGAAGAAAGCGCTTGAGGCAGCGGAGGGAAGTTGCACCTTCGCATTTCAGGGCGGGGAACCAACTTTGATCGGTCTTCCGTTTTACCGAAGAGTGATGGAAATACAGAGGGAGTATAATAAAAAAAGGATTCCTATCCACAATGCCATTCAGACCAACGGCTATGGTCTGACCAGAGAGTGGGCGGAATTTTTTCATGACAATGCTTTTCTGGTGGGTATCTCAGTGGACGGTACCATCCATACTCATAACAGCTACAGAAAAAGTCCAGGCGGGGCCGATACATTCCTGGATGTGATGAAAACTGTGGATCTGTTTCGTGCTGGTGGGGTAGAGTATAATATCCTGACAGTGGTTCATAATAAGACGGCGATGGCCGTGGATAAGATTTATCAGTATTATAAAAAAATGGGATTTATGTATCAGCAGTATATTCCCTGCCTGGATCCGCTTGGTCAGGCTGGGGGACAGCGGGAGTATTCTCTTTCGCCTGAGGATTACGGCATGTTTTTGTGCCGCTTGTTTGAACTGTGGTATGATGACTGGCGCCATGGCAGGGAAGTCCATATCCGGCAGTTTGAAAACTACCTGTCCATATTGCTGACCGGGCAAGCAGAATCCTGTGATATGAATGGATTCTGCAGCATTCAGAATGTGGTGGAGGCCAATGGAGATGTGTATCCATGCGACTTTTTTGTACTGGATGAGTATCGGCTGGGCAATCTCAATACAGACAGCCTGGAGGAAATACGGACGTGTGAGACGGCCAAGCGTTTTGTTGAGCGATCGCTGGCAAAACCGGGACCGTGTACGAAATGCGTGTATTATGGAATCTGCCGGGGAGGATGCTATCGCCATCGCATCATGACAGAAGGGGAGAATGGGGAGGACTATTTCTGCAAGTCGTATCAAATGCTTTTTGACCGGCACCTGGGACGGATGCGGGAGATGGCTGAGAGCCTGCGGCGTTTTGTATGAAAAGAAAAAAGTCATTGACGAACTGGAAGAATCTGCGTATAATGTATGTAATGTTTCGGCAGAAGATGTTACGGCTGTGATGGGAAGGAGTACATGGTCGCCGGATGCCCAGAGAGGAGACGGCTGGTGGAAGTCTTCGTGAGGGGATCATGGAAGCAGTCCTTGAGCTGTGAACCGAACGCCTCTGGTCAGTAGGCTTCACCGGGTTCACCCGTTATCGTGAAAATTGAGTGCAGAAGTCCATTCTGAAATTAGGTGGTAACACGGAGATGATTCGCCCTAAACTGTTTTTGCAGTTTAGGGCTTTTTTGTCGGACAGGAAACAGCATCGTCTCCATTGCGCGCCTGCGTTGGTGCCGTATGCGTAGGCGGTTGGGGCAGTTTAAAACGGCGCAGAAATGAGGGAAAGCATGAGAACATTTGAAAAGTCAACAAAGCTGAACAATGTGAGCTATGATGTGAGAGGACCGGTGGTGGATGAGGCCAACCGCATGATCGAGAACGGCGCCCAGATTTTGAAGCTGAATATCGGTAATCCGGCACCTTTTGGCTTCAACGCGCCGGAGGAAATCATTTTGGATATGATTTATAATCTGAGGGATGCCCAGGGCTATTCGGATTCCAAGGGAATCTTTTCCGCCAGAAAGGCCATCATGCAGTACTGCCAGACGAAGAACATTCCCAATGTGGGAATTGACGATATTTATACGGGAAACGGCGTCAGTGAAATGATTGTGATGTCCATGCAGGGTCTGCTGAATGACGGAGATGAAATTTTGGTTCCCTCTCCAGATTACCCGCTTTGGACAGCCGCAGCCAATCTGGCAGGAGGCCGTCCCGTTCACTATATCTGTGATGAGCAGGCAGACTGGTATCCAGATATCGATGATATCCGCAAAAAGGTCACCGATCGAACCAAGGGAATTGTGGTGATCAATCCCAACAATCCCACCGGGGCAGTATACCCCAAAGAAATTTTGGAACAGATCGTGCAGGTGGCCAGAGAGCATGAACTAATTATTTTCGCCGATGAAATCTACGACAGACTGGTCATGGACGGCATTAAACATATTTCCATCGCATCGCTGGCGCCGGATCTTCTGACGGTAACCATGAATGGGCTTTCCAAGTCCCATCGGGTGGCTGGTTTCCGCGTGGGCTGGATGTGTCTTTGCGGAGATAAGTCCAGGGCCAAAGGGTATATTGAGGGGATTAAGATGCTTTCTTCCATGCGCCTTTGTTCCAATGTGCCGGCTCAGATGATTATCCAAACGGCTTTGGGAGGATACCAGAGCGCCGATGAGCTGCTGCTTCCCGGCGGCAGGATTTATGAGCAGAGGGAATATATCTATAATGCCATCTGCGACATGCCAGGGCTTTCTGCTGTGAAGCCCAAGGCGGCGTTCTATATTTTCCCCAAAATCGATACCAAAATGTACAATATCATGGATGATGAGAAGTTCTGTCTGGACTTCCTCAGAGAGAAAAAAGTGCTTTTGCTGCCGGGAAAGGGATGTAATTGGGGAGAGCCGGATCATTTCCGCATCGTATATCTTCCCAATCTCACGGAGCTGGAGGACGCCATGGGAAGAATGAGAGATTTCCTTTCCACCTACAGACAGAGATGAGAGATGGGACAGGAATATGAGAAAGAAATTGGACGGAATTTTATTTGATTTGGACGGCACCCTGTGGGATTCTTCCCGGCAGGTGGCCGTTTCCTGGAACGAGACTTTAAAGCGGTATCCCAAAGTTCACAGAGAACTGGATGAGCGGGATATACGAGGAATCATGGGACTTCAGGTGCCTGAGATTGCTGGGAAATTGTTTCCAGACTTGGACAGATCAGAAAGTGTGGAATTGGTGACAAAATGCTGCCGAGAAGAGTGTGCCCATCTGGTCAGAACAGGGGGCGTACTGTTTGAAGGACTCAAAGAGACATTGGAACATCTTTCCCAAGAGTATCCCCTGTTTATCATCAGCAATTGTCTGGAGGGATATATAGAATCTTTTCTGGAATACCACAAGACAGCATCCTATTTTCAGGATTTTCTGGCCGCCGGTGCCACAGGAAAGGGGAAAGCCTACAATATCAAAAAAATGATGGAACAGTACACGCTGCAGCGGTGCATTTATGTGGGGGACACCGCCGGGGATCAGCAAGCGGCCAAAGAAGCGGGGATTCCATTTGTCTACGCTGTCTACGGGTTTGGGACGGTACATGCCCCCTGCCATAAACTGGAAAAATTTTCTGACCTTCCTGACTTAATTAAACGAATTGAGGAAATAATGAAATAGGACATGGAAATGTACCTGTTTTTTAAGAATTTTTAAATCTTTTTGCTATTTCTTTTTCGGGTAATGTATTGTAGAATGAAGATAGAAATGTGGGTTGCGAATACATAAGAGACAGGTGATCCATGTGGCCGCAGGCTAGACTGGCGGCTCGCGCATTGGTTGGTTCCTGAACTGAGGGGCACCGGCCGCGCCAGGGACATTTCATATGAGACTGGAAAAGGAGTGGTAATATGGAAGAACATATGGGAGAGATGCATGCTCCTGTGAGAAAGGGGGGGAGGGAGGTCTTTTTCGGTTTAAGCGACAGCGAAGTGGCGGACAGAATCGCCCATGGTCAGGTGAATGTCACAGAGGACAGTCATGGAAAATCAGTGAAAGAGATTATTCTCACCAATACGCTGACGTTTTTCAACTTGATTAATGTGGTGCTTCTTGTAATGGTTCTGCTGACGTTTTCCTTCAAAAATATGCTGTTCATCCTGATCGTGGCCATCAATACCGTCATCGGTATCGTGCAGGAGTTGCGGGCAAAAAAAACACTGGATGAATTGACGATCTTGACGGCCAGTAAGGCTCACGCCATCCGGGAAGGACGGGAAGTGGAGATCGGTGTGGAGGAAATCGTGCTGGATGATCTTCTCCATTTGCGGGCGGGAGATCAGATTCCTGCAGATGCTGTGATTGTAAAGGGGAAAATGGAGGTCAATGAATCACTGCTGACCGGTGAATCGGATGCAGTGGTGAAAGGACCGGAGGATGAGATTTTTTCTGGAAGTTTTGTCACCAGCGGCCGTGCGCTGTGCCGAGTCTGCCATGTGGGGAAAGACAATTACATGGAGAAGATCACAGCCGAGGCCAAGACTTTCAAAAAGCATGATTCTCAGCTGAGGAACAGCATCAATAAAATTCTGAAAGTGATCAGCATCATCATTGTACCAGTGGGCGGTTTGCTGTTTGCCAAGCAGTATTTCCTGACAGATGTGGGATTTGACAGCGCCATTCTGAGTACCGTGGCCGCTGTGCTGGGCATGATTCCAGAAGGTCTGGTGCTGCTGACCAGCGTGGCGCTGGCTTTGGGTGTCATCCGTCTGGCCAGTCGAAAAACACTGGTCCAGGAGCTGTACTGTATTGAGACACTGGCCAGAGTAGACATGCTTTGTCTGGATAAAACCGGGACACTGACAGAAGGCAGGATCCGTGTGGAAGATGTGGAGGTGCTGGATGATACCATTCCTCTGGCTTCCGTTATGGGCAATATGGTCCGCGCCATTGGAGAGGGAAATGCCACATTTGACGCCTTGGAAGAATATTATGAAAGGGCGGATGGCTATGAGGTGGATCATGTCATTCCCTTCTCATCTGACCGCAAGTACAGTGGCGTAGTATTTGGAAATGAAGGAACGTATCTAATGGGGGCTGCGCAGTTTCTGTTTCCCCAGGGGGAGGAGGAGCTGAAGGCCAAATGCCGCGCCTACGCAGAGGATGGCAGCCGCGTTTTGGTGGTGGCCTACAGCAGGGAAAAGTCAGTGGCCGATGAGATTCCCGATGGCCTGCGGCCCTGCGGTTTGATTCGCATGAGTGATGTAATCCGGGAGGAAGCGCCCCATACCCTGGCCTATTTCGGCGAGCAGGGCGTGTCCCTGAAGGTGATTTCGGGGGATGATCCGGTGACTGTCTCCTTTATCGCCAAGCGCTGCGGTTTGCCGGATGCGGAAAAATATGTGGATGCCACCACACTGGAGACGGATGAGGACCTGAAGAAAGCGCTGCGGGAGTGCAGTGTATTCGGCCGAGTGACGCCGAAACAGAAAAAAGCCATGGTGACATTGCTGAAGGAAGATGGGCACACAGTGGCCATGACCGGGGATGGGGTCAACGATGTACTGGCTTTGAAGGAGGCTGACTGCAGCATTGCCATGGCATCCGGCAGTGAAGCGGCCAAGCACACGGCCAACCTGGTGCTTTTGGATTCCAATTTTGCCTCCATGCCCCATATCGTCAATGAGGGGCGGCGGGTGATCAACAATATTACCTGCGCTGCCTCCATGTTCCTCATCAAGACGATCTTCTCGGTACTTCTGGCATTTATGACCATCTTTTTCGGGCAGGCATATCCTTTCGAGCCAGTGCAGCTTTCCATTATCAGCGGATGCGCTGTGGGCATACCGGGATTTTTGCTGCAGCTGGAATCCAATTTCAAGCCCGTGGATCGTCATTTCTTCCGGAAAGTTATCTATAATGCCGCACCCACTGCCATTACCATTTCTGTGACGGTATTTTGTATCACCAACATCGGCATGCTTCTGGGGTGCAGCAAGGAGATGCTGACCACGGTATGCGTACTGACCACGGGATGGAGTTATATGCTGACACTTCAGAAAGTATACTCACCCATGACCAAGTACCGCAAGTTTATCATTTACTCCATGCAGGTAATTTATCTGCTATGTATGATCATTGGGCAAAAGATTTTGGAATTGGTGGCTTTGGATTTCAACGCCGTGATTCTGCTTTTGGCAGTGACCACCTTCTCACCCATGATGATTGAGGGAATTTCGCATTTGTATTTGTTTTGTGTGGGAAAGTGGGAGAAGCGAAAAAAGAAGAGAAAGCTTCAGACATCGGTTTCAGCGGTGTGACATAAGGGGGGAATACAGAGAGATGAGCAGGAAGAAACTGGAAATTATAATTCTTCTGTGCCTGTCTCTCTGTTCTTTTTCCGGATGCGGTGGCTGTGTTCGGGGGGAAAGGGCAGAGACGGGAGCAGAGACATATACTGATATGGAAAAAAGCAGTGAGCCGGAGTCAGATATGATTGAATCCAGGTCAACGGCGAAGGATGTGACCAAGA
>CAJFUP010000217.1 GCA_904420225.1 uncultured Lachnospiraceae bacterium
ATTTTTGGATACATAGGATACCTGACGCCCTTTATGCTGGCCGGAGTATCGCTATATGTTATTGTCAGTGAGAAGAAAGTTCATCCGCAGTTGAAAATATTGGGATGGATCATGACGGTATGCGGTATGTGCGGCCTTTCCCGACTGTGGTTTCAGATGGAAGCAGGGGGAGGATGGATCGGACAGAAATTATATGAGGCTCTGTTTGCGTATTTGGGAGCTGTGGGCATGTATTTGGTTATGGTAGCTCTGGTTCTGATCGGTTTGGTTTTGACCACCGAACGCTCCATTTTGGGCTTTTTCGGGAGGGGATCCAGAAGAGCCATGGAGGCTGTGAAAGGCAGCGCCAGGCAGCACCGGGAATCGTATGAGGTCAAAGCCCAGGAAAGGGCTCTGCGCCGGGAACAGGCCATGGAAGAAAAAAGATTGGCCCGGCAGAGGGAACTGGAACGAATCCGGGAGGAAAGGGAGAGGCTTCATGAAAGCCGACGGAATCCGATTTCTGGGATCGGAGATACGACTCTCACCCGGGATGAGGAGGAGCTGGGGACAGGCACAGAGAGGGAAAAGAAAAACCAGACGGAGTCCAAAGCCTTTGGAGAAACCATATCTCCCGGCGTTCAGGAGATAAAAATATCAGGACTTTCACAGGAGGAAGATGAGGAAAAATCCGAATCTTTATGGCCGGACAGGGAAGAGACGAGGCAATCAGACGAAGAAAATCAGTGGGTCAATACATATACCGGGGAAATTTTCTTGGGAGACTTGCCGACTGGAGAACAGCGGTCGGCGGATGCCGAGGATGACACATGGCTGAAACCCGGAAGGGATCAAAGAACTGTGGAAGAGATTGAAGCCATGGATCAAAAATATCAGGTGAAAGATGAAGCGCCGGTGGCCATGGAGGGAGTGTCTTTCCAAGAATTGGAAGAGAATTCTGGAGAAAAAAATGGTGGAGAGATGGAAAAGAAAGTGCGGGAAGAACCGGATTTGGAGTTGCATACAGAACCGGATTCGCAGGATTTTGTTCCCATAGAAGAAGAGACAAAGACTGTGACCACTGCATCCGGTAAAGTGATCACTGTGGAGCTGGACGGCGTGCCTGGAGAGAGAAAACGTCCCAGGCCGGAGCTGAAGAAGAAAGAGCCAGCAGGCGAAGATTCCATGGTGATCCATGATGTCTATATTGAACCCAAAGAGTATGTATTTCCATCGCTTTCCCTATTGAAAAAGGGGAAAAATACATCGGTGAAAGGAACCCAACAGGAGCTTCGAAAGACTGCCATGAAACTTCAGCAGATTTTGCAGAATTTCGGGGTAGGCGTGACAGTGACCAATATCAGCTGCGGCCCGTCTGTGACCCGATATGAGCTGCAGCCGGAGCAGGGAGTGAAGGTCAGCAAGATCGTTTCGCTTACCGATGATATCAAATTGAATCTGGCGGCGGCGGATATCCGTATGGAGGCGCCCATACCGGGGAAGGCCGCCATCGGCATCGAAGTGCCCAATAAGGAAAATCAAACGGTCATGCTACGCGATCTGCTGGAGTCGGAAGAATTCAAAAAACATAAATCAAAAATTGCTTTTGCCGTCGGCAAAGACATCGGCGGACAGACGATCGTATCCGATATTGCCAAGATGCCCCATCTCCTCATTGCAGGAGCCACTGGCTCAGGAAAATCAGTCTGTATCAATACTTTGATTATGAGTATTTTATATAAGGCAAGGCCTTCGGAAGTGAAATTGATCATGATTGATCCCAAGGTGGTGGAATTAAGCGTATACAATGGGATTCCCCATTTGCTGATTCCCGTGGTGACAGATCCCAAAAAGGCGGCAGGGGCTTTGAATTGGGCTGTGGCGGAAATGATGCAGAGATATCAAAAATTTGCCGAAATGAACGTGAGAGACATTGGCGGTTATAACAGAAAAGTGGAGCAGCAGACTGCTGGGGGAGAGGTCCCCATGCCGCGCATAGTCATCATAGTGGACGAGCTGGCTGATCTGATGATGGTGGCACCGGGGGATGTGGAGGACGCCATCTGCCGTCTGGCCCAGTTGGCCCGGGCGGCGGGAATTCATTTGGTGATTGCCACCCAGAGACCTTCTGTCAATGTAATCACTGGTCTGATAAAGGCCAATGTACCTTCCAGGATTGCATTTTCCGTCTCCTCCGGAGTGGATTCCCGAACCATCATCGATATGAACGGAGCGGAAAAACTTTTGGGAAAAGGCGATATGCTGTTTTACCCGGCGGGTTACCAGAAACCTGCGCGTGTTCAGGGAGCCTTTGTATCAGACGGCGAGGTTTCTGCCGTGGTGGAGTTTTTGTCTGGACAAACCAATGTCATCGGCGGTGGTCAGGATCACACCATTGATTTGGCATCGGCTGCTGCATCCGGCGCAGGAAGCAGGGGAGACACACAGAGAGATGATTACTTCTGCGATGCTGCCAGGTTCATCATAGAAAAAGATAAGGCATCCATCGGTATGCTGCAGCGGGTATTTAAAATCGGATTTAACCGTGCAGCCAGAATCATGGATCAGCTGGCCCAGGCTGGAGTGGTGGGCGAAGAAGAGGGAACAAAGCCAAGAAAAGTGCTGATGACCAAAGAAGAATTTGAAGAATTTATAAAGGAGGAATCAAACAAATGAAGACGGATATTCAGATTGCACAGGAGGCAGCCATGCTTCCCATTAAGGAAGTGGTAAAACCTTTCGGCATCCAGGAGGACGATCTGGAATTGTACGGAAAATATAAGGCTAAATTATCAGAGGAACTCTGGAATCAAGTCAAAGACCGCCCCGACGGCAAGCTGGTGCTGGTGACAGCCATTAATCCCACTCCGGCCGGAGAGGGAAAGACTACAGTCACAGTGGGACTGGGGCAGGCTTTGAATCAGATGGGCAAAAAGACAATGATTGCCCTGAGAGAGCCATCCTTGGGACCTTGCTTTGGCGTAAAAGGCGGGGCAGCAGGCGGCGGATATTCACAGGTGGTTCCCATGGAAGAGTTGAACCTTCATTTTACTGGAGATTTTCACGCCATTACTTCAGCCAATAATCTGCTGGCGGCCATGCTGGACAACCATATTCAGCAGGGAAATGAGCTGGATATTGACACGAGGCAGATTACATGGAAGCGCTGCGTAGATATGAATGACCGTGTTTTGCGCAATGTGGTAGTGGGGCTGGGGGCCAAAGCAGACGGTTATGTGAGAGAAGATCATTTTGTCATCACAGTGGCGTCGGAAATCATGGCGATTCTTTGTCTGTGCAGTGATATGGCGGATTTAAAAAAGCGACTGGGACAAATTATCGTGGCATACAATAGAAACGGAGACCCTGTCACCGCAAAAGATTTGAAAGCAGTGGGCGCCATGGCCGCTCTTTTGAAGGATGCCATTAAGCCCAATGTGATTCAGACTCTGGAGCATACGCCTGCGCTGGTTCACGGCGGCCCATTCGCCAATATAGCCCATGGCTGCAACAGCGTTCGCGCCACCAGGACAGCGCTGAAGCTTTCCGATATTGTCATAACGGAGGCGGGATTCGGCGCGGATCTGGGAGCGGAGAAATTTTTCGACATCAAGTGCCGTCAGTCAGGGCTGAAGCCGGATGCGGCGGTTTTGGTGGCCACAGTGAAAGCTTTAAAATATAACGGAGGAGCGGCGAAAACAGAATTGACGCAGGAAAATCTGGATGCCCTGAAAAAAGGAATGGTCAACCTGGAAAAGCACATTGAAAATCTGCATAAATTTGGCGTTCCGGTGGTGGTGACTTTGAATGCGTTTGTGACAGATACGCAGGCGGAGTATGAGATGATCCGCGA
>CAJFUP010000218.1 GCA_904420225.1 uncultured Lachnospiraceae bacterium
CAATTTAAAAGTTTTGAAAGACAAAGGATACGACATAAAAAAAGAATGCGAACAAATAGCGAAATTATTTTGAAATAAAATTTCAAATAAAGATATGTAAATTTGTTTTTGGTTTTGAAAACTTTATGGGAGAAAAAATGGAAAAGTACTGCATTGTAGAGAAAAAATTATGTGAGAATCATGCCGGAGCAAAGGCAAGAGAGGATGTCGCCAATATTTTATTAGCGGAGAAGTGGAAACCGCTTATTGTGCATCACAGTGAAGAAAAAGGGGTATTGGATAAGCTAAAAATGGCATGTTTAACATACATGGATTGGACATATGTGTATAGGCATGTTTTGCCCGAAGCTGAACTGATTGTACAATATCCATTGGCTATGTATCCTAAAGTGAGCATGATTGCAGTTCCTTTTTTAAGAAAACTGAAGAAAAGGAAGGTAAAGCTAATTTTTCTTATACATGATCTTGAAAGTCTTAGAGGGGGAAATATAGAAAGAGAAAGGCTTTTCTTGGACGAAGCAGATGTTGTTATAGCCCATAATCCAAAAATGATATCATATTTAAAAAATATGGGATATTCGCATAAAAAGTTGATTTCGTTGGGTATTTTTGATTATTTATTGAATAAAAGAGGAGAATCCACGGCTCAAGTTGTAAATTGGAAGACGGTTGCAATTGCCGGCAATTTGAAAAAAGAAAAAGCAGGTTATGTATATTTGCTCAATAAATTAGTCGGAGATGTGAAATTCATGTTGTATGGGCCGAACTATGAGGGTGCCAAAAAAGATAAAAATGTTGAATACAAGGGACAGTATCCGCCGGAGGAACTTCCAGAGAAATTAGAGTGTGGTTTCGGACTCGTGTGGGATGGAATGTCGTTAGAAGAGTGTACGGGGCCCATGGGACAATATTTGCAATACAATAATCCACATAAGACCTCTCTATATTTGGCCAGTGGGATTCCGGTAATTGTTTGGGAAAAAGCAGCTATGGCAGAGCTGATAAGTCAAAAAGGGGTGGGAATTGTTGTGAACTCACTTGATGAGATATCTTCTAAAGTGGGTGAGATGAAACAAGAAGAATATTTAAAGCTAAAGGAAAATGCGGAGGTATTAGGGAAACAGCTAAGGGTAGGTGCAATGTTGAAAGCAGCAATAAGTTTGTTATAATTTGGGTTTGAGGAAAATGATGGAGATAATCATTAGACAGAAAAGAAAGTTATTTTATATATCTTATTTTTTATATGTAATAGCAACTGTATTGCAGTCATCAATGTTTACGCAGTATAGTATTTTTTCAAAGGGCTTTGTTCTTATGCGCTATGCAGCATTCGTATTCGGTGCTGTGAAAGTAATTATTGATTTATTGCAACAGTGGAATAAAGATGAGAAACCGAGAATAGATGAGGGAATTGTTGCTTTTTTTAGAGTAAGAACTATCAAACAAATTTGTCTCTTTGCTGCGATTTCCGTTCTTTTATTAATTGTGTCATTTATAACAAATGATCGTTCTTTAATCTTTGTTTTTGTTATTGTTCTTGCGGCCAGGGGAATCTTAATGGATGCAATTGTGAAAAAGACACTGGTTTTGCAACTTGTGGTAATGGCATTTATTTTAATTAGCAGCAGCTTGGGGGTAATACCAGATTTATTGTTTAAACGCGAGCAAATTCCGATTCGTCATGCCCTTGGCTATACCTATCCAAGCGTTATGGTTACATCCTGCTTTTTTATTCTGTTGCTATTTCTATGGAATAAAAACAGACCAATTTCATGGAAGGAATTCTTGGTCATTGAATCGCTGAATTTTTTGGTATATAAGTTAACAGATAGTAAAACAGGGTTTTTGATGATTGCGTTTGTGGCATTGGTTATATGGGTGGCCGGATCGAGTAATATGCATGGACGGCGTGACAAAGAGGTAAGAACCAATGGTATTTGGCAAAAAATTGGTGCGGGTGTCTATGATCTGTTGCCCATTTGTTTGGTCGCGATATTGTTAATTTTATGTATAACACTTCCTTGGGAAGGGACAAAGATAATTAATAAATTATTGACCAATCGACTGCAGCTGATTGTAAACGCAGTACAGAATTATGGAATTCATACTTTTGGAAGTAATATAGAATGGGTTGGCTTTGGTGGCACTACCAATACAGATAATTTACTGGCAGAATATAATTTTGTTGATTCGTCATATGCTTATATATTGATTAATTATGGGTGGATTGTTTTTGCTTTATCTATGTTTGCTTTGGTGTGGTGTTGTCGCAGAATAAGAAATAGGGAAAGTGGGATACGACAGTTTATATTTGCTATGGTATTAGTTTACTGTTTTATTGAACCGAGATTATTGGAATTACAGGTAAACACGTTTTTGCTGCTTTTATCCCCATTACTGAATAATAGACTTTGCTATAGGCATAAAAATAGGAAATTTTGATGGAATACTCTATGCTAATATTATAGAAATAGGGAAAATAGATATGTTAGTATTTTACCCTTGGTCTATGGGACTAAGTAATGTTTTAAACGAGTTCTTATAGAAAATACGGGAGTTAAATATAAGGTAAGGGGAATAAGAATGGAAAAAAGAAAATCTGTAAAATTTAATTTTATTATGAATAGTATATTGACGGCATCGGCTATGATCTTTCCGCTTATTACTTATCCTTATGTCTCACGCATCTTACAGCCACAGGGGATAGGAAGTGTATCATTTGCTAATTCTGTAGTGACATATTTTTCTATGTTCGCACAGTTGGGAATTCCTACGTATGGTATTAGAGCATGCGCAAAAGTGAGAGATAATAAAGAGATGTTGACTCGTACAGTTCAGGAAATCATGTTTATAAACATGATAACATGTCTCATTGTTTATATTGCTTTTGCTTGTTCATTGTTTTGGGTTCCTGCGTTTCGTCAGGAAAAAGCGCTCTACGTAGTAATGGGTTCCTTAATTCTTTTTAATACAATTGGGGTGGAATGGCTATACAAAAGTCTTGAGCAATATAGTTACATCACTATAAGATCAGTCGTATTCAAATTTATTGCTTTGATAGCGATGTTTGTTCTTGTTCATGAGAAGGAAGATTATATTATTTATGGAGGTATCACGATATTTGCGGCTGTGGGATCAAATATTATAAATTTTCTGAATCTGAGGAAGTTTATATATTTGAGACCAGTGGGTGCCTACAATTTTAGACAGCATTTGAAACCGATTTCTATATTTTTTGCAATGTCGGTTGCGACAACTGTCTACACTAATATGGATAATGTTATGTTAGGTTTTATGCGCGGAACCACGGAAAATGGCTATTATGATGCGGCTGTAAAAATCAAAAACATTTTAGTAAGCTTTGTGGCCTCTCTGGGAACAGTTTTGATGCCTCGTGTTTCCTATTATATAGAAATTGGAGAACAAAAAGAATTTTATAGAATTACAAAGAAAGCGTTGAAGTTTGTGTTTTTATTGGCAACACCGTTATGCCTTTACTTTATTCTCTTTGCGGCACCGTCCATTTATTTGATTTCAGGTGAGTTGTTTAGCTCATCTATCTTACCTATGCGTTTGATTATGCCAACGCTGATTTTCATAGGGCTAACAAATATCATAGGGCTACAAATGTTGGTCCCTATGGGAAGAGAAAATCAAGTGCTATATTCGGAAATTGCCGGTGCAATAGTTAATTTGATTATAAACTCGATTTTGATACCGAGAATGGGAGCTGCTGGTGCGGCAATTGGAACGGTTGCAGCAGAGATAACGGTATTTATTGTACAGATAATTGCTTTAAGAAAAGTGGTTATTCCAATTTTAGGTAAATTACCATATTGGAAAAATTTTTTGGCATTACTTGGGGGGGCTGTGTTGTCTGTTGGAGTATTGATGTTTGATCTTGCAAATTTTATAACGCTAGCTGTATCTGCTGTGTTATTTTTCGGTGCGTACATTTTAATACTATTACTACTACGAGAGGATATGGCGAAAGAAATATTTGAGCAGGCGTTGAAAATTTTGAGGATTAGAAAAAGAGATAATTGACAAATAATATTGGCTATATAACCATTATTTGTGTCAAACCTAGTCGCACTGGTTTGTATAAGTAAAATAAAAATATTAATAACCAGAACGTAAATTTAATTTGTGTTACAGCTAATTCAAAAACAAATGTTGGCGTGATGAAAGAAATAGTGTTTATATGCAATGATAGTTGCTAAGCAAAATTCAAAATCGTTTACTTGATATTTGATAAAGTACTACACATTTATATGTCAAGATATAGGAGAAGTATAGTGAAAGAACGAAAATTATATATACAAATATTAAGTGTATTTTCCTGTTTTTCAGTAGTGGTTTTGCATGTTAATGGTTGTTTTTGGACATTCAGTTATGAGCGTTATTGGATAACGGCAAATATAATGGAAAGCATATTCTATTTTGCTGTACCAATATTTTTTATGATTTCTGGAGCTACATTAATTGATTACAGAAAACGTTATTCAACAAAAAATTTTTTGAAAAAGAGAATAATGAAAACAGTAGTTCCCTTTATAATATGGTCTATTATTGGAGTGATATGGTATCATTATATAGGTGGAGAGGAAATAGTGGGGTTAAAAAATGTAATTGAAGGAATCATTAATGCAGAATATATTAACATTTACTGGTTTTTCCCATCGTTATTTTCAGTTTATCTAGCAATACCATTCCTATCATACATTCCGGAAGCTGTTAGAAAAAAAATATATGGCTATGTGATTATTGTCGCTTTTGCCGTGAATTCATTATTACCATTTGTGCTTCAGTTACTTAAATTTCATTATAATGTGGGCCTTTCGATGCCAGTAGCAGGTGGATATATTTTGTTTTTATTAATAGGATATTGGTTAAATACTTATGAACTAAAAAGAAAATATCGTTATATTATCTACACTTTTGCTTTGGTGGGACTTATGGTTCATATTTTAGGAACTTGGTACTTTTCATATCGTGACGGCGCAATTAACCAGACATTCAAGGGTTATAATAATGTTCCTTGCATTCTGTACTCAACAGGAATATTCTTGTTTATTAAAAATTTGAAAAAGGAAACGGTATTAAATTTATTGAACAAGATAACAAATCCATTCTCGAAAGTAACATTTGGTATTTATTTAATACATTGGTTTGTTCTTCAGCTGATTTACAAATTTACAGATATTTCGACATTAAGTATATGGTATCGAACATTTGGCTCTATGCTAATTTTTTTGATTTGTGCATTTATAGTCGGTATTGTGCAAACAGCCACTTTCCGCGGCCAGCAGGGCCGCATTTCCCGGCCAGTCAAGGCCATATTAAGCGGTCGGCTTTAGAGATCGG
>CAJFUP010000219.1 GCA_904420225.1 uncultured Lachnospiraceae bacterium
AAATGCCTTGTTTGCCTCTGCCATCTTATGCATGTCTTCTTTCTTCTTAACAGATGCGCCTGTAGAATTAGAAGCATCTAAGATTTCATTTGCCAGTCTGTCTTCCATTGTCTTCTCGCCTCTCTTGCGGGAATACAATGTAATCCAGCGAAGAGCCAGAGCCTGTCTTCTCTCCGGTTTTACCTCGATGGGCACCTGGTATGTTGCACCGCCGACTCTCTTGGCTTTTACTTCCAGAACGGGCATGATATTATTCATGGCCTCCTCGAATACTTCCAGAGCCGGTTTACCGGACTTGGCTTCCACCTTGGCGAAAGCGCCGTAAACAATCTTCTGGGCAACACCCTTTTTGCCATCCAGCATGATATTGTTGATCAGCTTTGTCACAATTTTATTGTTGTACAGCGGATCTGCTAATACATCTCTTTTCTGAGTATGTCCTTTACGTGGCACGTTACTTCCCTCCTTAATCAAAAGTTTTCAGCCTGCCGCCTTTGGCGGCGTAGGGCCTGCGACAAATTAAATCATCGGTACTCACATGTGTCTGTGTTCGCGCGCGGTTCTTGTTTCAAAACCTTTATGAAAACCTGCAACCGTCAGGAAAGGTTCTTGTTCGAATGCCGGCACTAAATCAATACCTGTTGATAAAATTATTTCTTCTTAGCGTCCTTCGGTCTCTTGGCGCCGTATTTGGAACGGGCCTGACGTCTGTTGGCTACACCTGCCGTATCCAGTGTACCTCTTACGATATGGTATCTGGTACCGGGCAGATCCTTTACACGGCCGCCTCTGATGAGGACAACACTATGCTCCTGAAGATTATGTCCTTCACCCGGGATATAGCTGGTAACTTCGATTCCATTGGAAAGACGAACTCTGGCGATCTTTCTCAGAGCAGAGTTGGGCTTCTTAGGGGTAGCTGTCTTAACTGCGGTGCAGACACCTCTCTTCTGCGGTGCAGATGTATCGGTAGCCTTCTTCCTCAAAGAATTATAACCCTTCTGTAATGCCGGAGCAGTGGACTTCTTGGTCACTGCCTGTCTTCCCTTTCTGATCAACTGATTAAATGTGGGCATTCTTTTCACCTCCTGCGATTTAAGATAACATCTTTTTCTGTGGTGTACACCTGGTTCGGTTGTCCAGAAAATCACACGCAAATAAAGCATGAATCTGTACACGCTTATTCATTATATCGACTGCTTGAATTTCTGTCAAGCATTTTTTCTTACATTTTTCCTGTATTTAACCTACTTAACATACACTGCCTCCGGCCATGCGGGCGCCTTTGCCGACACAAAGTAGCCGCTGGGTCGCCGCCAGCAAGAGCGGCAGCCCAGCGGCTGTCTCAAACGTCATTTCAAATTTTACAAAACAGAATCTTCCTCTGTGCTTTCTCCACCGACAGCCCCTTCTTTCTCAGCAGCTGCTGTTTCTTCCGGCGTATTCTCAGCATCCAGAATATCGATTTCTTCCAGGGGGACTTCTCTGGAAACTTCCCTGGAATCCTCATCAGGATCCTCTGATACAGGAATCATTTCTTCATCCTCTGGTTTCTTGGCCGCCGCCATGAGCTGAGCGAAATCTTCTTCTTTGATTTCTTCATCCTGCTCAATAACGGTATTATCCGTATCCAGACGGATGGAACGATATCTCTTCATTCCGGTTCCAGCGGGAATCAGCTTTCCGATGATGACATTTTCCTTAAGACCAATCAGCGGATCCACACGGCCGTTGATGGCTGCTTCTGTCAGAACCTTGGTGGTTTCCTGGAAGGACGCAGCTGACAGGAACGAGTTGGTGGCCAGAGATGCCTTGGTGATACCCAGCATCACCTGTTTTCCCTCCGCCGGTTTCTTTCCGGCTGCCAGCAGTTCCTCATTCATCTCTTCAAAGTCCAGTACATCCATGGAAACCCCTGGAAGTACATCACTGTCTCCGCTTTCTTCCACCCGGATCTTCTTCAGCATCTGGCGCACGATAACTTCAATGTGCTTATCGTTGATCTCCACGCCCTGCAGACGGTACACACGCTGTACTTCCTGGATCATATAATCCTGAACCGCACGCACACCCTTGATTTTCAGCAGATCATGGGGATTGATACTTCCCTCTGTCAGCTCGTCACCAGCCTCCAATGTGGCTCCATCCTGCACCTTGATTCTGGAGCCGTAGGGAATCAGATACGTCTTGGTATTTCCCGTGGACGGATCCGTGATGATTACCTCGCGCTTCTTCTTGGTATCCTTGATGGTGGCAATGCCGGGGATCTCTGTGATAATGGCAAGACCCTTGGGCTTGCGGGCCTCAAACAGTTCCTCCACACGGGGAAGACCCTGTGTGATATCGCCGCCGGCCACACCGCCGGTGTGGAACGTTCTCATGGTCAGCTGGGTACCGGGTTCACCGATGGACTGAGCCGCAATGATCCCCACTGCCTCGCCCACCTGAACAGCCTGGCCTGTGGCCATGTTGGACCCATAACACTTGGCGCACACACCGATGTGACAGCGGCATGTGAGAATGGTGCGGATCTTGACGGAATCCTTGCCGAGCTTTTTCAGCACTTCCATGATCCGGCCTGCACGCTTGGGCGTCACCATATGGTTCTCTTTAATGACCACTTCCCCTGTATCCGGGTCCACAATGGTTTCGGCAATGTAGCGGCCGGTGAGACGATCCTGGAGACTCTCAATGGTCTCCTGTCCGTCCATGAACGCTTTTACTTCCATATAAGGAATACTCTTGCCCTCACAGCAATCCACCTCCCGGACGATGAGGTCCTGAGAAACATCCACCAGACGTCTGGTCAAATAACCAGAGTCGGCTGTACGCAGCGCCGTATCGGAGAGACCCTTGCGGGCGCCGTGGGCGGAAATGAAATACTCCAGTACGTCAAGACCTTCACGGAAATTGGATTTGATGGGAAGTTCGATGGTATGTCCTGTGGTATCGGCCATGAGACCGCGCATGCCGGCCAGCTGCTTGATCTGCTTGTCGGAACCACGGGCACCGGAATCCGCCATCATGAAAATGTTGTTGTATTTATCCAGACCCGTCAGCAGGGCGTTGGTCAACGTATCGTCCGTAGCCTTCCAGGTCTCGATGACTTCTTTATAGCGCTCCTCTTCCGTGATAAGGCCGCGCTTGAAGTTCTTGGCAATCATATCCACCGTATCCTGCGCCTTCTTGATCAGTTCCGGCTTTTGAGGCGGCACTGTCATATCAGAAATGGATACGGTCATGGCGGCGCGGGTGGAATACTTATATCCCATGGACTTGATGGAATCCAGTACTTCCGCTGTCTTGGTGGCGCCATGGTTATTGATAACCTTTTCCAGAATCTGCTTCAGACCCTTTTTGCCCACATGGAAATCCACCTCCGGCACCAATTCATTGCCGGGAACATTTCTGTCCACAAAACCCAAATCCTGCGGAAGAATTTCATTGAAAATGAAGCGGCCCAATGTGGACTGCACATTCCCTGACAGGACGGTTCCGTCCGGCATTTTCTTGGTGACACGTACCGTGATTCTGGAGTGCAGTGTAATGATTTTATTCTCATATGCCAGGATGGCCTCATTGACACTCTTGAAGAATTTTCCCTCTCCCTGCGCTCCCGGTCTTTCCTGGGTCAGGTAATAGATACCCAGCACCATATCCTGAGACGGGACAGCCACAGGACCGCCGTCAGAAGGCTTCAGAAGGTTATTGGGAGACAGCAGGAGGAAACGGCACTCTGCCTGGGCTTCCTCAGACAGCGGCAGATGAACAGCCATCTGGTCGCCATCGAAATCGGCATTGAAGGCAGTACATACCAAGGGATGGAGCTTGATGGCTTTTCCTTCCACCAGTATGGGCTCAAATGCCTGGATTCCCAGACGATGCAGTGTAGGGGCGCGGTTCAGCATGACAGGATGTTCTTTAATGACATCCTCCAGCACATCCCATACCTCCGGCTGCAGCCGCTCCACCATCTTCTTGGCGCTCTTGATGTTATGGGCGGTCCCCTTGGCCACCAACTCCTTCATGACAAAGGGCTTAAATAACTCTATGGCCATTTCCTTGGGAAGGCCGCATTGATAAATCTTTAATTCTGGTCCCACTACGATAACGGAACGGCCGGAATAATCGACACGCTTTCCCAGCAGGTTCTGACGGAAACGGCCCTGCTTTCCCTTCAGCATATCGGAGAGAGATTTCAGTGCGCGGTTTCCAGGACCTGTCACAGGGCGGCCTCTGCGGCCGTTATCAATGAGTGCGTCCACGGCTTCCTGGAGCATTCTCTTTTCGTTTCTTACGATGATGTCCGGCGCTCCCAGCTCCAGCAGGCGGGCCAGACGATTGTTTCTATTGATGATTCTTCTGTACAGATCATTGAGATCGGATGTGGCAAAACGGCCGCCGTCCAGCTGTACCATGGGGCGCAGATCCGGCGGGATCACCGGGATGGCATCCATGATCATCCACTCCGGCTTATTGCCAGAGGCGCGGAATGCCTCCACCACTTCCAAACGCTTGATGATTCTGGCGCGCTTCTGGCCGGAAGCATCTTTCAAGGCTGTGCGCAGCTCCAGGGAATCGGCTTCCAGATCAATGTCGTGGAGCAGTTCCTTGATGGCCTCGGCTCCCATTCCCACACGGAAGTTTCCGCTTCCCCATTCTTCCACAGCATCCCGGTACTCTCTTTCGGAGAGTACCTGTTTGTACTGCAGATTGGAAGTACCGGGATCCAGCACAATATACGACGCAAAATACAGGACTTTATCCAGCGTTCTGGGCGAAATATCCAGAATCAAGCCCATGCGGCTGGGAATTCCCTTGAAATACCAGATATGGGATACCGGAGCAGCCAGCTCAATATGGCCCATTCTCTCACGGCGCACACTGGACTTGGTAACCTCCACGCCGCAGCGGTCACAGATGACGCCTTTATAGCGGATCTTTTTATATTTACCGCAGTGGCATTCCCAGTCCTTGCTCGGTCCGAAAATACGCTCGCAGAACAGCCCGTCCTTTTCCGGCTTCAGTGTACGATAGTTGATGGTCTCCGGTTTTGTCACAACACCGTGGGACCATTCCCTGATCTTTTCCGGCGAAGCCAGGCCAATCTTAATGGCGTCAAAAGTCATCGGCTGATACGTTTCATTATTTGTTTCCGACATGTGTGGCTCTCCCTTCTATTTATTCATCGATGTTGTCATCGGCAAAATCATTCTCGTAGTCCACTGAGTCTTCCGCCTCGTCACTGGTTTCCTCCACGTCCACGAACTCTCCGTCCGACACTTCCTTCTTTGTGTAGCCGTAGGCGCCGAATTCGTCTTCGTTGTAATGACGGTCATCCCCTTCCATGATGGAACGGAAATCGGTATTGCCGTAGTCAACACTTTCCATCAATTCCACTTCTGTGTTGTCGTCTCTCAAGACTCTCACGTCCAGTCCCAAAGACTGCAGCTCTTTGAGAAGTACCTTGAAGGATTCTGGAATACCGGGCTCCGGAATATTTTCGCCCTTGATGATGGCCTCATACGTCTTCACACGGCCCACCACATCATCAGACTTCACTGTCAGAATTTCCTGCAGCGTATACGATGCGCCGTAAGCCTCCAGAGCCCAAACCTCCATTTCTCCGAAACGCTGACCGCCGAATTGGGCCTTTCCGCCCAAGGGCTGCTGCGTAACCAGGGAATAGGGGCCGGTGGAGCGGGCGTGAATCTTATCATCCACCAGATGGTGCAGCTTCAGATAATGCATGTGGCCGATGGTAACCGGGCTGTCAAAGAACTCTCCCGTACGGCCGTCGCGCAGGCGTACCTTTCCATCCCTCTGGAGAGGCACCCCTTTCCACAGCTCCCTGTGATCCAGATGCTCACCCAGATACTCCATGACATCCTCTCGCAGGATACCTTTATATTTTTCCTGGAATTCCTCCCAGCTGGTATTGACATAATCATTGGCAACTTCCAAAGTGTCCATGATATCCACCTCGTCAGCGCCATCAAACACCGGTGTGGAAATATTGAAGCCCAAAGCTTTGGCAGCCAGGCTCAAGTGGATCTCCAACACCTGCCCGATGTTCATACGGGACGGCACGCCCAGCGGATTCAGCACGATATCCAGCGGACGGCCATTGGGCAGAAACGGCATATCCTCCACGGGAAGCACGCGGGAAACAACACCCTTGTTTCCGTGACGACCAGCCATCTTATCACCCACAGAGATCTTACGCTTCTGAGCGATATAGATGCGAACCGTCTCATTGACCCCCGGTGACAGCTCATCGCTGTTTGCCCTGGTGAATACTTTTGCATCCACGATGATACCATATGCACCATGGGGCACTTTCAGGGAAGTGTCTCTGACCTCTCTGGCTTTTTCGCCAAAGATCGCACGCAGCAGACGCTCCTCCGCTGTCAGCTCTGTCTCCCCCTTGGGCGTCACCTTTCCCACAAGAATATCTCCCGCACGGACTTCCGCTCCCACACGGATAATGCCGCGCTCGTCCAGATCCTTCAGGGCATCTTCGCCGACTCCCGGGACATCTCTGGTGATTTCTTCCGGACCCAGTTTGGTATCTCTGGCTTCCGCTTCGTATTCTTCGATATGGATGGACGTATAAACATCTTCCTGCACGAGACGCTCACTCAAAAGTACGGCATCCTCGTAGTTATATCCTTCCCATGTCATAAATCCGATGAGAGGATTCTTGCCAAGGGCCAGTTCTCCCTGGCAAGTGGACGGTCCGTCCGCAATGACCTCTCCGGCTACCACACGGTCATTTTTGTATACAATAGGCTTCTGGTTATAGCAGTTGCTCTGATTGCTCCTTGCAAACTTTGTCAAATGGTACACATCTCTGGTGCCATCGTCACACTTGATGATAATCTCATTGGAAGCAGAGCGCTCCACAACGCCGCTGTGTTTGGCCACTACGCAGACGCCGGAATCCACCGCCGTCTTTTCCTCCATACCTGTGCCCACCGCAGGCGCTTCCGTCAGCATTAAGGGCACGGCCTGGCGCTGCATGTTGGAACCCATCAGCGCACGGTTGGCATCATCGTTCTGCAGGAAGGGAATCATGGATGTCGCCACAGAGAACACCATCTTGGGAGATACATCCATCAGATCGATCTGCTTCTTTTCAAACTCGGATGTCTCTTCGCGGAAACGGCCGGAGACATTATTGCGGACAAAATGTCCTTCCTCATCCAGAGGCTCATTGGCCTGCGCCACCACGAAATCGTCCTCTTCATCCGCCGTCAGATAGATGACTTCATCGGTAACCCGAGGATTCTTGGGGTCTGTCTTATCCACTTTGCGGTAAGGAGCCTCTACGAAGCCGTATTCGTTAATTCTGGCATATGTGGCCAGTGAGTTGATCAGACCGATGTTGGGACCTTCCGGGGTCTCAATGGGACACATTCTCCCATAATGGGAATAATGCACGTCGCGGACCTCGAATCCTGCACGGTCTCTGGAAAGACCGCCAGGTCCCAGGGCAGACAGACGCCTCTTGTGCGTCAATTCAGCCAACGGGTTATTCTGATCCATGAACTGGGACAGCTGAGAGCTTCCAAAGAACTCTTTCACTGCCGCGGTCACCGGCTTGATATTGATGAGAGACTGGGGTGTAATCCCATCCACATCCTGTGTGGTCATACGCTCGCGAACCACACGTTCCATACGGGACAAACCGATGCGGTACTGGTTCTGCAGCAGTTCTCCCACGGCGCGGATACGGCGGTTGCCCAAGTGGTCGATGTCGTCATCATTGCCAATGCCATACTCCAGATGCAGACAATAGTTGATGGACACAATGATATCATCCTTGGTGATGTGCTTGGGGATCAGCTGGCTGTGATGCCTGCGAAGAGCGTTCTTCAGCTCTTCCTGGTCGCTGTATTCTGCCAAAATATCCTTGAACACCGGCCAATATACCAGCTCTGTCAGCCCCACTTCCTCCGG
This sequence comes from uncultured Lachnospiraceae bacterium, assembly GCA_904420225.1. Classification (GTDB taxonomy): domain Bacteria; phylum Bacillota; class Clostridia; order Lachnospirales; family Lachnospiraceae; genus Fimimorpha. Next base: position 7,963 of record CAJFUP010000219.1, read on the forward strand.
GTCAAAATCCAGATACTCCGCCGCATCCACCATCATGCTGGACATCACCTTTACCACGCGGTCTTCCACCTGAATCATCACATAGGGAACCGCCGCGTTTTGAATAGCCGTGGCAGATGCGCGGTTCAATACGGTCCCGGCCTCAGCAATGATCTCGCCGGTCATGGTATTCACCACATCTTCCGCCAGCACATGGCCATTTAAACGGTTTCTGAAATGAAGTTTTTTATTGAATTTATAACGGCCCACTTTGGCCAGATCATACCGTCTCGGATCAAAAAACATGCTATTGAGCAGGCTGGCCGCGCTGTCCACAGACAGCGGCTCGCCGGGACGGATCTTTTTATACAGTTCCAGTAAGCCATCCTGATAATTATCCGATGTATCTTTCTGCAGGCTGGCCACGATCTTCGGCTCCTCGCCGAACAGATCCAGGATCTCCTGATTGGTTCCCCACCCCAGAGCACGCACCAGCACTGTCACCGGCACCTTTCTGGTACGGTCTACGCGGACATAGAACACATCGTTGGAGTCGGTTTCGTACTCCAGCCATGCGCCGCGGTTGGGGATCACTGTGCTGGAAAACAGGCGCTTACCCACCTTATCGTGAGCGATGCCATAATAAATACCAGGGGAACGTACCAGCTGGCTGACAATAACGCGCTCCGCGCCATTGATCACAAATGAGCCGGTATCTGTCATCAACGGAAGATCGCCCATGAAAATCTCATGGTCCTTTATCTCGTCTTTCTCTTTATTGTACAGTTTTACGGTAACCTTAAGAGGCGCCGCGTATGTCGCGTCACGTTCTTTGCATTCTTCAATGGTATACTTGATTTCATCTTTGCAAAGCCTGAATTTGCCGAACTCCAGACTTAAATGGCCGCTGAAATCAGCGATGGGGGAGATATCTTCAAATACCTCCTTCAAGCCCTCATTGAGAAACCACTGATAGGAGTCTTTCTGAATTTCAATCAGGTTTGGCATCTGCAGAACTTCCTTTGATCTCCCAAAGCTCATTCGCATACTTTTGCCTGATTTCACTGGTCGCATTCTGCTTTTTTCCATTAACGTTTCACCCCTGTTTTTCTATTTATTACAGTCTATCAGATAAAAATGCGCGCAAAAACGCCCATTC
>CAJFUP010000220.1 GCA_904420225.1 uncultured Lachnospiraceae bacterium
AATTGACAGCCTTTGCCACCCAAATGTCCGTGGATAAAAATCCAGTTCCGGATTATCGTCAAATGCAGAGTGATTATGAGTCCTTTAAAAAGCAGCTCTATCAGCTTTTGGGAACGTATCTGTCTGATCCCGATTTTCTTATGGAATATCAAACAAAAACTGGCGTTATGACTTACTCAGATCCCGCCGTTGCCCCGACAAGTTTTGTAGATGATCTCAGAGCTGGTATCCGCAATGCTGTTGATAAAATCTTTGAAGTTTTGGACCAGGCTGTTTACGATGAAACCATCCATAATTTTGTCTACTATTTTGGTGTCAATTATTATGCTCAGCAGTGTGATAACGGATTTGATCTTCTGGTTTCCAATGATGGAATCAACTTTGACGCCATAACCAGGGATGGATTCGGCGACTATTCCAACCATGGCCTGAGAGTTATCTGCCCCACTGATGTGGGTGTATTCCTGGGCACTGCCAATCCATACTTTGGAACTCAGCTCTGGAGAATGTATTCCGATGCGGACGCTCCCTTGATAGATCCTACAGATCCTACAGATCCTACAGATCCTACAGATCCTGCGGAGCCTACGGATCCTTCCGAATCCACGGAGCCCTCCGAATCCACGGAGCCCTCCGAATCCACGGAGCCCTCTGAATCCACGGAGCCCTCTGAATCCACAGAGCCCTCCGAATCCACGGAGCCCTCCGAATCCACAGAGCCCTCTGAATCCACGGAACCCTCCGAATCCACAGAGCCCTCTGAATCCACGGAGCCCTCTGAATCCACGGAACCCTCCGAATCCACGGAGCCCTCTGAATCCACGGAGCCCTCTGAATCCACGGAGCCCTCTGAATCCACGGAGCCCTCTGAATCCACGGAACCCTCTGAATCCACGGAGCCCTCTGAATCCACGGAACCCTCCGAATCTACAGGGCCCTCTGAATCCGCTGAGCCTTCCGAATCTACTGAGCCCTCTGCTCCTCAAGAATCTTCGGAACAGGTGGGTGATGAAGATTCTGCCGGTACAGGAGATTTCTCTCCGGTAATCTTCTGGATCTGTGGATTGTGCCTGGCTTTGTTCTCCTATTTGTCGGTTTTCTTTTACTCCAAGGTAAGGCACAAAAAATAATGTTTCATGAAACATTACAGATAAAAGCGGCAGAAAACAAGCGCCGCTAAAAATAACAAAATGGCATCTGTCAGCGGACAAACCCAATTATCCCTGACAGATGCCATTTTCAATTCCTCCTCATCATGTTGTGGAGCCGTTATCTGGATTCCATTGAGGCCTCCAGCATATTTTCAATGAAAATCCCATATCCCTTGGTGGAATCCCGCACCAAGACATGGGTGACGGCTCCTATGAGCTTTCCATCCTGCAGAATAGGGCTGCCGCTCATGCCCTGAACGATCCCTCCCGTCTTCTCCAGCAACTCCGGGTCTGTCACTTGCAGCAAAATACCCTTGTTGTCATTTTTGCCCGATGGATCCATTTCCAAAATAGTCACCGCATAATCCCTGATTTGTCCGTCCAACGTGGTTCGAATGCATGCTTCCCCGGTGTGTATCTCCTCTGTGTCCCCCACTGTAACCCAATTCTGGGGCAGGGATTTGAGAAAATCACTGGTCACGCTGCCGAAAATACCGCTTCCACAATTTTCCTGAATCTGTCCGCACACTGCATCTTGACCATAGCAGATAACACCAGCCAGTGATCCGGGATTCCCCGCCTCTCCCTTTATGATGCTGCGGATTTGGGCCTGGTAGAGGGCTCCGTCCGATATGGAAACCAGCTGTCCTGTATCCATGTCGCTGATGCCATGGCCCAATGCGCCGAAACTGCCGTCTGACTCCACATAGGTCATGGTACCGATCCCCTGTGTGTCATCCCGCACCCAGATCCCCAACTTATACTCCCCCGGCGCCGTGTTGACAGGTTTGAGACGCACATCAAGAATCTGTCCGTCTCTTTGCACCGTCAGGACAGCATCATCCCCGCCTTTCTCATTGACCATGCGGATCAGATCTTCCTTTTCTGCCACCGCTTCCCCATTATAGGCAGTGATATAATCCCCCGCCTTGACCACGTTTTTCGCCGGTTCCGCCGACTGACCTGTCTGGCTGACGATTTGCGATGTGCCGATGACCATAACGCCTTCCGTCTGCATATAAATTCCAATGGGCATTCCGCAGGGAATGACCCGTCTGTCCTCCGCGGCCAGCGCCTTTACCGGCGACTTCCATCCAAGCACCGCGGCAAGAAAGACCGCTGCGGCAAAAAGAATCCACATCCTGCCGCAGCTTCGTTTCCTGACATTCTCATTCATTGCTTCACCCTATCCTTTCCTGATACTCAAGGATAGTATGTGAGAATTCTCACAATGTACACTGGTGAGATTTTGTTCCTTTTGCCATATCTTTCATTTCTCTGGCATTTTCCAACACCGTGTCGGTGATCTGGCTGCCGCCCAGCAGCCTGGCCAGTTCAAGGATACTCTCCTCCCCATCAAGACAGCTGATATGAGTGGTGGTGGACATAGAATCCGTGGTTTTTTGAATCAAAAAGTGGCGGTCCGCCATGGCAACGATCTGGGGAAGATGACTAATGCAGATCACCTGCCTAGTTTTTCCAATAACAGACAATTTCTCCGAAACCTTCTGGGCTGTGCGCCCGCTGATGCCCGCATCAATTTCGTCAAAAATGAGGGTATCTATCTGGTCGCTGTCCGCCAGGACCGATTTAATGGCCAGCATGATTCGGGACAGCTCTCCCCCCGATGCCACCTCCCGAAGCGGACGCAGGGCCTCACCGGGATTGGTGGAAATCAGAAATTCCACCTCACTATTTCCCTTATCTGTGAAGTTCTCCGTATCCGTTACGCGGACCTCGAAGCGAACGTCCAAAAAGTTCAGATCAATCAAGGAATCCTTTAGAACCACTTCCAGCTTTTCGGCATACTCCCGGCGAATTCGTCCCATTTCTCCGCTGAATTTTTTCATCCGCCTCACTGCTGCCGCCTGTTTTTCCTCCAGATCCTGCTTGCGGGCGGCAAAATTGACCAAACGATCATATTCCCTTTGCTTCTCCTCCAGCACCCTCAGCACATCTTCCACAGTGGAGCCGTATTTGTCTTCCAAATGGTGGATCATGTCCAGACGCTCCTGGACATCGCAAAGCTGCTGGCTGTCCACTTCTACGCCGTCCACCCGCCTGGATAGCTCTCTTGTGATATCCGTCAAAAGAGATTCCAAGTCATAAATCTGATCCCGGATATCCGACAGAGATTCATCATAGGGCAGGATTTCGGATATAATCTGCACACAGCGCCCCACAGTTTCCAGAGCCCCCGCCGGATTTTCATCTCCCAGACCGCTTTGGATCTCCATGAGTCCCTTCAGGATCTGACTGCCATGGGACAGCCGTGAATACGTTTCCATCAGCTCTTCCTCTTCCCCCGATCTCAGATCCGCCTCCTGGATCTCATTCATTTCAAATTCCAGAAATGCCATTTCTCTCTTTCGCGATTCCTCATCGGAAGTATATGCAGATAATTCTTTTTTAAACTGAAGATACTCATGATAAGCGGCCACATATGATTCCTCAACCGGCAATAATTGGGATTTGGCATACAAATCCAGAATTTCCAAATGTTTCCATGAATGCAGCAGAGACTGGTGCTCATGCTGGCCATGGATATCCAGGAGCATTCCCGATATTTCTCGCACCTTGGAGGCGGGAACACTCTCTCCATTAATCTTGCTGACACTCCG
>CAJFUP010000221.1 GCA_904420225.1 uncultured Lachnospiraceae bacterium
AGAAAAGCGGATGTGGCGGAATGGCAGACGCATCAGACTCAAAATCTGACGAGGGTGACTTCGTGCGGGTTCAAGTCCCGCCATCCGCATTCCTTGGCAGGGGCGCCTTGTACAATGAGTATGAGGACATAGAAGGTTGTCTATCAACGGACTTAAAGTTGAGAGACAGCCTTTTTCTTTTGCATATTGTCAGGACGAAAAGGAAAATGTGACAACACAAAATTGAAAGTTACTTGCTATTTTGACGTAAGTTTCCTATAATAGAGGAAATGGTAAAGGCGACTCTTTGCCTAGTATATTGTTTTATTTTCAGTGGATTTCGGAAAATTGACAGCTGTGTATGACGGATGCGTTGAGAAGAATCGGGGGAACCAGGGAGTAAAAACCGAAAATCAATTAACCGCAGTTTTGTGGAACCCCCTTTGTTTTTGATAAACCACATTATTTTGTGGCAAAAATGAAGAGGAAGGAATGGAAAACTATGGAACAGGGGAAGGAAAAAAATTTCAGTTTGACAATCTGTTTGTGTGATCTTTTGATTTTTGTGATATCGTACCTCTTGGCTAATTATCTGTGGCTGGTGTTATGGCGGGGGGAGGAAATGAATTTTGTCAATGTTGGTACGTTGCTTTCCTCATTTATAGCCACCATTTTCTTGTTTGGCCAAAACAGAGATTTCTCCTATCGGAATAACATAGAAGAACTGCTGGCAATTCTTAAAAATGTGTTCATATTCGCCGTTATGGTTGTATTGGTTTTATTTCTCATGAAACGTCTAGATAGAATGAGCCGCGGGGTATTTAGTCTCCTTTTGATTTTCGATGTGTTGTTCGATTATTTAGCACGTTCCATTTTGAAAAAGCAAAGGGTAAGAAAGCGCAAAAGGAATGTAGCCAAACTACTTTTGATCAGTAAAGGAAAAAATGCGGAAAAGATTATAAGAAATTTGGAAAAAGAAAGCTTTACAGAACGGATTGCAGCTTGTTATCTTGTGGATAATGCAGATGGGAAAACAGAAATTGCCGCTGTGCCAGTCTTATCCAGCGCAGAAGAAATGCTTGAGTATGCCAGAAGAGAAATTGTAGATGAAGTGTTTATCGCGCTTTCCAGCCATGGCTACGGTTTTTTGAAATCATATGTCAAAGAGTTTGAAAAAATGGGAATTACCGTACATATCGGTGTAAAAGTACAGGAGGAGCTGGAACAATATAATAAAAGAATCCAATTGATGGGGAGTTATCCGGTTATTACATTTGCAATGAATTTTTATTCTGGAGAAAAGTTGGCAGTTAAGCGCCTGATGGATGTGGCTGGAGGTATAGTGGGCAGTCTCTTGACACTGGTGGTTATGTTTTTTTTGTTTCCCATAATAAAGCTAGACTCTCCGGGACCGATTCTATTTAAACAGAAACGTGTGGGAAAAAACGGCCGTTTTTTTTATATTTATAAGTTTCGTTCTATGTATGTGGATGCTGAGACAAGAAAGAAAGAATTAATGAAACAAAATGAGATGAAAGGTCAGATGTTTAAAATGACAAATGATCCTCGTGTTACGCGGGTAGGTAGATTTATCAGAGCCACCAGTATTGATGAATTGCCACAGTTTTTCAATGTTTTGAGAGGAGATATGAGCTTGGTAGGGACTCGACCGCCTACAGTGGATGAATTTATGCAATATGACAAGCATCATAAACGACGCCTCAGCATTAAGCCGGGAATCACCGGTATGTGGCAGGTGAGTGGACGAAGCGATATTGAGGATTTTGAAGAAGTGGTTCGACTGGATCTGTACTATATCGATAATTGGTCGCTTACGCTGGATATAAAACTTTTGCTCAAAACAGTCGCGGCGGTATTGAAAAGAACAGGTTCCCGCTAAAAAACCAGGAAGAGAGAAGTGACAGATGGATAAAAAGGTAACCATTATCATAGCCATGCACAAACCCTACCAGGTTCCTGGAGGTAAGTGCTATCTCCCTCTGCATGTAGGAAAAGAGGGAAAAAAGGGATTTGGAATCCAGGGAGATAATACAGGAGATAATATTTCTCTTAAAAATCCATTTTATTGTGAATTAACCGGATTGTATTGGGGTTGGAAAAATGTAAAAACAGATTATATTGGGCTGGTACATTATAGGAGATATTTCGGTAAAAAGAAAAGAAAAGGCGAGGATCCATATCGGGCGATTTTATCCGATGGGGATATTGGGGAATTAGTAAAGAAATATGATGTGATACTTCCCCAAAAGCGTCACTATTATATTGAAACTTTATACACACATTATGCCCATACGCACTATGCAGAGCATTTGGATATGACAAGGACAATTATTAAAGACCAGTATCCAGAATATATTCAGGCATTTGATAAGACCATGAAAAGTCGAAGTGGCCATATGTTTAATATGTATATCATGAAAAAAGAATTGTCTGATGAATATTGTCAGTGGCTGTTTTCTATATTAAGCCAATTGGAGCATAAGATAGACCTGAACCAGTACGACACTTTTCAAGCCAGATTATTTGGTCGGGTAAGTGAACTGCTTCTGGATGTTTGGCTTCGTCAAAAGAATCTTGTTTACAAAGAGGTACCCACTTGCTTTTTGGGAGAAATTGACTGGAAAAGGAAAATAATATCTTTTGTTAGAGCAAAAATATTTGGCAAAAAATATGAAAAAAGCTTTTAAATTAAAGAAAAGATATAATTGGGCGCAGTTGACTAGATGACTGGAAAAGGAGAAAAATGACAATGAAACGATATGATTATGTATTGGTTGGTGCAGGACTTTATTCAGGGGTAATCGCTTATTTGGCAGGAAAGGCGGGTAAAAGCTGTCTGGTGTTGGAAAAAAGACCCCATATTGGAGGAAATGTTTATTGTGAAGAGGTGGAAGGGATCCATGTACATAAATATGGCGCTCATATTTTCCATACCAGCAATAAAAAGGTTTGGGAATTTGTAAATTCACTGGTGGAATTTAATCGATATACCAATAGCCCAGTGGCAAATTATAAAGGAGAGATCTATAATCTTCCATTTAATATGAACACATTCAGTAAAATGTGGGGGATTCGTACACCTAAGGAAGCGGAAGAAATCATTGCCAGGCAGCGGACAGAAATTGAGGGAGAACCTAAGAATCTGGAAGAGCAGGCGATCAGCCTTGTGGGAAAAGATATCTATGAAAAATTGATTAAAGGATACACGGAAAAACAATGGGGAAGGGATTGTAAAGATCTGCCGAGTTTTATTATTAAGCGGCTGCCTGTCCGTTATACATATGATAATAATTATTTCAATGATTTGTACCAGGGAATTCCCATTGGTGGATATAATGTTTTGGTGGAAAAATTATTTGAAGGTGCCGATATTATGACAGAAACCGATTTCCTGAAAGATAGAGATACGTACATGAAGATGGGAGATAAGGTGATTTTTACAGGCCCGATAGATGCCTATTATGAGTATTGTTTTGGAAAACTGGAATATCGAACTGTACATTTTGAAACGGAAGTATTGGATGAGGATAACCATCAGGGTGTGGCAGTTATGAACTATACGGATCGGGAAACCCCATACACAAGGGTTATTGAGCATAAACACTTTGAATTTGGGAAGCAGCCTAAAACAGTGATTTCCAAGGAGTTTTCTGTGGATTGGGAAGAAGGAATGGAACCGTATTATCCGGTTAATGATGCCAAAAATCAGGAGCTATATCAGAAATATGTACAGAAAGCGCAGACAGAAGAGAAGGTGATCTTTGGCGGACGTTTGGGTGAGTATAAGTATTATGATATGGATAAGGTGATTGAATCGGCGTTTGGGATGTGGGACCGGATAAAGGCATAACATTTTTTGTGATTGAAGAGGATAGAATAAGCTGTGAAACTTGACTTTTGCAAAGTAAGTATTATTATACCAGTATATCATGTAGATCTTTTTCTGTTTGAAAGATGTTTATCCAGTATTAAAGATCAGAATTGGCGGAATTTGGAAGTTATTATTGTGTTTGATGAAAGTATAGAAAAATACAAAGCAATTTTAGAAAATTATCAGGAAAGAGATCTGCAGATAATAGTAGAGGAACAAGAACATTGCGGTGTCGCTTCTGCCAGAAATAGGGGTATTGAGAGGGCGATGGGCAAATGGATTATGTTTGTGGATGCTGATGACTGGTTGGAAAGTAATGCCATAGAGATGCTAATATCTGCTGGTGAGGAAAAGAATGCAGATATAGTCATGGGAAGTCATGCCATGGAGTATGGAAATGCTGTTAAAATGCATGAGTATAAAAAAGGTATGACTGTTTTTGAAAAGGCCAGCAAAGAAGTCTTTGAAAAGGATGTTTTGAAGCCTCAAACAGGGGCAGGATTTGTTTGGGGAAAGGCATTTTTGAAAAAGTTTCTGATTGAGAAGCGGATTTATTTTAATAATGCTTTGTCAGCGGCTGAAGATGCTGAGTTTATGTTCCGTGCGGCTTGTGCCGCCAATAGGATAATGTATATTGGCAATATTTGTTATCATTACTGGTTTAATGCAGATTCAGCTGTAAGAAAATATCGAAAAGATTATGCTGATAAATATATTCTTTCGATGGAGGCCATCCAACAAGATATCGAACAGCATAGAGAAAAAAAATATTGTCAAGAAGCATACTTTAGCTGTGTACTATATCACTTGCTATTGATTGTTATAAATTTTTCTTTTCATCCAGATTCGGAAGTTCCAAGGAAGAATCAGATAAAAGAATTTAAAAAATTATTAAGAAAGCCTATTTTTGCGGAGGCTTTAAAGCATGTCCATTACGGTGATTTCTCCAAAACGAGACAAGTCACTCTTTGGTGTATTAAAAATGATCTTTATTTCATGGTCAAACTAATTGCAATGGTTCGTCATATGCAATTTAAAAAATATTCAAAGAGATAGGATAAACTTATGAAAAAAGTATTAGTATTTGGGATAACAGAAAATCCTGGCGGTGTCGAAAGTCTTATAATGAATTATTATAGAGAAATTGACAAACGTTTGATACAATTTGATTTTTTATGTAACACAGAAGTGGTTGCCTATGAAGACGAAATAACCTCATTAGGGGGGGGAATTTTCCGTATTCCGGCAAGAAGAGATGGACGAACAAAATTTGAGAAGACACTAAATAGTTTCATGGAAAAATATGCCCCCAATTATCAGGCTATTTGGGTGAATGTATGTAGTCTTGCCAATATCGATTATTTAAAGTATGCAAAGAAATACGGAATAGAAAAGAGAATTATACATTGCCATAATGCGGAAAATGGAGATAGCTTTCTAAGGGGGTTATTACATAAAATCAATAGATTGACCGTCCGGAAGTATGCGACAGATTTTTGGACTTGTTCTGATGCGGCGGTCAATTGGTTTTTTGGACCCAGCATAAGAAAGTTGGAATCCTATCGTCTCATTCATAATGCCATTGATTTAGAAAAATATCAATACCGAGAGAATATTCGTCAGGAATATAGAGAAAAGCTAGGTTTACAAGATAAAAGAGTAATTGGTCATATTGGAAGATTCCATTTTCAAAAAAACCACAAATATCTTATTGAAGTATTTCAAAAGGTTTTACAGAAAGAGCCATCTTCATGCCTATTGTTAGTAGGACAAGGGGAATTAATGGGAGAGGTCAAACGAAGAGTAAAAGAATTGAGGATGGAGGAACAAGTTCTATTTCTTGGGATCCGGCAGGATATTGATAAGTTATATCAGGCGATGGATTGTTTTGTATTGCCTTCTATCTTTGAGGGGGTCCCGTTGGTAGGAATAGAGGCACAGGCAGCGGGACTTCCTTGTATTTTTTCAGATTCTATAACCCAAGAACTTAAAATTGGAGAGAACATAAAATTTCTTTCCTTGAATAATGAACAATTATGGGTGCATGAAATAATTAATGCATTTTATG